>CAMBWO010000236.1 GCA_945871285.1 Pseudorhodobacter antarcticus | reverse complement strand
TGGCGGAGGGAACGCGACTGCCATCGAACCTTCTCTGGGACTTAGCCGTCTAATCTGCATGCACATGAACTCCAAACGGCCGTCGACATGACTTACCGGGGAGATCTGCTGGGACTTCTTCCGGCAAGACCGCACAGGCTCTCGGAAGATTTCGATCAGTCGCACCAAAATCAGATCCTCGGCGTTCCGAAGTGATCTCGGGTAACGCATATGCATTATCACGATCAGGTGGATGATCTCGAGGTTGGCTTCCTATTTTCGAAATGGGCTGTGTCTTGTCATGCGGCGATGCCGGGCCAAGTTCTGGAAGGCTCAAGTCAGCTTTGTTCTGACAGTGCCCATCGAGAGATTGCGGCCACTGGCAATCAGTTGCTCCTGCAACACAGCGCGTTGGTCGTCGCTGACTTCGATGGACAGCACCAAGCATATTGTCGCCTGCACTTCGCCATCTATACCCAGAATAGGGGCTGCGAGGCATTGGGAAAAGCTGTTGATCAACCCCCGCGTGATCACAACGCTTTTGCCGCGCGCGTCGATGCATTCCTCGATGAACCTTTCGATGTCCACTACGCGGCGATCTGGCAGGATCAGGTCGTCGGGCTGGATCAGATCGCGAATCTCATCAGGACTCTTCTGCGACAAGAGAAGTCGGCCGGAAGCGGTCCATGGAATCGGAAACTGCGAACCCACCTGCGAACTGATGCGCATCGGCCGCGACCCAGGATGAGTGTGGATGATGGCCTGCCGGTTGCGGTTCAACATGCACAATTCGCTGGTTTCGCCAGTCAAGGTCGACAGCGCTTCGACTTCGGACGAGCCGCGCCGAATCAGGTCGTTACTGCGGAAATAGCTGGTTCCATAGAGATACATTGCCCTGCCAAAAAACACCTTGTTGTCGTTGCCGGTAACCTCGACCATGCCGGCTTCCGCCAGCACCCGCACAATCTCGTAGATTGTGGAGCGCGGAGCGCCGAGGGCCTTTGGAAGATCAGCGATGCGAACCGGCCGGCCACAGGCATTCAAATACGCGAAAAGCGTCAGTACGCGGTCAATACCGCGCTCTCGGCTTCCCCCAAGTGCGATCGGAGCTAAAGTGCGAGCGGTGTTTCCTTCATTCACGGACGTCGATCCTATATTGCCAACTAAGGCAGTTTACCAATAGTGTCTTAAATACTGGACTTCTGTCCGGTATACCAGACAAAGCCTCAGCATCCTGATGCTTAGGCGAAATACCCACACTATGGCAAAGGGAGGCGACTATGACAGAAGATTCTATCCGCCGGGATTTCCTAAAGCTCGGCATGGGCGGGGCGCTGTTAGCGGGCACCGCTGGCATGGTTACATTGAGCGCGCAGACGGCAGCGGCGCAGTCGGCGCCAGACAGCCTGTTGCGCTCGGTGATTGACCGGGGATACCTGATCGTGGGCACCGGCAGCACCAATGCACCATGGCATTTCGAAGATGAGGCGGGCAAACTGGTGGGCATGGACATCACGATGGCCAAGATCCTCGCCAAGGGCCTGTTCGATGACGACACCAAGGTCGAATTTGTCCTGCAGGACCCGGCGCAACGCATCCCCAATATCGTGACCGGCAAGGTCGACATCACGATTCAGTTCATGACGATGTCAGCCAACCGGGCACAGCTGGTGGCTTTCCCGCGCCCCTACTACGTCGAGGGCGTGTCGCTGCTGACCAGCCCGACAGGCACGATGAAAACGTTCGACGAATTGTTGGCCGGTGGTGCCGATACCCGCATCTCCATCCTTCAGAATGTCGGGGCAGAGGAGGCCGTGCACAAGGTGCTGCCGGGCGCCCAGGTGATGCAAATCGACACCCAGGCCAACGTCATCGCTGCACTCGATGCCGGCCGCGCCGATGGGGCAGCGGTCGACCTGTCAACCGTCAAATGGCTGGTCGCGCGCAATCCTGACCGCTACTTCGACTGCGGATATGCATGGGAATCCATGCTTTACGGAGCAGCAATCCGTCAGGGCGATCTGGACTGGCTGTGGTTTGTCAACACGACCTTCGAAATCGCCATGTTCGGCAATGACAACGCGCTCTATGACGCCGCATTTCTGGAATATTTCGGAACCAAGGTTCCGGCCCGTAAGACCGGCTTCCCGTCGATCTGACCCATTGAAGGCCGGCGTCTTTCGCGAGGTCGGCCTTCAGCATTCCGTCGGCGCCGGTCACGGACCGGCTGGTTCATCGGAGCAGGCATGGGCTACCAACTGAGCTTCACCCAGATCTGGCACAACTTCGACAAGTTGTGGTACGGATTGATCCTGAGCATTGAGCTGGCGCTGGTCGCCATCGCAATCGGTGCGCTGATCGGGCTGACGCTGGCGATCCTGTACGTTTCTTCCGGCAGAATAGTCCGGGCGATGATTTCGGGCTATGTCGAATTCATACGCAATGTGCCGTTGTTGCTGCTGGTCTATCTGGTGTTCTACGGGCTGCCGACCGTCGTAGATATCAGGTACGGAGCGCAGGTCTCATTCGTTGCGACCCTTTCGATCTATTCCGGTGCCTATCTGGTTGAGGTGTTTCGCTCCGGGTTGGACGCAGTGCCCCGGGGGCTGCTGGATGCCGGCAAGGCGATGGGGCTGACGCCCTGGCAGCGCCTGCTTTACGTGCGGCTTCCGACAATGGCCCGGATTACCCTGCCGTCTCTATCCAACACCTTCATTTCATTGTTTAAAGATACCTCGATCGCGTCGGTCATCGCCGTCCCCGAGCTCACTTTCGGCGCGCAGTGGATCAACAACCGGACCTTCCGCATCGTCGAGGTTTATGCCGTGACCACCGTTATGTACCTCGCCGCCGGATACCTGATTCTCTTCGGGCTTCGGCTGCTAGAGCGCCGCTTTCGGGTGGATCGCTGAGATGTTGGAAGCGATCATCTATTCCCTTCCGTATCTGATGGGCGGCCTTGGCATGACGCTGCTTGTCTCGCTGATCGTTGTGGCTTTGTCGCTTGTCGCCGGCGTCGTGCTCGGCGTCGGGCTGATCTATGGCCCGCTACCGTTGCGTTTGTTGATCCGGCTTCTGACCGACTGCGTCCGAGGCATCCCGATCCTTGTTCTGATCTTTGCGGTCTACTACGGGTTACCGCCGCTGGGGCTCAATCTTAGTTCCTTCTGGGCAGCGGTGCTGGCGCTGACACTGTTCAAGACGGCCCAAGTGATCGAATACGTCCGAGGCGCCGTGTCTTCGATTCCCGGTGGCCAAATGGAAGCCGCCAAATCGATCGGCCTGATCTTCAGTCAACGCTTGCGTTACGTCATCTTTCCGCAAGCAATCCGCCGCTTTCTGCCGCCCTGGATCAACGGCGTAACCGATGCGGTCAAGGGCAGTGCGCTCGTATCGCTGCTCGGAGTGGTGGACCTGATGACTGCGATCAACCAGGTGATCGGCAGGACCTATGAGGCAATGCCGCTCTATGTCGCGGGCGCGTTGATCTATTTCGCCATCAACTACAGCCTCTCCAGCATGAGCAGACTGCTGGAACGGCGTTTCGCTTACATCAAGGAATGAGCTCCATGTCAGCGCCCCCCCTGTTGCAGATTGCCCGCCTGACCAAATCCTTTGGCATGATCCAGGTGCTGAAGTCAGTGGATCTTGACGTCGCCGCCGGCGAGGTGGTGACGGTGATCGGCCCATCCGGCAGCGGAAAGACCACACTGTTGCGCTGCGTCAATTTTCTCGAAGCCTATGACGGCGGCTCGATCAAGATCGATGGCCGCGAAGTCGGCTATGTCGACAGTGCAGGCGGCAAGAAGCGCAGCGAGGTCGACCTCGCCTCGATGCGAGCCGAAACCGGCATGGTGTTCCAGAGCTTCAACCTGTTCCCACATCTTACGGCAGAAGAGAACGTGATGCTCGGGCCGCGCCGCGTGCTCAAGAAACCACTCAACGAGGCGCGAGAAATTGCCCGGCACTGGCTGGACCGCGTCGGCTTGGCGCACAAGGCCAAGAGCCTGCCATCCGAACTGTCGGGTGGCCAGCAACAGCGCGTCGGCATTGCCCGCGCCGTCGCCCTAGGTCCAAAGATCCTGCTGCTTGACGAGATTACTTCGGCGCTTGATCCCGAACTGGTCAACGAGGTGCTGGACGTCGTGCGCCAACTCGCCGCGGACGGCATGACCATGATGATTGTCACGCATGAAATCGGCTTTGCCCGCGATGCCAGCGACCGGATCGTGTTCATGACGGACGGGACCATCTCGGCGCAGGGATCCCCCGACGCATTGATGGCGCAGGTCTCGGACAACGAACGCCTGCGCAACTTCCTGTCACGCTTCAGCGCGACAACTCACTAGCTGCCCAATCAGGAGACCGAATTTGACACATCTGGATCGACTGAAAGCGCTCGGGCTAAGGCTGCCGCCCATTCCCAAGCCGGTAGGCAACTTCCGCAATTTTGTCCGCGCCGGGTCGCTGGTCTTCATTTCCGGGCAAGGCCCGCGTGAAGCCGACGGATCAATGCATCAGGGCAAGGTCGGCAAGGATGTGACCCGCGACGCTGCCTACGACCACGCACGTCTCACTGGGCTCAACATCCTGTCGGTATTGTCTGCTGCGGTAGAGGATTTCGATCGGGTCATCCAGGTGGTGAAGGTCTTGGGCTTCGTCAACGCCACGGACGACTTCGCGGCCCACCCTGACGTGATCAACGGTTGTTCGGACCTGTTCAGCGCGGTGTTCGGCGAGATCGGTACGCACGCCCGCTCAGCCATCGGCGTATCGTCGCTGCCCAACAACATCACGGTCGAGATCGAAGCAATCTTTGAACTGCGGACCTAGTCGAGGAAATGTCATGCCCGTAAATTCGACCGATGCCACCAACCTGCCGATCCGTGAGCGACTGGGTCTGCGACCGATCATC
Organism: Pseudorhodobacter antarcticus; assembly: GCA_945871285.1. Classification (GTDB taxonomy): domain Bacteria; phylum Pseudomonadota; class Alphaproteobacteria; order Rhodobacterales; family Rhodobacteraceae; genus Stagnihabitans. The sequence continues at coordinate 2,469 of CAMBWO010000236.1, read as the reverse complement.
AACGCATCGGGCACCATGACGGCGCTTGGCGCCTCCATCATGGTGCCCGAAGCCATCAAGGCAATGGCCGAAATCGCAACAGAATTTGTGGAAATGGACGATCTGCTGCGGGCCGCGAGCCACGTCATCGCGCGCCTGACGGGGGCCGAGGCCGGGTTCGTGGCATCGTCGGCGGCCGGTGGCATCATCTTGTCGGTCGCAGCCGCCATGACCGGAGCAGCACTGCTCGCCATAGAACGGCTGCCGCTTGATACGACCGGTCTCAAGACCGAAGTGATCCTGCAATACGGCCACAATGCTGCCTACGGCAACAGCATCGACCAGGCAATTCGGATCGCGGGTGGTACCCCGGTCCTCGCCGGTTCGGTGAGCGCGTGCCAACCCTATCAGGTCGCAGAGGCTATCACTGCAAACACCGCCGCCGGCATCTATACCGTGGCGCACAGCACCATCAGCTATGGCATGCTCAGCCTGCCCGAGTTTGTCGCGATCTGTCACTCCAAAGGCGTCCCGGTGATTGTCGATGCCGCTGCCGAGTATGACCTTCGCCGCTTCATCGCCGAGGGCGCCGACATCGCCGTCTACAGCGGCCACAAATTCCTGGGTGGCCCGACGTCAGGCGTCGTCGCTGGCCGCAAGGATCTGATCCGTGCCGGTTATCTGCAGAACCGCGGCATCGGACGCGGCATGAAAGTGGGCAAGGAGAGCATCGTCGGCCTGATCGCGGCGCTTGAAGCCTGGGAAGTCCGGGACCACGCCGGGATCAAGGCGCGTGAAACAGCGGTGATCGAGCTTTGGCGAGAGAGCCTTGCCGGTCACAAGGGGATCGAGACACGTGTATCGCCCGATTCCACAAACAATCCTGTCGATCGTCTGGAAGTGCGGGTGAAGCCCGAAAGCGGCTTTTCCGCCTATGGTCTCGTATCGACCTTGGCGGCTGGTGAACCGCCGATCATGGTACGTGGACATCAGGCCGAACAGGGCCGGTTCTGGCTCGATCCATGCAACCTTCATCCCGGCGAGGCCGAGACCGTCGGGCGGCGGCTCGCGGAAATAGTGTCGACCACACGCCCGGCTGACGCCATGGCGGCGCCAGGCAAATCCACCGCGGGCCTATTGAAATGGCCTGATTAAGCCCAAAGAACTCCAGGAGGTTGCACCATGTCCAACGATATCCGTCCCGAACTCGGCCTCCGCCAGATCGTCAACGTGTCCGGCACCATGACATCGCTCGGCGCCTCGATTGCGGTGCCAGAGGCCATCGAAGCCATGAGCCGCGGCCTGCCGCAATTCTTCGACATGAGCGCTCTGCACCGCTACGCCAGCACGGTGATCGCGGATCTGACCGGCGCCGAGGCCGGGTTCGTCACCGCATCCTGCGCCTCGGGTATCACCGTTGCGGTCGCTGCCATGATGACCGGCACCGATCTGCTTGCCATCGAGCGACTGCCTGACGCAAGTGCGCTCAAGAATGAGGTGCTCATGCTCTCGGGCCATATGGTGAGTTTCGGTGCGCCGGTAGAGCAGATGGTCCGGCTGGCTGGTGCCAGGGTCGTACCAGTGGGCCAGGCGACGTCAGCATCCGCCTACCAACTGGCCGGCTCCATCACTGACCGGACTGCTGCGGCCCTGTTTGTCGTGTCGCACCATGTCGTCGACTATGCTCAGGTGCCATTCCAGACTTTCGTCGAGGTCGCCCACGCACGCGGCGTCCCGGTGATCGTCGACGCTGCATCCGAATACGATCTGCGGACCTTCCTTGAACAGGGCGCCGACCTGGTGGTCTATTCCGGTCACAAATTTCTTGGCGGCCCGACTTCGGGCATCGTCGCGGGGTCGAAGGAGTTGATCCGTGCCTGCTACCTTCAGAACCGCGGCATCGGACGCGGCATGAAAGTTGGCAAGGAGACGATCCTTGGGGTCAGCGCTGCGCTCACCGCCTGGAAGACACGCGATCACGCCGCGATCAGGGTACGGGAGCGGGAGGCGCTGGAAACCTGGCTCACGGCGCTTGCGGACCGCCCTGGGGTGTCCGCGACGATTGTTCCCGATCCCACCAACAACCCGCTTGACCGGCTAAAAGTGTCGATCAATTCGAACGACGCGCGGATCACCGCCTGGAACCTCGCCATGCGCCTTGCCACCGGCAACCGGCCGGTCATTGTCCGCGACCACGAGATCGAGCATGGCCATTTCTTCCTCGACCCATGCAATCTCCATCCGCAGGAAAAGCATGTGGTTGCTGAGCGTCTGGTCGAAGAACTCGAGAAGGCGCAACTCTCGAACCAGATCATAAGCACTCCGATCGAAGAGGTCTGGTTGTCAAGGGAGCGGACCATCCTGAATTGGCCGGACTGATTGAAAGCATCCCGCGCCGACGCACCTTTGCAGGCTTGGCTGCTTTCCAATCGCAAGGCAGGAGTTCCGGCGGACTTGAGACGCGGAAACTTGACTGGCAGAAGATAGCAT
>CAMBWO010000235.1 GCA_945871285.1 Pseudorhodobacter antarcticus | reverse complement strand
GAGGGCGATCTGGCGCTGCGTGACGGCACGGCGAGTTTCGTGGTGGTGATCCCGCCGGGGTTTGAGCGGGATGTGGTGCGGGGGTTGAAACCGCAGATATTGCTGAGTGCGGATGCGTCGGACCCGGCGGCGAGTGGGGCGGCGGTGGCAGCGCTGTCGGGGATTGTGGCGGGGGCGGTGGCCGAGGTGATGGTGGGGCCGTTGCGGCAGGCCGCGCAGGGTGAGGGGCCGGTGGGGATTGCGCTGCACCGGCAGTATAACCCCGAGGGGCGGACGGCGACGAACATCGTGCCGGGGCTGCTGGCCATCATCATGTCGATGACGATGGTGATGATCACCGCCGTGGCCATCGTGCGCGAGACGGAGCGCGGCACGATGGAGGCGTTGCTGGCGACGCCGGTCAGGCCGATCGAGGTGATGCTGGGCAAGATCGCGCCCTATGTGTTGGTCGGCTATGTGCAAACCGGGGTGTTTCTGCTGGCGGCCAAGGTGGTGTTTGATGTGCCATTCTTGGGCGATGCTTGGGCGTTCTTTGCGGGGTTCAACCTGTATATCATCGCCAATCTGGCGCTGGGGTTCCTGATTTCGACCCTGTCGCGCAGCCAGATGCAGGCGATGCAACTGTCGTTTTTCACGCTGCTGCCGTCGATCCTGTTGTCGGGGTTCATGTTTCCCTTTGCGGGGATGCCCGGATGGGCGCAGGCGATTGGCAGCGCCATTCCGGCCACGCATTTCCTGCGGTTGACCCGCAAGGTGATGCTGAAAGGGGCGGGGATGGCCGAGGTGGGGCAGGACATGGTGGCGATTGTCGCGATCATGGCGGTGATCGTGCTGGCGGCCCTGCTGCGCTATCGCCGGACCCTCGACTGAGTCGCGCATCGTGCAATCGGGGGGCGAATTAGCGCTTGGGCGGGGGGCTGCGCCCGGATTTTTGGCGCTGCGCGGGGCGTTTTTTGAAGATTTAAAGAATGTGACAGGGCAAGTCACACAGCGCAGTTGACTCCCCCACCCCGTCACAATGTATGGTCTGCCCATGTTTCGGACCGGCGGGGTTGCAGACGTGTCATGCGCCCCCGACAGACCGGACAAATGGAACGGGGCAGATCATCATGCCCCGGATGATATCCGTCGAAAACGGACAACAAAGGGAGACTTTGACGTGACCAATACTACTGTAAGCCGCCGTGGCTTTATCAAGTCGACGGCTGTGGGTGTGGGTGCCCTGGCGGCCCCTGCGCTGATTTCCAGCAAGGCACTGGCCTCGTCGGGCGAGTTGAACTTCACCGGCTGGGCGGGCTATCCCGATCTGGCCGAAAAGGTGTTCCCGGCCTTTACCGCGGCCACCGGCATCACGGTGAACTTCACCGAGCAGCCCGACCAGGACACAATGTTCGCCCAGGCGAAAGTGGCCGTCGAAGCCGGCGGGATCGACATGATCGAGCCGACCATCGACCGTTGGGGTGGCTGGAATTCGAACGGCCTGCTGGGCGCATGGGACCCGGCCAAGCTGGCGATGGACAACTATCTGCCGGGCCTGGCCGATGGCAATGCCGGCACCCGCAGCCGTGACGCTGGCGGCGCGCTGTTCTACGTTCCGTCGAACTGGGGCACCGAAGCCATCGTTTACAAGAAAGACACCGCCGTTCTGGGCGAGCCTGCCTCGCTTGGCGCGCTGTTTGACCCGGCCAACCAAGCTGTTGTGCGTCCGCACTCGGCCCTGGCTGCCATGGGCCGCTGGCTGGATGCGACCGGCAAACTGCCGCGTCCGTGGATGGACGGCTATACCGACATGGGCGCCATGGTCGAGTTGTGGGACATCGCGCTAGCCGAGGCCGTCAAGGCCAAGGGCAACGTGGTTCAGTTCTGGTCGGGCGAGAACGAAGCCAATGCCGGTTTCGTGGCAAACGGCGCGACCGTCGGCCTGTGCTGGGATTCGACCGGCTACAACCTGCGCAACGACGGCTATGGCTATGCCGCCCCGGTTGAGGGTGCCTTTGCATGGCACCAGGGCTTTGTTCTGATGAAGAACGCGGTCAACGTCGACCAGGCGCATGAACTGGCCAAGTGGATCTCGACCGCCGAGGGTGCTGCGATGTGGGCGACCGCCTTCTCGTCCAACCCGGTGGGCAAGGGGTCGGCTGACCTGATGAGCGCCGAAGTGGCCGCTTATTACAACAGCGCCTTTGACGACGCCAAGCTGGCCGCCCTGTGGTGGTGGCCCGACCAGTCGGCCGAGTTCATTGCCAAGCGCGGTGAATATGCCGACAAGTACAAGGCGTCCTGATCTGAGGATTGTCTGACGGTGCGCCGGGTCCATTGGGCCCGGCGCATCTATTTTGAACAGTGTCAGGTAGCGGGCCAAAAAGGCCGCGCTTTGCATTGCAGGAGAGGCCCGGCCTGATAAGCTGCGGCTGCAATAACAAAAACGATAACAGGGGGAAGACGGTCCGATGAGTGCTGGGATTGATCTTGACAATGTGTGCTGTGATTTCGGGAGTTTCCGGGCTGTTGACCATGTGAATGTCAGCATTCAGCCGGGGGAGTTCTTTTCCTTTCTGGGGCCGTCGGGTTGCGGCAAGACCACAATCTTGCGGATGATTTCGGGGTTCACCGAGCCGACCGAGGGGGTGATCCGCATCGGTGGCAAGGACCAGCGCGGCCAGCGGCCGAACCAGCGGCCCACGGCACTGATCTTTCAGAACCTGGCGCTGTTTCCGCTGATGCCGATCTGGGAAAACATAGCCTTTGGGTTGGAAGTGCGCGGGGTGGACAAGGCGACGCGGCGCAAGCGGGCCGAGGAATTGCTGGCGTTGGTCGATTTGCATGACAGTGCCGACAAGATGGTCAGCCAGCTGTCGGGCGGGCAAAAGCAGCGGGTCGCGATTGCGCGGGCCCTGGCGGTGGAGCCGGCGGTGATGCTGCTGGACGAGCCGTTGTCGGCGCTGGACCTGAAGCTGCGCCAGCATATGCGGGCGGAATTGCGGGCTATCCAAAAGCGGACCGGGGTCACGTTCATCTACATCACGCATGATCAGGGCGAGGCGTTGGCGATGTCGGACCGGGTGGGCGTCATGTCTCAGGGCCGGTTGCAGCAGGTGGCGAACCCGCGTGACATTTACAACAACCCGGTCAACGGGTTTGTGGCGTCCTTTGTGGGCGAAAACAACATTCTGGGCGGCGATGTGCAAAACCGGGCCGAGGGCATGGCCAGCATTGCGACGCCCATCGGCACCTTCCGGGCGCGTTTGGCTGACGCGGCGGAGGGCAAGTTGAAGCTGTATGTCCGACCGGAACACATGGTGTTGCAGGCGGCACCGGGGGCCGAAAACTCGGTTCCCGTCACGCTGACCGAGGTGGCGTTCGAGGGGAATTTCGTGTCCGTTCATGCCGTCACAACCAATGGCACCACGCTGGTGGCCGAGTTGCGCAACGACGGATCGACGCCGATCCCGGCGTCGGGGGCGCAGATGCACATGGCCTTTGATGCGCGCCATTCGTCGATATTGCCCGACAGCGCCAATGCGGGGGCCTGAGCCATGGATGATCTGCTGCGCCGCTATGGCCGGGGCCTGACCTGGGGATTTGTCGGGCTGACGTTCTTTTGGCTGGTGATCCTGGTGATCTTGCCTGATTTCAAACTGCTGGAAAGCTCGTTCCGGCCCTATCTGCCGGTGGTCGATGTCGGCGGTCCGAAGGACACCTATTCGATCAACAACTATCTGCGGATCTTTGGCGGCGAAGTGCCGATGTCGATTTTCGGATTCGAGGTGCTGATTTCGCCCCGGGTCAAGGTGCTGCTTTATACCTTGTGGTATTCGGGGGTGGTGACGCTGGTCACGTTCCTGCTGGCCTATCCGCTGGCCTATTATCTGGCCAAGATCGTCAGCCCCAAATCGCTGCCGACGCTGTTCTTGCTGCTGTTCGTGCCCTTGTGGGTGTCCGAGGTGCTGCGGTCGTTTGCGTGGTGGATCATCCTTGCGCTGAAGGGGCCGCTGAATGCGGTGCTGATTGCGCTGGGGATCATTGACACCGAGATTCGCTGGATCAGCGGGTATAGTCCGGTGATCATCGGGTTGGTCTATACCTATGTGCTGTTCATGGTGTTTCCGCTGTATAATGCGATGCAATCGCTGGACAGCAACCAGATCGAGGCGGCGGATGATCTGGGCGCGCCGTGGTGGCGCATCCACTGGCGGGTGATCTTGCCGCATTCCAAGCCCGGTATAGCCTCGGGCGCGGTGATGGTGTTCATGCTGTCGGCGGGGTCGCTGCTGGTGCCTGCGATCATGGGGTCCACCACGTCTGGGTGGTTCACCCAGACCATTCAGGGCATCATGCTGGAAGAGCAGGACTGGAACACGGGGGCGGCCTTTGCCTTTATGCTGCTGACGATCTGCACTCTGGTGGTGACGCTGGCGATGTGGGTGTTCAAAGTCAAACTTTCAGACATCGCGAAATAGGGGGGCGGACACATGCAAAAATACAGTCGCATCCTGTTCCATGTCTATATGGGCGCGTTTCTGATCTATCTGCTCTTGCCCTTGCTGGTGATGGGGGGGGCGGCGTTCAATGACAGCAAGCTGCCCACGATCATCCCGTGGAAGGGCTTTACCGACCAGTGGTTCATCGCGATGTGGAACGATAACCGCATCTGGATTGCGCTGCGCAACACGGTGCTGGTGGCGATTGCGGTGGTCATCATCGCGGTGCCGGTGGGCACGGCGGGGGCGATTCTGGTCAACTCGATCAACGGGCGGGTGCGGTCGATCCTGTACGGGATGATGGTTGCGCCGATTCTGGTGCCGGGGGTGGTGATCGGGATTTCGACGCTGCTGTTCTGGAACCAGTTTTCGGTGGGCTCGGGTCTGCATCTGTCGGTGCTGGGGCAGGTCAGCTACATCGCGTCTTTCGTGATGCTTCTGGTTCTGGCGCGTCTGCAAAGCTTTGATCAGGGGTTGGAGGAGGCGGCGCTGGATCTGGGCGCGACCCATGCCCAGGTGATGCGGCGCATCTTGTTGCCGCACCTTTACCCGGCGCTGGGGGCGGGGGCGGCCATCTCGTTCTTTCAGTCGATCGAGAACTTTAACGTCACGCTGTTCACGCGGGGCGGGGCGGATACGCTGACGGTCTATGTGTTCAGCAAGGTGCGCTCGGGGATCACGCCCACGATCAACGCACTGGCGCTGCTGCTGATCCTGTTCACGCTGGGCATCGCGATCTGGTATGAGGTGAGCCGCCGTCGCCGCGCGCGCATCGAAGCCGCCCGTGAGGCCGAAGGGCGGCGGGCCGAGGATGCCGAACTGGCGTAACCGGACTGGGGCGGCTGGGAAACCAGCCGCCCTTTCCCTTGCAGAGACCCAAGCAAACGGGCGGCTGGTTTCCCAGCCGCCCTTTTTCAATTCAGTTTGGTCTTAGCGGCCGAGCGACCACCAGCCTTTGCGCTTGGGCTTGGACGGGTCTTCTGCCGCTGTGTTTTCCGGGTCGGGGACCAGATTGGTCGAGGGCGCAGCCTCGGTCAGGATCGGATCGGCCGGGAAGGTTTCAGCAGCGACAGGCTCGGGCGCCGGTGCGGGTTCCGGCGCGGGCGTCGGTTCCACGGCTTCGACCACCGCAACGGGTTCGGCCTTGGGCTTGCGGCTGCGCGGTTTCGGCTTGGGCTTGGCCTCGGGCTCGGCGGCGGGGGCCTCAGCCGGGGCTTCGGCGGCCTTGGCCTTGCTGCCGCGGGGGGCGCGGGTGCGGGTCTTTTTCACCGGAGCCTCGGCCTCGGGCGCCGGATCCGGGGCCGCTTCGACTACGGCCACCTCGGCCACAACGTCAACCGCAACGTCATCGACCTCGTCGCCGTCCTCATCGCCATCGTCACCGTCGGCATCCAAGGAAGTCGCCTCGTCACCCGTGGCGGTCACGCCATTGCCCGACTTCTTCTTGCGACGGCGGCGGCGCTTTTTCTTGCCATTGGCCGCAGCCTCGCCGTTTTCGGCACGCGGGGCGGGGGTGGCGGCGACCACCTCCTCGACCTCGACCTCCTCGATCTCGTCATCCTCTTCCGGCAGATCGGGATCCTCGTATTCATCCACGGCGGCGCCCATCAGGCTGGCGTTGCCGGAAATGACCGAACTGACAGGAACGACACGTGTTGCGGTCTTGAACTTTTCAATCGAATAATCGGGGCTGACCAGGGCCGGGTCGGCTTCGAGCCGGACGGCCATGCCATAGCGCGCCTCGATCAGGGCCAGATGTTCGCGTTTCTGGTTGAACAGGAAGTTGATGATGCCAACGGGCGCTTTCAGCAGCACTTCCTTGGACCGCTTGCGCGTGCCCTCTTCTTCCAGGGCGCGCAGCACTTGCAGGGCCAGATTGTCATCCGACCGGATTAGACCCGTGCCATGGCAATGGGCGCAGGGCTGGGTGGTGCTTTCCAGCATCCCCGGCCGCAGGCGTTGACGCGACATTTCCAAGAGGCCAAAGCCCGAGATTCGGCCAACCTGGATGCGGGCGCGGTCGGTTTTCAGCTTGTCCTTGATCTTTTTCTCGACGGCGAGGTTGTTGCGACGCTCCTCCATGTCGATGAAGTCGATCACGATCAAACCGGCCAGGTCACGCAGGCGCAACTGGCGGGCGATTTCTTCGGCGGCCTCAAGGTTCGTCTTCAAAGCGGTGTCTTCAATCGACCCCTCTTTGGTAGCGCGGCCAGAGTTCACGTCGATCGCAACCAGGGCTTCGGTCACGCCGATCACGATGTAACCGCCGGATTTCAACTGAACCGTGGGGTTGAACATGCCGCCGAGGTAAGATTCGACCTGGAAGCGGGCGAAGAGGGGCATGCTGTCTTGATAGGGCTGCACGACCTTGGCATGGGAGGGCATGATCATCCGCATGAAGTCTTTGGCGGTGCGGAAGCCGGCCTCGCCCTCGACCAGAATCTCGTCGATTTCGCGGGAATAGAGGTCGCGGATCGAGCGTTTGATCAGATCGCCTTCCTCATAAATCGCGGCGGGGGCGATGGATTTGAGGGTGAGTTCGCGGATCTGTTCCCAGAGGCGCATCAGATATTCATAATCGCGCTTGATTTCCGGCTTTGTCCGCTTGGCCCCGGCGGTGCGGATGATCAGACCCGCGCCTTCCGGCACCTCGATCTCACCCGCGATTTCCTTGAGCTTCTTGCGGTCGGCGGCGACGGTGATCTTGCGGGAAATGCCGCCGCCACGGGCGGTGTTGGGCATCAGGACGCAGTAACGGCCAGCAAGGCTGAGGTAGGTGGTGAGGGCAGCGCCCTTGTTGCCGCGCTCCTCCTTGACGACCTGCACCAGCAAGATCTGGCGGACCTTGACGACCTCCTGGATTTTATACCGGCGGGCGCGGGGTT
>CAMBWO010000234.1 GCA_945871285.1 Pseudorhodobacter antarcticus | reverse complement strand
CCGATGATCCCCAGGCCACCACACGCCCCGTGGCACTGGCCTTCTTCTCCACAGCCATAATGGGCGGCCCCGCCTCTGGCGTGCGCCGCAGGAAATCAAAGACCATCCGCCAACTCCTGTTCCCGTGGGGCCAAAGCCCATCCAACCGCTGCCCAAAGGGGCGGCAGCACACTCCACCAAACCGGACCCCAAGGCCCGGCCATTCATCTTTTCATAAATATCCCCGCCGGAGGCTCTACCGCCTCAGCCGGAACCGCCCTTACAGGCTGCGCACCTGCGGCCGCCGATGCTTCTCCGACGGCTCGATCACCAGATCCGTCAGCGCCCAGACCAGGGCGTCCACCCGGTCCGGCGACCCCTTGCCCTGATACCCCTGGTTGGTCATCTGGCACATCTGTTCCTCCAGCCGCCGCAACCCCGCGACATGCGCCACCCGGCCCTGCTCATACAGCGCCGCCACCGGCTCGGCCCGCACCATCTTGCCACGTGAGGCGCGAACGGCGCGGTAGGGCACCAGGGGGTCAATCTGCCGGATCAACCGTTCGACCAGATCACCGCCCTGATTGACCTCCGCCACCAGCCGGTCCGCCTTGTGCCGGTCCATCGCCGCAATCGCCGCTCGCGCCCATTGTTCGGGGCTGGCGCCAGTGACCGATGCATCCTCCAACACCACCGCCCGCCAATCCTGCGGCGGCCCCTCGGTGAAGGCCCCCACCACCACGATCCCACACTCATCGCTGCCCTTGTGGCCCGTCACCGGCGGGTCCACCGCCACCACGATCCGCGTCAGATGCGGCACCTCGGTCACGCGGCCGGCATCAAACCCCGCCGCCTTCCACATCGCCCCCTCGACATCCTCCAGCAGCAACCCTTCCAACTCCTGCTTTCCTTGGGTGGTCCCGGCATAGCGCGCCTCGACCTCGTCCAGGAACGACGCCGCGAGATAAGCCCGGTTCGCCTCGGTCGGGGCATGGGTCTTGACCGTGGACGGATTCTTCAACACCGCCTTCAGCACCCCCACATTCTGCGGCGTCGTGGTGACCACCTGCCGCGGATTGTCGCCCAACCGCAGTGCGAACTGCAATTGGTCCCAGGTATCCTGCCCCTTCTTCCACTTGGCCAACTCATCCACCCAGGCCGCATCGAACTGCGGCCCCCGCAGGCTGTCGGGCTCATGGGCCGAAAATACCTGCGCCACGGCCCCGTTCGGCCAAACCAACTGCTTGCGCGTCGCCTGCCACTCCGGCCGACGGTCCGGCGGCGAACAGGCCAGGATGCCACTGTCGCCAAACACCATCACGTCGCGCACCTGTTCAATCGTCTCACCGACCAACGCCACCCGCCGCGCCGCGCCCTCGTCGCCCGGCAACGCCCCCTCGACCTGCGAGCGGACCCACTCCGCCCCGGCCCGCGTCTTGCCCGCACCACGCCCCCCCATGATGACCCATGTTTTCCAGGCCCCCTCCGGAGGCAACTGATGCGGCAGCGCCCAGAACTCGAACATCCAGGGCAGCGACAAGAGCGCGTTGTCGCTCAATCCCCCCAGAAATGCGTCAACCTCCTCCTGCGTCGCGGAGGCGAGCCAGCCTGCGCCCGATTTCATCCCGCGCGGCGTGAAAGTCGAGGCTGGTGGCTCCGACAGTCCCGGTAACCTGCTTGCAGAGTTTTTCAACATCGCGTTTCCCTAACACCACAACTTCCAACGCCCGGTGCAGCCCCTTGACCGCATCGGGCGTCGCCTTGGCTTCTAGAAATTTTCCAGCCTTGATCCGGTCGATCAACCGCGCCAACTCCTCGGCCGCGTCAACCAGCGCGGCCTCCGTCGTTGCCAGAACATTGACCGGCTCCTTTTCCCCGGCGGAGAAATTGATGCTCATCCCGCCCAACCCGCCTTTCCTTGCCCTGCATCGGACATGAAAAAGCGGCCCCGGGGTCACCCCCGCGCCGCTTGCCCACCTCTTCCAGCATGTCACAATCTATACTTTGGACCGGACGCAAAGTCAAACAAAAAATCGAATGCAATCAATGGCTTGCGGGACGCCCGGTTAACCTTGCGTTAACTTGTAGGATGGGCGATTCGCCCATCTTCCTCACTCCTCCACCGGCACACCTTGGCTCGCCTCAATCGTCCGCCACCGCGCCACGTTGATATTGTGCTCCTCCAACGTGACCGCAAAGGCATGGCCCCCCGTGCCATCGGCCACAAAGAAGATATAGGGCGTCGTGTCCGGGTTCAGCGCCGCTTCAATCGACAACCGGCCGGGGTTGGCAATCGGCGTGGCCGGCAGCCCGTCGATGACATAGGTGTTCCATGGCGTCTCGCGCCGCAACTCGCTCTGCCGCAACCCCCGGCCCAAAATCCCCTGCCCCTTGGTCACGCCATAAATCACCGTCGGGTCAGTCTGCAATTTCATGCCCTGCGCCAACCGGTTCAGGAACACCGACGCCACTTGGCGGCGCTCGGCCGCAATCCCCGTCTCCTTCTCGACGATGGATGCCATGATCAACGCCTCCTGCGGCGTGGCATAGGGCAACCCCTCGGCCCGGTTCGCCCACAACTCGGCCAGCGTCGCGGTCTGCCGTGCCGCCATCTGCGCCAGCAACTCGCCCCGATCCGCACCCTTGACCACGTCATAGCTTTCGGGCGCCAGCGTCCCCTCGGGCGGCACTTCGGCAATCTCGCCCTCCAGGAAATCGGCCGCCTTCAACGCCTCAACCACGTTCCACGACGTCACCCCCTCGGCCAGCGTCACCCGCCACCGCAGATCGGCATCCGCTGCCGCTTCGGTATATTCCACCGGCACCGGATCGACACCCGGCGCAAACTTCACCACCTCGACATAGCGGTCCGTCGCCGGGTCCAGCTTTTGCAACGTCACCTGGGCCGAGGCGACCCCGATCACATAATTCACCTCTTGCCCACAGGTCGATTGCCCGCCCGTCGTCACCAAAGAGACGATCTCGACCATCGAGGCGCCCGGCCGGATCAGATAGGACCCGAATTTCAGCTCATCCCCCTGCCCCGAATAATTCGCCCCGATCCGAAAGATCCGCGCATCGCTGATCGCCCCGGCCTGCGCCAATCCCTGACTGACCGCACTCAACGTCGCCCCGCGTTCCACCTTGAAACAGACTGATTGCGCCAGCGGACCGGGGTCGTTGTACATCTTGCGCCCCATGGTCAGCAAACCCGACAGCAGGACCAGCACCACAATGAACAGCGTCAACGCGTTCGAGGCGATGTTGCGCCACATCAGTCCACCCGCCCCAAGATCAGGCTGGCATTCGTCCCGCCAAAGCCGAACGAATTCGACAGCGCCACGTCAACGCGGCGCTTGACCGCCTTGTTCGCCGCCAGGTCCAGCCGCGACGTCACCGCCGGATTGTCCAGGTTGATCGTCGGCGGCGCCACCTGATCGCGGATCGCCAGCACACAGAAAATCGCCTCCACCGCGCCAGCAGCCCCCAGCAAATGCCCGATCGACGACTTGGTCGATGACATCGTCGCCGTATCCGCCGCATCACCGAGCAACCGCTCGACCGCGCCCAGTTCAATCGTGTCCGCCATGGTCGACGTGCCATGGGCGTTGATATAGTCGATCTGTGACGGTTGCAGCCCCGCCCGCTTCAACGCCATCTGCATCGACCGGAACCCGCCCTCGCCATCCTCGGACGGCGCCGTGATGTGATGCGCATCGCCCGACATGCCGTAACCCACCACCTCGGCATAAATCCTGGCCCCCCGCGCGACCGCGTGCTCATACTCCTCCAGCACCACGATCCCCGCGCCCTCGCCCATCACGAACCCGTCGCGGTCGGCATCATAGGGGCGGCTGGCCTTGGTCGGGTCATCGGCGCGCTTGGTCGACAGCGCCTTGCAGGCGTTGAAGCCCGCAATGCCAATCTCGCAGATCGGGCTTTCCGCGCCGCCTGCAATCATCACATCGGCGTCGCCCCACTGGATCAACCGCGCCGCATCGCCAATCGCATGGGCCCCGGTCGAACAGGCCGTCACCACCGCATGGTTCGGCCCTTTAAAGCCGAACCGAATGGACACCTGCCCCGAAATCAGGTTGATCAGACTGCCGGGAATAAAGAACGGCGACACCCGCTTGGCCCCCTTGTCCCGGATCAGCAGCGCGGTTTCTGCAATTGACGCCAGCCCGCCAATGCCCGACCCGATCATCACCCCCGTCCGGCAACGCTCCTCCTCATTCGCAGGCTCCCAACCCGAATCCCGCACCGCCTGCACCGCCGCCGCCATGCCATAGATGATAAAATCATCCACCTTGCGCTGGTCCTTGGGCTCCATCCAGTCATTGGGGTTAAAGGTGCCGTCCTGGCCGTCGCCCCGTGGCACCTCACAGGCATATTGCGTGATCACACCCGACGGATCAAACCGCGTGATCGGTCCCGCGCCCGATTGCCCGGCCAACAGCCGGCTCCAGGTCGCCTCGACCCCGCATGCCAGCGGCGTGACCAACCCCAGACCCGTAACAACAACCCGACGCATCATTCCGCATCTCCAAAAGCATGAGCAAGACCAGGGCGGTGATACACGGCCCCGCCGCCCACTGCAACAATCGCTGCCCTTGACCGCAATTGTCGCGCCCTTCGCTGCACTGCGGCGCGAATGCCACCGTTTCAATTCCGCTGCACGCCCCCCTAGACGTGGCGGCAAACTCGTCTAAGTCGAGAATGAACGTTCATTCTTGGCCCGCCCCCCCCATGCAACTCCCCGTCCCCCCCACCCCCGACCAGCGCAGCGCCGAGATTTTGGCCTCGGTCCGGCAGGCCTTTGTCGAAAAAGGCTTCGACGGTGCCTCGATGCAGGACCTTGCCCGTGCGGCGGGCATGAGCGTGGGCAACTTCTACCGGTACTTCCCCTCAAAATCCGCCATCGTCCATGCGTTGATCGAATATGATCTGGCCGACATCCATAATGTCTTTCAGGCCATCCTCGCCGCCCCCCGCCCCATGCTGGCCCTGCGCGAGGGTCTGCGCCACCGCATCGACGGCACCGTCCACGACCACGACCCGGATCTCTGGTCCGAGATCGAGGCCGTCGCCCGCCGCTCGCCCGAGATCGGCGCCGCAGCGCAGCGCATGGAACAGGGCGTGGCCGGGCTCTTGACCGCCGTCTTCGCCGCCGAAACCGGCCTCACCCAAGACGAGGCCACCCGGCGCTTTTCCGCCTCCGCCGCCTTCCTCGTGATGCTGTTCAAATCGGCCTCCTGCCTGTCGTGCAACCGGGGCAGCGACCAAAGTGAACTGAAAGCCATGATCATCCGTACTATCGACCAGACGCTGGATGACGTCATCACTTCCGCCCAGAAAGCCTGACCCGATGCGCTTCGCCATTCCCCTGCTGCTTGCCCTGTCGACCTTGTCCCCCCCGGTTCTGGCGCAAACCGCCGAACCGGCCGCCACGACCCTGCCCGCCATCACCGTCTCGACCGTCGGCACCCGCCGGGTCGAGGATCACGTGCTGGCCTCCGGTCTGATCGGCCCGGTCGAACAGGTCTACGTGCCCCCCCTGATCGAAGGGCAACCGGTCGAGGCTTTGCTGGCCGATGTGGGCGATACCGTCGCGGCGGGCCAGGTGCTGGCAACCCTCTCCACCGCCACCCTGACCTTGCAAAAGGCGCAGGTTCTGGCCAACACCGCCGCCGTCGCCGCCTCCATCGCGCAGGCTCAGGCCCAACTGGCCGATGCATCGGTCTCCGCCGCCGATACCCAGCGCGCCGCCGACCGCTCGGCCGCGCTCTTCAAACAGGGCTCCGTCTCCACCGCCGCCAATGACGCCGCCCAGACCGCCGCCAATTCCGCCGCCGCCCGCGTCGCCGTGGCCGAACAGGCGCTGCAATCCGCCCTCGCCCAACAGGACCTTCAGGCCGCCCAGATGGCCAATGTCGATCTGCAACTGGCCCGCACCAACATCGTGGCCCCGGTCTCCGGCATCATCTCGGCCCGCAACGCCCAACTGGGCCAGGTCGCCTCGGCCGCAGGCCAGCCGCTGTTCGTCCTCATCCGCGACGGCGCGCTGGAGTTGAAGGCCGAGGTTGCCGAATCCGACCTCGCCCGCGTGCAGACAGGCCAGCCCGTCACCCTGACCCTCGCCTCGGGGGCTGCCCAGATCACCGGAAAAGTCCGCCTGGTCGAACCCACCATCGACCTGACCTCCCGCCTCGGCGCCGCCCGCATCTCCATCGACGACACCACCGCCACCCGCGCCGGCATGTATGCCGAGGCTGTCATCCTCGTCACCGCCCATGACGCCCTCGCCGTCCCCGTCACCGCCGTCTCCTCCGCCGCCGACGGCGACGCCGTGATGGTCATCAAGGACGGCACCGCCGCCCGCGTGCTGGTCCAAACCGGCATCCGCGACGGCGGCTGGATCGAGGTTCTGTCTGGCCTTGCCGCTGGCGACACAGTTGTGACCAAAGCGGGGTCTTTTGTCCGCGCCGGCGACCGGGTGAACCCGATTGCCGAAACCACCAATTAAGGGGGCCTGACCCATGAACTTTTCCGCCTGGTCCATCCGCAACCCCGTCGGCCCCCTCCTCGCCTTCTTCCTCTTGATGGTCGTCGGCTGGCAGTCCTTCAACGCCCTGCCGATCACCCGCTTCCCCAACATCGACATCCCCCTGGTCGCCGTCACCGTGGTCCAGCCCGGTGCCTCGCCCTCCGAGATGGAAGCCCAGGTCACCAAGGAAATCGAGGATGCCGTCGCGGGCATCACTGGCGTGAAAAACGTGATTTCCACCGTCAATGACGGCGTCTCGACCACCGCCGTCGAATTCCGCATCGAAATCCCCACCGACAAGGCCGTCCAGGACACCAAGGACGCCATAGACGCCATCGCCAACTCCCTGCCCGGCGAAATCGAACCCCCCACCGTCACCCGCATCGACGTGGAAGGGCAGGCCATCCTGACCTTCGCCGTCAAGGCCCCCAACAAGACGTTCGAGGAACTGTCCTGGTTCGTCGATGACACCGTCAAACGCGCCCTTCAGGGCCGCACCGGCGTTGGCCGCGTCGACCGTTACGGCGGTGCCGACCGCGAGGTCCGCGTCGAACTCGACAGCGCCAAGCTCGACAGCTTCGGCCTGACCGCCGGCGCCGTCAGCCAACAGCTGGGCGCCACCAACGCCAACCTCGGCTCGGGCCGCTCGGAAGTGGGTGCCGGCGAACAGGCCATCCGCACCATCGGCGACGCGCAAACCGTCAGCGGCCTTGCGGGCACCTCCATCGCGCTGCCGAATGGCCGCCATGTCAAACTCTCCGACCTCGGCACCGTGACGGATACCTATGAGGAACTCCGCTCCTTCTCGCGCCTGAACGGCGAACCCGTCGTCACCTTTGCAATCTTCCGCGCCAAAGGCGCCTCCGAGGTTTCGGTCAAGGAAATCGCCGAAAAGCAGATCACCGC
>CAMBWO010000233.1 GCA_945871285.1 Pseudorhodobacter antarcticus | reverse complement strand
ATCATCAAACGCGGCGTGCCCGTCGTGATCGGCCCGCAAAGCGATGAGGGGCTGGACGTGATCGAACGCCAAGCCGCCCGGATGGGCGCGCCGGTCCTCGCCTTTGGCCAGCAATGGCATGTGACGCAGGAACATGGCCGCCTGGTGTTTCAGGATGAAAACGGCCTGCTGGACCTGCCCCTGCCCAACCTGCCCGGCCCCCACCAGATCCAGAACGCCGGCGCCGCCCTCGCCGCCCTGCGCCACCTCGGCTTTGACGCCGCCGCCTGCGAAGCCGCCGTGACCCGCGCCGTCTGGCCCGCCCGAATGCAACGCCTGCGCCACGGCCCGCTGGTCGACGCGGCACCGCAGGTTGAACTCTGGCTCGACGGCGGCCACAATCCCGCCGGCGGCCAAGCCATCGCCGCCACCCTGGCCCGCATGACCCGCCGCGACACCCACCTGATCTGCGGCATGCTGAACACCAAAGACGTGCTGGGCTACATGCAACCCCTCGCCGCGCAAGCCACCACCCTGACCGCCGTCTCGATCCCCGGCGAGAAGAACACCCTGCCCGCCGAAGTGACCCGCGACGCCGCCCAATCCGCCGGCATCCCCGCCACCACCGCCCCCTCGGTGGCGCAGGCCCTGTCCGCCATCACTGCAAAAGACCCCACCGCCCGCGTCCTGATCTGCGGCTCGCTATACCTGGCGGGGTCAGTGCTGCGCGAAAACGGCTAGACCGGCCTGACCAAGATGGGCAAACCGACTTTCCCCACAGGGGAAAGCCGAACTGCCCATCCTACAAGTCGCCCCCTCAAATTGGCCACATTTCTGGGGGATGCAGGGCAAAACAGCCTGGACCCCCTGATGAACGTGATATCTGCCCCGCTGCTGGCGCCCGACCCGTCCGACAGGCCCCGCCGCCGCGTGGCACTGCTGGTCGATGGCGAGAACCTGCCCGCCAGCCAGGCCGATGCGATTCTGGCCAAGGCCGAGGCTTTGGGCGATCTGTTGATCCGCCGGGTCTATGGCAAACTAGCTGACGTGCAGGCCAAGGGCTGGTCAACGGCTCCGGGCTTTCGCGTGGTTCCCGCTACGACCACCAAGAACTCGGCGGACCTGCTGTTGACGATCGACGCCATGGAACTGGCATTGGACGGTTGGGCCGACTGCATCGTCATCGCCTCTTCGGACAACGATTACACCCATGTCGCCCTGAAACTGCGCGAACGCGGCTTTCCAGTCTATGGTCTGCTTGCCGACGGAACCAGATGCGCCGACCTGCGCGCTGCATATTGGGGGGTGTTGACCCTGCCTGCCCATCCACCCGCGCAGCCCTTGCTGGCCATGCCCCAGCCGCCACCTATCCCCAAGGTGCTCAAACCTGTCACCTCTCCCGACCCCGCCGGCGCCATAGTGGCCCGCATTGTCGAAATCCTGAAAGGAAATTCAAATCCAAAGGGGCTCTCGATTCCCGCCCTCAACACCGAACTTCGTCGGCACGAACCCTTCAAGATCGGCGATACCCCCGAAAAGACCTGGCTCAAGTTCCTGTCAGCCCGACCCACCAAGTTCCGCCTTGAAGGAGTTGGCGCCGCTGCCTGCGTCCGCCTCAAATAACCCCCTTCATCTTTTTCCAAATATCCCACGGGGGAACAGCCTTGCCCCTGCGGCAAGGCTGTCGGGGGTGTGAAACCCCCGCCTCGGCCAGCCCCCAAGACCGCTCTCACCACTTAACACCAGGTTAATGAAAAACGCTAACCCTCGGATCTGAAACACTTTCCCCAAGTGTCCATATCTGGACACCCGCAAACCCCCCTTGCCCAATCGCAAAAGCTGCGCCATGCCTGCCTGATCCGCCCGCAGGACCCGTCCCATGACCCCGCTCGAAGCCTTCCTCACCCCGCTGGCCCGCCTGGCCGCCAAACACCCCGATGTCGAGGGCGCCGTCGTCTGGGCCGAGGGGGACGAATGGCAAGCGCAAGATGACACCACCGAACTTCTGGACGCCGAAGAGATCGCCTTTTACGCCGAGGGCCTGCTGGCCGAGGGCTTCAGCCTGATCTGGCAAGCCTATGCCCCGGTCGAGCATCCCAAGGACCCCGATCACATCCTGCTGATGTTCTGGCAAGGCACCGCCCCCCCACCGCCCGGCCCGCAAGAGGGCTGGGTCGTCATGGCCGAAGGCCGGTGGCACGCGGGGGCGGTGTGATGGGCTGGTGGCAGGGTTTCGGCCCGATCCGGCTGGGCCTGCCCGCGATCGAACTGGGGCGGGCAGCCCTAGGCGCGGCGCTGGGTCTGCTGATGGCGGCTCTGGCGCTTTGGGGCCTTGGGGCAGGGCACACGGCCCTGATCGCCCCCTTCGGCGCCTCGGCCTTCCTGATCTTTACCGTGCCGGGCAGCCCGCTGGCCCAACCCTGGCCCGTTGTGGTGGGCAACACGGTGTCCGCACTGGCCGCCCTGACCGTGCTGCTGCTGGGCCCGCCACCCCTGATCGCCATCTGCCTGGCCGTGCTGCTGGCGATCATCGCGATGGCGCTGACAGGGTCGCTCCACCCGCCTGGCGGGGCCGTCGCGATTGCGACCGTGCTTGCCGCCCCCGGCCTTGGTTTTGCCCTCAGCCCGGTGGCCGCAGGCAGCGCCGCTCTGGTGCTGGCCGGCATGGTCTGGCACCGCCTGCTTGGCCGCCCCTACCCCTACCGCCCGCAACCCTGAGCCAAAGGCCCGCCATGACCCCCTCCTTTGCCGCCCTCCACGCCGATTGCGCCGCCCTTGGCACCCGCCTGTTCACCATCACCACGCTGGACACCCAGGCCGACCTTGCCCGCCGTGCCTATACCTCGCATCCCGTCGAATACCCCACGGCGGGCACCAAACCGATGACCCGCGACGGCTGGCACGACTTCTGCATCACCGGCCAGCAAACCTTTGTCGCCAACACCGCCCCCGAATTTGCCCGCTATTTCTTTGACCATGGGCTGATCACCTCGATGGGCCTGGGGTCGTGCATCAACGTGCCGGTCGTCCACGACGGCACCGTGCTGGCCACCGTCAACCTGCTGGCCGAGGAACACCACTTCACCCCCGAACGCCTGGCCGCCTATCACGCCCTCATCGCCCGCCACCACGCGGCCCTCGTCGCCGACCTGACCCAATGAGGCAAACCCGCATTTCCAGCGCCGACGGCCTGAACCTGGCGGTATATGAGGCGGGCAACCCGAACGGCCCCGCCATCCTGTTCCTCCACGGCTTCAACCAGGCCTCGCTGTGCTGGCATCTGCAAATGGAGGACCGCGATCTGGCCGCCCGCTTTCGCATGGTCGCCTATGACATCCGCGGCCATGGCGCGTCCGACCAACCCGAGGACGTAGCCCGCTACGCGCACGAGGCCGACTTTGCCGCCGACACCCATGCCGTGATCACCGCGCTGGGCCTGAACCGACCCGTGCTGGTCGGCTGGTCCTATGCCGGACGGCTGATCAATGACTATGTCCGCCACCATGGGACGGGGGCCATCGCCGGCATCAACTACGTCGGCGCGAAACTGGACAGCGACCCCGCCTTCAACGGCCCCGGCAATGACCACTTTCGCGACATGCTGCGCCCCGACCTTGCCCGCGAAATCATCGCGGTCGAAAAGTTCCTGCGCGCCTGCTTTTTCCTGCCTCCGCCGGAAAAGACCATCGCCCGCGCCCGCTATTACAACATGCGCGTGACACCCCGCACCCGCCGCGCCCACTTGACCCGCAGCCCCGATGACGGGGCCGTGCTGGCAACGCTGGACGTGCCGGTGCTCCTGACCCAAGGCTCGCGCGATACTTTGGTCCTGCCGGGGCTGGCGCAATCCCGTGCACCGCTGATCCCCGGTGCCGAACTGTCGATCTATCACGGCGTTGGCCACATGCCCTTTGCCGAGGATACCCAACGCTTCAACCGCGAACTGGCGGCCTTCGTGACGCGCTGCACCGCCTGACCGCTTTTTCAGTTGCCAAACGCGGGCTACCCTATAATTTGATCAGATGGTCAGACCAACTGACCCAAGAATATTGGTTCCGTGCGCAAAGGCACTCTCAGGGAGTTTAACATGCAAAAGATCAGATTGATGGGAACGGCAATCCTAGGCCTTGCCGTGGCAACCAGCCCGGTTGTGGCGCAAATCACCGCCATCGGCGACAGCGAAGGCCAGGTCAACATCGTGGCCTGGGCGGGCTATATCGAACGCGGCGAAAGCGACCCGGCCTTTGACTGGGTCACCAAGTTCGAGGCGGCCTCGGGCTGCAAGGTCAATGTCAAGACCGCCAACACCAGCGACGAGATGGTCGCCTTGATGAACGAGGGTGGGTTTGACCTGGTCACCGCGTCCGGCGATGCCAGCCTGCGGCTGATCGCGGGCAAAAGGGTGCAACCCATCAACGTCGACCTGATCCCGTCCTGGTCGACCGTCGACCCGCGCCTGCAAAATGCCAGCTGGCATACCGTGGATGGCGTGCATTACGGCACCCCCTACATGTGGGGCCCCAACGTGCTGATGTACAACACCGAGGTGTTCAAAGAGGCCCCGACCTCGTGGAACGTGGTGTTCGAACCTATGGACCTGCCCGATGGCAAGCCCAACGCCGGCCGCGTGCAGGCCTATGACGGCCCGATCCACATTGCCGATGCCGCGCAATACCTGATGTTCCACAAGCCCGAACTCAAGATCACCTCGCCCTATGAGCTGAACGAAGAGCAATACAAGGCCGCGCTGGACCTGCTGCGCGTGCAGCGCACCATCGTGGGCCGCTACTGGCACGACGCCTTCATCCAGATCGACGACTTCAAGAATGAGGGCGTGGTGGCGTCAGGCTCCTGGCCGTTCCAGGTGGGCCTCTTGAAGGCCGACACGCCCATCGCCTCGACCATCCCGCAAGAGGGGGCGACGGGCTGGGCCGACACCACGATGATGCATGTCGATTCTGCCAACCCGAACTGCGCCTACAAATGGATGGAGCATTCTCTGGCCTCCAACCTGCAATCCGACCTGTCGGTCTGGTTCGGCGCCAACCCCGCCGTTCTGGCCGCCTGCACCGATGGCCGCGGCATGCAAACCGCCGAGGGCTGCACCGCCAACGGTCTGGACAACTTTGACCAGATCCGGTTCTGGACCACCCCGACCGCGAACTGCTCGCAAGGGGAGGGCGCCTGCGTGCCTTATTACCGCTGGGTCAGCGACTATATCGGCGTGATCGGCGGGCGTTAACCAAGATGGGCAAGCCCGCGCATTGCCCTGGCAATGCGCAGGACTGCCCATCCTACAAGAACCGGGCAGGGTGAACCCTGCCCGGTCCCTTTTGCGGAAATGATCCCATGACCTCTGCCGTTGAATTCCGGGCGGTGTCGCGCCATTTCGGGGCGACCCGCGCCGTGGATGCCGTCGATCTGACCATTGCCGAAGGCACGTTCTTTGCCATGCTGGGCCCCTCTGGCTCGGGCAAAACCACCTGTCTGCGCCTGATCTCGGGCTTCGAAAAACCCACCTCCGGCCAGATCCGCATCTTTGCCGAGGATGTCTCGGCCGTCCCGCCCCATCTGCGCAACGTGAACACCGTGTTTCAGGACTATGCCCTGTTTCCCCACATGAACGTGCGCGACAACGTGGCTTACGGCCTGATGGTCAAAGGCATGGCCCGCGCCGCCCGTTACGCCAAGGCCGAGGAAATGCTTTCCCTCGTCCACCTCGACAGTTACGGCGACCGCAAACCCGCCCAACTCTCCGGCGGCCAACGCCAACGCGTCGCCCTCGCCCGCGCCCTGGTGAACGAACCCCGCGTCCTCCTGCTCGACGAACCCCTCGGCGCGCTCGATCTGAAACTGCGCGAGGCGATGCAGGACGAACTGAAATCCCTGCAAAAACGCCTCGGCATCACCTTCGTCTTCGTCACCCATGACCAATCCGAAGCCCTGTCGATGGCCGACAGCCTGGCCGTGTTCAACAACGGCCGCATTGCCCAGATTGGCACCCCCACCGACATCTACGCCCACCCCAAAACCCGCTTCGTGGCCGATTTCGTCGGCTCCTCCAACGTCCTGCCCCCCGCGCTCACCCAATCCTTGGGCGGCCCCGCCAAATGGTCGTCGCTGCGCCCCGAGGCCCTGCACCCCGCCCCCTTTGGCCCGATCACCGGCACCGTCACCGTCCTGCGCTACCTCGGCGCCGGCAACCGCGTGACCGTCACCACCCAGGGCCAGGACATCGCCGCCCTGTTGCCCATGGGCACTCCCACCCCCGATATCGGCGCCCCCCTGACCCTGACCTTCGACCCCGCCGCCCTGCATGTCATGGACGAAACCTGATGCCTTTCATATTGGCCCCAAATATCCCCGCCGGAGGCTCCCGCCCTCAGCCTTTGGCACCCCATGTCTGACGCCATCATCGCCCCCCGCGGCTTGGCCGACCAGCTGACCACCCTGTTCTGGCGCCACCCCCGCCTGCTGCTGGCGCTGCTGATCACGCCACCCCTCCTCTGGCTGGGCGTGGTCTATCTCGGCTCCCTCGCCGCCCTCCTCCTGCAATCCTTCTACTCCATCGACGAATTCTCGGGCCTCATCGTCCCCGAATTCACCCTCAAAACCTATGGCGAACTCCTCCGCCCCTCCAACGCCGACGTGATCCTGCGCACCCTCGCCATGGCCATCGCCGTCACGCTCGCCTCCGCAGTCCTCGCCTTCCCCATCGCCTATTTCGCCGCCCGCTACGCCAAAGGCCGCTGGAAGGCCGCCTTCTACCTCGGCATCATGCTGCCCCTCTGGTCGTCCTACCTGGTCAAGGTCTACGCCTGGAAACTTATCCTGGCGAAAGAGGGCATCCTGACCTGGGCCGCGCAAGCGACCCATACCGACTGGCTCCTGAACGCCGCCCTCAGCCTGCCGGGGGTGGGGGGCAATTCGCTGTCCACCTCCTTCATCGGCACTTTCCTGACCTTCACCTACGCCTGGCTCCCCTTCATGATCCTGCCGATGCAGGCCGCCCTTGAACGTGTGCCGACCTCTATGCTCGAAGCCTCGGCTGACCTCGGCGCCACCGCCCGGCAAACCTTCCGCACCGTCGTCCTGCCCCTCGCCATGCCCGGCATCGTGGCGGGGTCGATCTTCACCTTCTCGCTGACCCTGGGCGACTACATCATCCCGCAAATCATCGGCACCTCGGCCTCCTTCATCGGCATGGCGGTCTACCAACTTCAGGGCACCGCCGGGAATATCCCCCTCGCCGCGGCCTTTGCGGTCGTGCCCATCGCGATCATGCTGATCTATCTGGCGCTTGCCAAACGCGCGGGGGCCTTCGATGCGCTCTGAGGCCTCACCGCTGCTGAGACTGGCCGCCTTCGCAGGCCTTATGTTCCTGCACCTGCCGATCCTCTTGATCTTCCTCTACGCCTTCACGACCGAGGAACGCTCCTTCACCTTCCCGCCCCCCGGCCTGACGACCCAGTGGTTCGCCGTCGCCTGGAACCGCCCCGACATCTGGCCGCCCCTGATGCTGTCGCT
>CAMBWO010000232.1 GCA_945871285.1 Pseudorhodobacter antarcticus | reverse complement strand
CAACCCTTCCCCTTCTCGGCCATCGTCGAACAACAGGCGATGAAACAGGCCATGGTCCTGACCGCCATCGACCCCGGCATCGGCGGCGTCTTGGTGTTCGGCGACCGCGGCACCGGCAAATCCACCGTCGTCCGCGCCCTCGCCGCCCTTCTGCCCGAAATCAGCGTTGTCGAAGGCTGCCCTGTCAACTCCGCCAAACTGGCCGACTGCCCCGATTGGGCCGGCCCGCGCTCCGGCCACATCATCACCAAACCCACCCCCGTCGTGGACCTGCCCCTCGGCGCCACCGAAGACCGCGTCGTCGGCGCGCTCGACATCGAACGCGCCCTGACCCGTGGCGAAAAGGCCTTCGAACCCGGCCTCCTCGCCCGCGCCAACCGCGGCTACCTCTACATCGACGAGGTGAACTTGCTCGAAGATCACATCGTCGACCTCCTCCTCGACGTCGCCCAATCCGGCGAAAACGTGGTCGAGCGTGAGGGCCTGTCGATCCGCCACGCCGCCCGCTTTGTCCTCGTCGGCTCCGGCAACCCCGAGGAGGGCGAACTCCGCCCCCAACTCCTCGACCGGTTCGGTCTGTCGGTCGAGGTCCGCTCCCCCCGCGACATCGAAACCCGTGTCGAGGTGATGCGCCGCCGCGACGCCTATGAAAACGACAACGCCGCCTTCATGGCCAAATGGGTCCCACAAGACATGGCCCTGCGCGCCCGCATCCTCACCGCCCGCGCCCACCTCCCCACCCTCAAAATCCCCAACTCCGTCCTCCACGACTGCGCCGCCCTGTGCATCGCCTTGGGCTCTGACGGTCTGCGCGGCGAACTCACCCTCCTGCGCGCCGCCCGCGCCGAGGCCGCTTTCCAGGGTGCCAAAACCGTCACCCGCAAACACCTCAAATCCATCGCCGCCTCCGCCCTCTCCCACCGCCTGCGCCGCGACCCGCTTGACGAGGCCGGCTCCGGCACCCGTGTCGCCCGCATGGTGGATGAGGTTCTGCCCTGATGGACCCGCTCTCCCCCTGGGACCGCGTGACCCTTGCGCTGACCGTGCTGGCGATCGACCCCGCGGGGATCAAGGGCCTGTGGCTGCGCGCCCGCGCCAGCGCCGTGCGCGACCATGTGACGGCGGCGCTCCCCCCCGCCCGCCGCCTGCACCCCAATATCGACGACACCGCCCTGTTCGGCGGCATCGACCTGACCGCCACCCTGTCGGCTGGCCGCGTCGTCACCTCCCCCGGCCTGCTCGACACCCCCGGCCCCTTGATCCTGACCATGGCCGAACGCTGCCCCCCCGGCCTCGCCGCCCGCCTGTCCCGCACCCTCGATGACCCCGGCTTCTGCCTCATCGCGCTGGATGAAGGCGCCGAGCCCGCCGAAACCCTGCCCCCCGCCCTGACCGACCGCCTTGGCCTGTTCCTCGACCTCACCGACATCGCCTGGTCCGAATCCTCCCCCATCGACCTGACACGCATCGCCACCGCCCGCGCCGCCCTCCCCACCATCCTCACCCCCCCCGACGCCATCGCCACCCTGACCCGCATCGCCCATACCCTGACCATCGACAGCCTCCGCGCCCCCCTCCTCGCCCTCGCCTGCGCCCGCGCCCTCGCCGCCTGGAACGGCCACTCCGAAATCACCGACGAGGACCTGCAACGCGCCACTGAACTGACCCTCGCCCACCGTGGCGAAGTCCCCCCCGTCCCCGAGGACGCCCTGCCCGATCAGCCGCCCCCAGACCCCGGCGAACCCCAGTCCCAAAACGAAACCGACATCCCCGACGACATTCTCCTCGCCGCCGCCCGCGCCGCCCTGCCCGCTGACCTGCTCGCCAAACTCGCCGCAGGCCGCGCCGCCCGCGCCGCCAAGGGGTCCGGCGGCACCGGCGCCGCCCGCAAAGGCAACCACCGGGGCCGCCCCCTACCCTCGCGGCCCGGCAAACCCGGCTCGGGCAAGCGCATCGACCTGATCGGCACCCTGCGCGCCGCCGCCCCCTGGCAACCCCTCCGCCGCCACTCCCCCGACCACCGCCTTGAAATCCGCCCCGACGACATCCGCCTGAAACGCTATAATGAGACCTCCGACCGCCTGCTGATCTTCGCCGTCGACGCCTCCGGCTCCTCCGCCCTGGCAAGGCTGGCCGAGGCCAAAGGCGCCGTCGAACTCCTCCTCGCCCAGGCCTATGCCCGCCGCGACCACGTCGCCCTTGTGGCTTTCCGCGGCACCGCTGCCGACCTCGTCCTGCCCCCCACCCGCTCCCTCGTGCAAACCAAACGCCGCTTGGCGGGCCTGCCCGGTGGCGGTGGCACCCCCCTCGTCGCCGGCCTCAAAATGGCGTTCGACCTCGCCCTGCAATCCCGCGCCCGTGGCCTGACCCCCACCGTCGCCCTGCTGACCGATGGCCGTGGCAACATCGCCCTCGACGGCTCCGCCAACCGTGCGCAGGCCGAGGCGGACAGCCTCCGCCTCGCCCGCACCCTGCGCGCCTCCGGCATCCCCGCGCTGGTGATCGACATCGCCAACCGCCCGCAACCCGCGCTCCGCCAACTGGCCGACCTGCTCGACGCCCCCTACCTCGCCCTGCCCCGCGCCAACGCCCGCAAACTCAGCGCCGCCCTCTCCCTCGCCCTGGGCGACTGATGCAACCCCTGACCATCCCCGCCACCTGGCCCCACCGCGAAACCTCGCGCCGCATCGCCAGCCCGCCGCACCTGTGGCACGCGCAAATCGCAGGCCATGGCCCCGACCTCCTCCTCCTGCACGGCGCAGGCGGCGCCACGCACAGCTGGCGCAACCTGATCCCCCTGCTGGCCCCCCATTACCGCACCATCGCCATTGACCTGCCGGGTCAGGGCTTCTCCCGCCTCGGCGCCCGAGACCGCTGCGGCCTTGACCCCATGGCCACCGACATCGCCACCCTCTGCGCCCACGAAAACTGGCACCCCACCGTCATCATCGGCCATTCGGCGGGCGGCGTGCTGGCCCTGCGCCTGTCCGAACTGATGCCCCTGAACGCCATCATCGGCATCAACGCCGCCATCAGCGGCTTTGACGGTGTCGCAGGCTGGCTGTTCCCCGCCATGGCCAAACTCCTCTCGCTGACCCCCTTTGCCGCCCAGATGTTCAGCCGCCTGTCCGGCACCCCCGCCCGCGCCGAAAGCCTGCTCGCCTCGACCGGCTCGAAAATCGACGCCACAGGCCATGCCCAATACCTGACCCTCCTGCGCAGCCCCGGCCATGTCGACGCCACCCTCGCCATGATGGCCCAATGGCGTCTGGACGATCTTCTCACCCGCCTGCCCCGCCTCACCACCCCCACCCTCCTCCTCACCGGGGCCGCCGACACCACTGTCCCCCCCACCGTCAGCGAACGCGCCGCCGCCCGGATGCCCCATGCCCAATGGCTCAACCTCCCCGCCCTCGGCCATCTTGCGCAGGAGGAGGCCGCCCCCACCCTCGCCGCCCAGATCCTGCCCTTCCTCGCCGCCCACTGACGCCCCTTGCATACGTCTGCAAAACCTGTGACCCCTTGCCCATCCGCAACCGGAGTCGCCCATGCAAGCCGCCGTCCTGCGATCCTTCGACCTCCCCCTGCAAATCGAGGATGTCACCCTCGCCGCCCCCCGCGACCGCGAGGTGATGGTCCGCATCAAGGCCACCGGCGTCTGCGCCAGCGACCTCAGCACCATTCGCGGCAAGACCGGCTCCGACCTGCCCCTGATCCCCGGCCACGAAGCGGCAGGCGTGGTCGAACGATGCGGCCCCGGCGTATCCAAGGTGAAACCCGGCGACCGCGTGGTCCTGTCCTGGGCCCCCAACTGCGGCCAATGCTTTTACTGCCAGCACAGCCACCCAACCCTCTGTGATACCTATGTCGGCGCAGCCGTCAGCGGCGGTCTCTGGGACAAAACCAGCCGCCTAGGCCCCACCCAAAGCCCTTTGAACCACTATTCCTGCGTCTCCTCCTTCGCCGAATTCGCCGTGGTCCCCGAGGCTGGCTGCATCCTCATCCCCGACGACGTGCCCTTCGCCGTCGCCGCCCTCGTCGGCTGCGCCGTCACCACCGGCTTCGGTGCCGTGGTCAACGACGCCAGCGTGCGCCCCGGTGATAGTGTCGCCGTGTTGGGCGTCGGCGGAGTCGGCATCAACGCCCTGCAAGCCGCCGCCCTGTCCGGGGCCGAAACCGTGATCGCCCTCGACACCAACCCCGCCAAAGCCGAAACCGCCCTGCTGAACGGCGCCACCCACTTCCTGAACGCCGCAGACCCCGCCACCCCCGACGCCCTGCGCGCCCTGACCCACGGCCGCGGCGTCGATCATGCAATCGAATGCACCGGCCGCCCCACCGCCATGTCCGCCGCCTACGCCCTGACCCGCCCCGCCGGCACCGTGGTCATCGTCGGCATCGCCCCCAAAGGCACCGACCTGACCATCCCCGCCATCGGCTTTCCCGGCTCCAAGAAACGCCTGATCGGCTCGATCTACGGCGGCGGCATCCCCGAATCCGACATCACCCGCATCCTGTCCCTCTACCGCGCGGGCCGCCTGAACCTCGACACACAGATCGGCGCTCGCATCCCCCTGTCCCGCGTCAACGACGCCCTGACATGGCTGGAACAAGGCGTCCTCGCCCGCACGATGATTGAATTTCCCTGAGCAAACCTTACCGCCAGGTTAATCTGCCAAACCCAACCCCTTGATGTCAAACACTTCCCAAAACCGTCCAGATCTGGACGCCCTCAAACCATCCCCGACCACCGCCGGATCAGCCTGGCCTGCAACAGATGCGCCCGCCTGACCCAGGCCGTCTCGCCCGGCGGGTCCTCGCGGTCGGCCAGGGGGACCGCCTCCCGCCGCGCCGCATCGGCGGAAAAGATCGCAAACACCAGATCGCGCCCCGATAGCGGCTCGATGAACCCGGCAAGGCCCGAGACAAAGTTCAACGTCCCGCTCTTGCCCACCACCTTGATCGGGCTGTCCTTGACCGCCTTGCCGTTGTCATCCCGCATCCCGATGTTGCGCAGGATCGGCCGCAAGCCCAGCGCCCGGTCCCCCGCCGCAAAGGCCCGCATAATCCCCGCCGCCGTGACCCGGCTCCGCCCGCCCAGTCCCGAATGATCCACCAGATCCCCCCGCAACCCCAACCGCGCCGCCGCCCAAGCCTCCATCGCCGCGACCGAGCCTGCATGACTGCCCGCCCCGCTGGCCATCATCCCCACCGTCTCGGCGGTGATGTTGGTGGAAAACCGCAGCATCTGGCGCAGGATCACCGTCAACGGGTCGCTCTGCCGCGCCACCAGCACCCGCGCCGCGGCCGGGACCGCTTGCACCACCTCAGCCCGCCTCAGCCCGATGCCCTGCGCCGCGCACAGGGTCTGGAACACCTCCGCCACATAGGGCGCCACCTGCCGCACCGGCAACCAGCGGCTGCCCTCGGCCCGCAGGGCCCCCCGTGCCACCGACCACTCCTCGATCCCATCGCCCCTGGCATAGGCGAACAGCGGCGCCTCCCGCTCGACCACCTGCATCCGCGCCATCTTGACCGGCGGCACATAACGCTCGCCCCGCGCCGTCATCTGCACGGTGGCGCCCCCCTTGGTCCATTCAAAGTTGACCCGGTTGAAATTCAACCCCAACCCCGACAGACCGGGGTTATAGCCCACCTGCACCGGCTGATCCTCGGTGATCCGCTCAAAACTGGGCAGGGCCCCGGCATAGGCCAGAAACCGCCCCGTCACCTCACGCAACCCCGTCGCCGCCAGACTGGCGACCAGATCGCCCAGACTGTCACTGTCCAGCGCCGGATCACCACCCCCGACCAGCACCAGATCGCCGGTCAACCGCCCACCACTGACCTGCCCCACCGCCATCACCTGCGTCGCAAAGCGGTGCGCGCCCCCCAGCCTGTCCAACCCATACAGCGCCGTAATCGCCTTGACGACACTGGCGGGCGGCACCAGCGCGTCGGCATTCTCCTGCTCCAACACCCGCCCGCTTGCGACCTCGGCCACGATATAGCCCGTCGTCCCCCCCAACTTGGCCGCACCCACCAGCCCCGAGGCTGACCCCTCCGCCCCCGCCGTCAACACGCTGCCGCCATCCGGCCGCGCCAAAGGCCGCAGCGACCGCACCACCGCCTCGCCCAGCGCCGGCCCCGCCGCCCCCGCCAGCAACCCCGCCAAAACCCCCCGCCGCGTCACTGTCATCTGTCGAAACGTCCCGCCAAAACCTCAGCCACCTTGGCCTGAAAATAGGCCACCCCCCGCTCGTGCCGGGGCGACAGCGGCCCTGGCCGATAGCCGCCACTCGCATAATTCTTCTGCGTCTCGATACAAACCTCGAAATCCTCGCGCACCACCCCCAGCGTGCCCTGAATGGTGCGCTCCTGCTCCTCGGCATCCTGACTGCCATCAAAGTAGAAATTATAGATCAACTCCGTCCGCCCCTCGTCCAAGGGGTTGATCCGGCTGGTGTTCATCCCACCCTGAAACAGCGACAGCGTCCAGTTCGGCCACATCCACAGCCACTTGCCCCGGTACCACAACCCATCCTTCGGCGGCGCCGTCATCCGCACCAACCCGTCATGCGCCGTCGTCTGAAACGCCTCAAAGTCTATCGCCGCATGAAACGCCGGATGTATCCCCGGAATATGCAATCCCTCGACAAAGTTGTCGGTGTAAATCTTCCAGTTCGCCTCGAACACCATCCGCTCGGACCGCACCGGGGCATAGCTTTCGATCGGCTCCCCCGCCAGTTCCGCCACCGTATCGCCCAACTGCTCCAACAACCCCACCGCAGGCGCAATCGCGACAAACACCAACCCCCGCCATTCGCCCACCGCAATCGGCTCCAACGGCCAATCGGCCATGTCAAACCCCGCCTCCTCGCCATACCACGGCGCCTTCAGCAATTCCCCCGCATCCGAAAACTGCCATTGGTGATAGGGGCAGCGGATCGGCCCGCACGTGCCCTCGCCCTCGGGCAGCAGCCGCGCCCCCCGATGCCGGCACACATTGCGAAACGCCCGCAACACCCCGTCATTGCTGCGCACCGCAAACACCTTCATGCCCGCAATCTCGGTCGCCACATAAGACCGCCGCTCGACCAGCTTCGCCACCGGCCCCAGCAACTGCCACGTCGTCGCAAACAGCGCCTCCCGCTCAGCCAGGAACACCTCGCGCCGCACATAAACGCCCGGATCAATGTTCAGCATCGCAGCGCCCCTTCATTCTGGCTCAAATACTCCCGCCGGAGGCGCCCACGCCCCCCGCGCCCGGATCGCCGACGATGACGCTCCATTCAACGGCAGGCTCACAAAACTCCAGGCCGGGGCGTCACGCAACCCCAACCCCTCGGGCCGCGCCGCCTCTTGCCCGCGAAAGGTCCGCGCCGCCACCGACAACCGCGCCGCCAACCCCGCCCCCGGCCGCGCCATAACGGCGACAGGCACCAAATGCATGATCTGCCGCCACGCCCGCCAGCGATGAAACTGCACCAGATTGTCCGCCCCCATCAGCCAGACAAAGCGCAC
>CAMBWO010000231.1 GCA_945871285.1 Pseudorhodobacter antarcticus | reverse complement strand
GCGATGCCGCCCCAGTCGGACCCGCCGTTATAACCGGGATATTGGATCCAGTGCTGGTCGGCGCTGGGCGGGGTGTAGATGCCCTGATACAGGGCCCGCCGAAACTGGATGCGGCAATAGAGCTGATCAATCGCGGTAAAGCCCCACATCTGCGCCTCGGTCAGGTCGGGCTTGGCCAGCGTGTGATAGGTGGAAAAGCGCTGGGTCGGTGAAAGATACTCGGGCTCCACCCCGCCCGCAGGCACGACGCGCTCTTCGACCGGGGTCAGGGGCGCACCGGTGCGGCGGTCGAGCACATAGATATCGCCCTGCTTGGTGGGCAGCACCAGTGCCGGCACCGGCGCCCCGTCGACCGGAAAATCGACCAGCGACCCCTGCCCGCCCAGATCATAATCCCAGACATCCCTGTGCACCGTCTGAAACGCCCAGACCTTGCGCCCGGTCAGCGCATCCAGCGCCACCAGCGCGGCGGCGTGTTCGTTCTCCTGCGCCGAGCGCAGACTGCCATAGTAATCAACCGAGGAATTGCCCAGGGGCAGATAGACCAACCCCAACGCCTCATCCCCGGTGGCGGTGGTCCACATGTTGGGGGTGCCGCGGGTATAGACCTCGCCTTCGGGCGGGGCGCCGGTCAGGGCGGGGTTGCCAAGGTCCCAGGCCCAGGCCAGCGCGCCCGTCACCACGTCATAGCCGCGCACCACGCCCGAGGGGGCATCCTCGGCCTGACCATCCTTGACCTGCGCCCCCATGACCGCCACGCCGCGCACGATGGTGGGCGGCGAGGTGACGGCATACCACCCCGGCACGGTGTCGCCGATGCCCTGATTCAGATCGACCGTGCCGCCAGTGCCGAAATCGGCGCAAGGCGTGCCGGTGCGGGCATCCACCGCCAGCAGGCGAGCATCTATGGTGCCCCACAGGATGCGTGTGGCGCAGGCGGCGTCGCCGGGTCCGGCGTGATAGGCCACCCCCCGGCAGGTCGCGCCATAGGGAATGGCCTCAGTCGACACCTGCGGGTCGTGGCGCCAGACCTACTGCCCGGTCGCCGCATCAACTCCGGTCACGATGCCCATCGCCGAACAGACATACAGCCTGTCGCCCACCTTGAGCGGGGTGTTTTCCGACGAATACTTGCCCTCGGCCGCAGGGGCCGGCATGTCGCCTGTCCGGTAGGTCCAGACCTGTTCAAGCGAGGCCACATTGGCGGGTGTGATCTGGTCCAGCGTCGAATAGCGGGTGCCATGCGTCGTGCCGCCATAGGCCAGCCAGTCCGCGCCGGATGCACCATCGGCAGCGACGGTGATAGCGGGCGCCGCCTCGGCGGGGGGCGTCTGCGCGGTCACGATCAGGGGTTGCGCCAGCGCCAGCAGCACCGCCGTCCCAAAGGCCAGGCCGGACACCACGACCTGCACCGCCAAATCGCAGCGTCCGCGTCCAAAGCGGTGGCTCCCCAACTGCGGGATCAGGAACAGGATCAGGACAAACAAGATCGCGGGCCCCAGCAACCGGGGCACCTGGGCCCAGCCGTTCATCCCCCGCTCCCACAGCGCCCAGACAACCGTCGCCGCAAAGATCAGCGCGAACAGCCAGACCCCCGCCATCCGCCGCTGCATCAGCAAGATCGCCGACACCACCATCGCCACCCCGGTCACGGCATAATACCACGACCCGCCCAGCAGGATCAGCCAAAGCCCCCCCACCGCCAGCACGACACCAATTGCCCCCACGACCAGCGCAATCAAGGTCCGGTAGATCCGGGCAAATGTTCCATCCTGATCCCTGCTTTGCGGCATGCGGCACCTCATTTGGGTTCGGCACCACAAAGCTGGCACCCAGAGGGGAACCAACTCATCCGCATTTCGTTCCCATCCCGTAACAATTGGGCGGGGCAATGCACAGACGGGCGACCGCGCGGGGAAGATGGCTGGCCTCGGGCGTGCTTGTGGTGACGGCCTGCGCGCCGCAGCAAAGCACGCTGCACCCGGCGGGCGTCGAGGCGGCCGAGGCGGCCCGGCTGTTCTGGATCATGGCGGTGGCCGGGGCCGTGATCTGGGCCGCGGTTCTGGGCATCACCCTTTATGCCGTGCTGGGGCGCCGCCGCCCGACCTCGGCCCGCTTTGCGGACAGCTTCGTCTTCTAGGGCGGTGTGGTCTTTCCGTCCGTCACCTTGGCCGCGCTGCTGGTGGTTGGACTGTCGCTGTTGCCCAATTGGCGCGGCGATCAGCCGCCCGATCTGCGGGTGCATGTCAACGCCGAACAGTTCTGGTGGCGCATCACCTATGAAACCCCGGACGGTTCGTTGATTGAAAGCGCGAACGAGGTGCATCTGCCCGCCCGGTCGGTTGTGGAATTCGTGATCACCAGTCCCGATGTGATCCATTCCTTCTGGATCCCGGCGCTGGGCGGCAAGATGGATGCGATACCGGGCCGGACCAACCTGTTGCGGCTGACCCCGACCGATCCCGGCATGTATCGCGGGGTTTGCGCCGAATATTGCGGGCTGTCCCACGCGCTGATGGCCTTTGTGGTGCAGGTGCACCCCAAGGACGACTTTGACGCCTGGCTGGCGGCCGAGGCACAACCCGCTACCGTGGACGCCGCCCCCTTTCGCCGTGCGGGCTGCGCCGCCTGCCACAGCATCCGCGGCGTGATGGAGCGCGGTCGCGCCGGCCCCGACCTGACCCACCTGGCCCGCCGCCAGACCATCGGCGCCGCCACCCTGCCCTTGACCGCCGCGACCCTGCGCCACTGGTTGCGCGCAACCGGGGCGGTCAAGCCAGATGTTCACATGCCCGCCTATGCCATGCTGCCCGAAGCGGAAATCGACGCGCTGGTAACGGCCTTGATGGAGTTGCGCTGATGCCAGACACAGACACCGCGCAAACCGACCGTCTGCTGAAAGCCTGGGCCCAGCCCAAGGGCTGGCGCTATTTCAGCGATGTCAACAATTCGGTCGTGGGGGTCTGGTATATCGTCGCGGCCTTTGGCTTCATGCTGTTTGGCGGGGCGCTGGCGCTGATCATCCGGCTGCAACTGGCCGTGCCGGACAACGACCTCGTCTCCTCGCACACCTATGCGCAACTGTTCACCCTGCACGGCACGGTGATGATGTTTCTGTTCGCCGTCCCGATCTTTGAGGCGGTGGCGATCCTGATCCTGCCCGCGATGCTGGGGGCGCGCGACCTGCCGTTTCCGCGCCTGTCGGCCTTCGGGTTCTGGTGCTATGCGATTGGCGGGGTGTTCGTCTGCGGGTCGATCTTTTTCAATGCCGCCCCCGATGCGGGCTGGTTCATGTATCCGCCGCTGTCCACCGAACAGGGCGGCATCGGCACCGACATCTGGCTGTTGGGGTTAAGCTTCATCGAGGTGGCGTCGATTGCGGCGGCGGTCGAGCTGATCGTGGCGGTCCTGAAATGCCGTGCGCCGGGGATGCACATCAATCTGATGCCGCTTTATGCGTGGTATGTGCTGGTGGTGGGGGGCATGATCCTGTTCGCCTTTCCCCCCCTGATCGCCGGGGATTTCCTGTTCGAGATGGAGCGCGCCTTTGACTGGCCGTTCTTTGACGTGACGCGGGGCGGCGACCCCTTGCTGTAGCAGCACCTGTTCTGGATCTTTGGCCACCCCGAGGTTTACATCATCTTCCTGCCCGCCATCGCCCTGCTGGCGATGATCATCCCGACCTTCGTGCAGCGCCCCATCGCGGGCTACAGTTGGATCGTGCTGTCGGCGCTGGGAACCGGGTTCCTCAGCTTTGGCCTCTGGGTGCATCACATGTTCACCACGGGCCTGCCCGGCGTGTCCTTGGGGTTCTTTTCGGCGGCGTCCGAGGCGGTGGCGATTCCGACCGGCATCCAGATTTTCGTGTTCATCGCGACGGTGATGCTGGGCCGGGTGCAGCGGTCGGTGCCGATGCTGTTCAGTCTGGGGGCGCTGGCGACCTTTATCGTGGGGGGCTCGACCGGGGTGATGATCGCGGTCGCGCCGTTCGATTTTCAGGTGCATGACACGCATTTCATCGTGGCCCATCTGCATTACACCCTGATCGGCGGCATGTTGTTTCCGGTGATGGCGGGGGTTTGGTATTTCTATCCCTTTGTCACGGGGCGGATGCTGTCGCGCCGGCTGGGGATATGGTCGTTCTGGCTCAGTTTCATCGGCTTCAACGCGGCGTTTTTGCCCATGCATCTGACCGGGCTGTTGGGGATGCCGCGCCGGGTGTTCACCTATGGCGCGGATATGGGGTGGACCTGGCTCAACCTGTGGTCCAGCGTCGCCGCCTTCGTCTTTGCCGCCGGGTTCTTGCTGTTCGTCTGGGATTGCGTGCGGTCCTATACCAAGGGGGCCCCCGCCGGGCGCAATCCGTGGCGGGCGGGCACGCTGGAATGGATGTCACCCGCCCCCGGCCAGGTGTACGGCGTGCGGGCGATCCCGCAGATCGGCAGCCGCTATCCGCTGTGGGACGACCCCGACCTGCCCCGCCGGATCGAAGGCGGTGACGGCTACCTGCCCGACGCCCCCGAGGGCCTGCGCGAAACCCTTGTCACCACCGTTCTGGACGCCGAGCCGTTGCAGGTTCTGCGCATCCAGGGGCCGACCTGGGTGCCGATGGTGACTGCCGCGGGCCTGGGCGGGGTGTTCATCTTTTCAACCTTTGCCCTGTGGTTGCCGGTGCTGGCCTCGGCCCTGCTGTTCATGGTGGCGATGCTGTATTGGCTATGGACCGGCACCGCGATCATCCCCGATAAGCCGGTGAAAGAGGTCGGCATGGGCCAGCGCCTGCCGCTTTATCGCGCCGGGCCAACCTCGACCGGGTGGTGGGCGATGTTCATCACGATGACGGGCGATCTGACCGCCTTTCTGGCGCTGATCTTCGGCTATTTCTTTTTCTGGACGATCCACCCCGATTTTCCGCCCCCCGGCACCGATGGCCCCGGCTGGCGCTGGCCGCTGGTGGCGGCGGGACTGACCCTTGTCACCTGGGGGCTGACGCTGGGCGCGCGGCTGGTCAATGCGCGGGGCCATGTCAGGTGGGCGCAGGTCTGTCTGGGTCTGGCGATGGCGGGTGGTGTGGCGGCGGCGCTGGCGCAGATGGCGGGGCCCTGGCTCGCGGGGCTGGACGCCACCGCCCACAGCTATCAGGCCATCGTCTGGGCGCTGGTCTTGTGGGTCGTGCTGCACATCGCGGCCGGGCTGATCATGCAAGCCTATTGCCTGGCGCGGTCCCTGTTCGGGCGGCTGACGCCGACCCATGACGCCGATCTGTGGAATGTGACGCTGTATTGGCACTTCACCACCGCCAGCGCCCTGCTGACGGCGGCGGTGATTGGCGGATTTGGGTATCTGACATGACACAAACCCCCGAACCCCATCAAGAACCCGGCGAAGGCACCCATCTGGGGCTGGTTCTGGCCCCCCTTGTGATCTGGGGGCTGCATTTCCTGTTTTGCTATGTCTGGACCGCCATCGCCTGCGAAAAACAGGGCCGCGCCAGCCCGCTGCACGACACGCAAACCGCGATCCTGTCGGCAACCGGGGTCGCGCTGATCCTGATCGTGCTGGCGGTATCGGGGGTAATCCGGCGCTACAGGCGCAGCCTGACCGACAACGATTTCGAATTCGAGGTGAACTCGCCCGAAGAGCGGCACAGGTTTCTGGGGCACATGACCCTGATGCTGGGGGCGCTGTCGGCCATCGGGATGATCTATGCCGCGATCCCGGTGTTTTATCTGGACAGCTGCCGATGACCGCGCCGGTGCTGATCAACGCGGGTCTGGCGGTTCTGGTGCTGGCCTGGGCTGGCCCGCTGCCCGGCCTCGTGCGCGGCAGCTTTGCCGCCCATATGGCGCTGCACATGGCGGTTGTCGGCATCGGCGTGCCGCTGCTGGCGGCGGGTCTGGCGCAGCGGCTGCGCGGGGTGCGGGTGCCGAGGGTCTATCCGCTGGTCGCCAGCATGGTCGATTTCGCGGTGATCTGGGTCTGGCATGCCCCCGCGCTGCATACCGCCACGCGGGTCAACCCCATGATCCTGACCCTGGAACAGGCCAGCTTCGCCGCCGCCGCCCTGCTGGTCTGGCTGGTCGCGCTGACGGGGCCGCCACTGGCCGGGGCGCTGGAATTGTTCTTTACCTCGATGCACATGGTTCTGCTGGGGGCGCTGATGACGCTGGCCCCCCGCGACCTTTATGCCCTGATCTGCGGGCCGGGCACCTTCGCCAATCAGCAGTTGGGCGGGGCGATCATGCTGGCCATCGGCGGGGTGGTCTATCTGGGGGGTGGGTTGATGCTGGTCAGACAGGTCCTGCGCCCCGTGGTTCCGGCATGAGGCGCGAACGCACCCTGACCGCCGCCGTCATCGCCCTGCTGCTGGCCGGATTTGGCGCGGTGCAGACCGGGGTGCTGCCGCTGGCGCCCATTGCGGGTGCGGTGCTTCAGGTCGGCGGAAATCTGGCGGTGCCCCCCTTGACCGACCCCGCGATGATCCGGCGCGGCGCGGTGCACTACGACCTGGTCTGCGCCACGTGCCACGCCAGCCCCGCCGCCCTCCTGCGCGGCGACGCCCTGCGCCTGACCCCGCCCGCCCCAAAGCTGCACCGCAGACGCGACGACTGGCTGCCCGAGGTGGCCTTTCTGACGGTCAAGCATGGCGTGCGCAACACCGCCATGCCCGCCTGGCCCGCCCGCGACCGCGATGACGAGGTCTGGGCCATGGTTGCCTTTCTGCTGGTGCTGCCAGATCTGGCACCACCCGAATACCGCGCCTTGGCGGGCCTCGACATCAGCGCACCGCCCGGCCAGCAGACCTGCGTCCGCTGCCATGACGGCGCGGCCCCCCGGCTGGACTTGCAAACCCCCGACTATTTGGCCGACAGCCTGCGCGCCTTTCGGGGTGGCACCCGGCAAAGCGGTTTCATGCACGACGCCGCCGCCCCGCTGTCAGACATCAGCCTCACAACACTGGCCCGCGCCCTGGGCCAGGGACCGCAGGAGCAACCGCCCGCCCCGCCCGAGGCTGCCATCTGCGCCGCCTGCCACGGCCCCACCACCCTCGCCCGCCCGGCATTTCCCCGCCTGCAAGGCCTGACCGCCGCTTATCTGGAAACCCAACTGCGCCTGTTCACCGCCGAGGACTTTACCCGTGGCGGCGGACCCTATGTCGATCTGATGCGCGAGGCGGTCCGTGATCTGACCGAAGATCAGATCAGCACTGCCGCCCACTGGTACGCCCCCACCGATGGGAAGGTCAGCCCGACGCGCTGACCCGAACGCCGGGCGACCCGGGGGCGGGCGGCGGCGGCGGCGTGCCCTCGGTCGGCGGTGCCGGGGTTCCCTCGGTGGGTGGCGCCACGCCCTCGGTCGGCGGCGTTGTGCCTTCGGTCGGCAGGGGCTCCACCATTTCCGGGTCAACGCCCTCCTCTTCCTCGGGCGCGAACCACAGCAGGAACAAGGGGACGGCAACCATCACCACGAAGGCCATGCCGATCAGCGGTCCACGGTGCCGCTTTTTCTGTTTCTCGATATTGGTTTGGGGGGCTGACAAGGAGGTGCCTTTCTGGGTTTTCGGGATGACGCACCTTTGGGCCGCAGGGCAAGCGCGTCTCTCTCAACCCCGCAACCCGGCCT
>CAMBWO010000230.1 GCA_945871285.1 Pseudorhodobacter antarcticus | reverse complement strand
GCAAAGTCCAGAATGTGAATGCCCACATCGCCCAGCACGCCCTTTGATCCATGCTTGGACGACAGCCGCCACAGCCACTGGCTCTCGCGGTCCCAATGCCCCCAGGCAGCTTGGGTCAGCCAGGATTGCAGATAGGATGCCTCGAAATGCCGGATCGTGCCAATCGCCCCCTCCCGCACCATCCGCGCCCCCTCCTGCAAGGCCGCGACGTTGCGATAGGACAGGTTGACCATGTTGACCACACCGGCCTTGGCCGCCGCCGCCGCCATCGCCCCCGCATCCGCCTCATTGGTCGCCAGAGGCTTTTCGCACAGGATATGCTTGCCCGCCGCCAACACCGGCATCGTCGTGGCAAAATGCGCGGCATCGGGGGTAACGTTGGTCACGGCATCGAACTGCCCCCAGGCCAGGGCCTCGTCAATCGAGGCAAAGCCATGGGCGATCCCATGCTTGTCCTGAAACGCCGCCAACTGCGCCGGCCGCGTGTCAATCCCCGCCACAATCGTCACCCCAGGAATCTTGGCAAAGGCCTCGGCATGGTTGTTGGCCATGCCGCCCGTGCCCAGAATCAGCAAACGCACCGGTTTCGCCATCACCGCAACCCCGCCTCGCCATCATGGTGCAACCGCGGCCCGCGCTCCTCGATCGGCTCCAACGCCTTTTGCACCGGCGTGTTAGGCGCGTCATTGGGGTTGGCAATCCGCGGGTGCGGGTTATGCGCCCATTTCACGGCATTGGCGAT
Organism: Pseudorhodobacter antarcticus; assembly: GCA_945871285.1. Classification (GTDB taxonomy): domain Bacteria; phylum Pseudomonadota; class Alphaproteobacteria; order Rhodobacterales; family Rhodobacteraceae; genus Stagnihabitans. The sequence continues at coordinate 6,911 of CAMBWO010000230.1, read as the reverse complement.
GACACGCTGCACATTGCCATCGTGATAGCTGGGATAGGTCTCATGCCCCGGCCGGAAGTAAAAGATGCTCCCCGCCCCGCGCTTGTAGGTCAGTCCCGACCGGAACACCTCGCCCCCGGCGAACCACGATACAAACACCGTCTCCAACGGCTCGGGCACGCCAAAAGGCTCGCCATACATTTCCTCGTATTCCAGCTCGAAATGGTCCGGCAACCCCGCCGCAATCGGGTGCTGACGGCTGGTCACCCACAACCGCTCGCGCTCGCCCGCCTCCCGCCAGGTCAGGTTGCACGGCGCCCCCATCAGCCGCTTGAACGGCTTCGAAAAATGGGCCGAGTGCAAAAAGATCACCCCCATCCCGCCCCAGACCGCATCACACACCCGCTCGACGATCTTGTCGTCCACTTGTCCGTGCGCGGCATGGCCCCACCAGATCAGCACGTCGGTGTCCGCCAGCTTTTCCACCGTCATGCCATGCTCGGCATCCTGCAACGTGACCGTGGTCGCCGCGATCCCGGCATCGCGGTTCAGGGCCTCGGCAATCGTGCCGTGCATGGTCAGGGGGTAAACCTCGGCCACAACCTTGTTCTTGTGCTCATGCACATTCTCGCCCCAAACCGTAACGCGGATGGTCATCTTTCAGCCCTTTCATCTTTTCCAAAATATCCTCGGGGGTCCGGGGGTAGAAACCCCCGGTCGGCCCATAGCCTCAGCGGATCGGCTTGCCGTTCGCGTCGAACTTGTGCAGCATTCCGGGCATCGGGTTCAACCGGATCGTCGCGCCTAGCGCCACTTTCAACTTGCCCGGCTGGCGCACGATCATCGCCTCGTCCCCGCCCATCTCGACGAACAGATAGTTGTCCGATCCCAGATCCTCGGTATGGACAACCTCGCCCGTCCACATGCCAGTCTCGACAATCTCGATGTGCTCAGACCGTATCCCCAGCGTGGTGCAGCCCTGATCGGCGGCGAATTTGCCGGTCAGGAAATTCATCTTGGGGCTGCCGATAAAGCCCGCCACAAAGATCGAATTGGGGTTGTCATACAGTTCCGCAGGTGTGCCCACCTGTTCCAGCAACCCATCGCGCAGCACGGCAATCCGGTCGGCCAGCGTCATCGCCTCGACCTGATCATGGGTCACATAGATCATCGTCACTTCGGACATCGAATGGTGCAGCTTGGCAATCTCCAGCCGGGTCTGCACCCGCAGGGCGGCGTCCAGGTTCGACAGCGGCTCGTCGAACAGGAACACGCGGGGGTCGCGCACTATGGCGCGGCCGATGGCCACCCGCTGCCGCTGTCCGCCCGACAACTGCTTGGGCAACCGGTCCAGCAGATGTTCGATCTGCAACAACTTGGCCGCGTCGCGCACGCGCTTGTCCATCTCCTCGGGGCTGGATTTCGCCAGCTTCATCCCGAAGGCCATGTTGTCATAGACGTTCATGTGCGGGTACAGCGCATAGCTTTGGAACACCATGGCGATGCCGCGCTTGGACGGGATCAGGTTGTTGACCCGTTCATTGTCAAACATCATGTCGCCGCTGGTGATTTCCTCCAGCCCCGAAATCAGCCGCAGCAAGGTGGATTTTCCGCACCCCGAGGGGCCCACAAACACCATGAACTCGCCCTTGTTGACCACCAGGTCGATGCCCTTGATGACATCCACCGCGCCATAGGACTTCTTCACTTGTCTCAGTTCGATCTTTGCCATGGTTTCAGCCCTTCACGCCGCCCGCGGTCAGACCCGCGACGATTTTGCGTTGGAATACAAGAACGAGGATGACCAGCGGCACCGTCACTATGACAGACGCCGCCATGATCGGGCCCCAGGGGATTTCCTGCTGTGACGCCCCCGACAACAGCGCAATGGCGACCGGGGTCGTCCGCTGCACCTCGGTCATGGTGAATGTCAGGGCGAACAGAAACTCGTTCCACGCCCCGATAAAGGCCAACAAACCTGTCGTCACCATCGCCGGCCACATCAGCGGCATGAACACCTTGGTGATGATGATCCAGGGCGTCGCGCCGTCCACAATCGCCGCCTCCTCGATCTCGACCGGCAGATCGCGCATGAAGGTGGTCAGCACCCACACCGTGAACGGCAGGGTAAAGATGGTATAGCTGATGATCAGCGCCCAGGGTGTGTTCAGCAGGTTCAGATAGCGCATCAACTCGAACAGACCCGCCAGAACGGCAATCTGCGGGAACATCGACACGCCCAGGATGGTCATCAACAACAGCGCCCGCCCTCGAAACCGCACCCGCGCCAGGGCATAAGAGGCGGTCACGGCCAGCGTCAGCGCAAAGGCGACCGTCACCGACGAGATGAAGATCGAGTTCAAAATGTTGCGCGGAAACGTCCGCCCGCCCAGCACCGATTCATAGTTTGACCAATCCCAGGCCACCGGCCAGTAATGCACCGAAAACAGTGCCGTCCCGGTCGAGAACGAGGTGACGATGGCATAATAGAATGGGAACACCGAGAATACGACGATCACCACGACCAGCAGATAGAAACTGGCCGATTTCAAAAGCTTCATCCCATCCATCACCGGCCCTCCCCTGACAGGTTGACCTTGCCCAACCAGATATACAGCGACACGAAGATGGCCAGGATGGCGAACAGCAGCGTCGATTGGGCGGACCCATAGGCAAAGTTGTTGAATTCGAACAGGTTTTCACGGCTGATCACCGACATGGTCTTCGTCGCAGCCGAATTGGGCGTCAGCACATAGACCAAGTCAAAGATGCGCAGCGCGTCCAGCATCCGGAAAATCACGGCCACCATCAGCGCGGGGCGGATCAAGGGCAGGGTGATCTTCCAGAACACCTTGACGGGATGCACCCCGTCAATCCTGGCCGCCTCGTAAATGTCACGCGGCACCATCTGCAACCCGGCCAGACACAGCAGCGCCATGAAGGGCGCGGTTTTCCACACGTCCACGATCAGCACGGCGATCATCGCGGTGTCATTGCTGGCGGTCCAGGCGATCTTGGTGTCGATCAATCCCAGATTCATCATGATGTCATTCAGGATGCCGTATTGGTCGTTCAGCATCCAGGCCCACATCTTGGCCGACACGATGGTCGGAATGGCCCAGGGGATCAGGATGGCCGCACGCACCAGACCGCGGCCCTTGAACTCGGCGTTCAGCACCAGCGCGATGCCCAGACCGATGATGGTTTCCAGCGTGACCGACACCACCGAAAACCGGATCGTGTTCCACACCGCATTCCACCAGGCCGGGTCCACCAGCGTGCCGCGATAGCGCACCGTGCCATTCGACAGCGTCTGCACCCGCAGGTAATTGTCAAACCCTATAAACTTGCCGCCATACAGATTGTCCATCGACGTGTCTGTCAGTGAAAACCAGATCGTGCGCAGCAGCGGCCAGGCGGCCACGCAGAACAAAGCGACCACCATGGGTGCCAGAAACCAGAACGCCGCGCGCTGACGTTGCTGTTGCAGGCTTAGCCCCAGATCGTTTGCCCGCCCCAATGTCGGCGAAGTCATGTTATCCCCCCTTGCCCCTCCCGGCTTCTCCGGGCGGATATGAAAAAAGGGCGGCGGTGACGCCGCCCTTCTTCAGACATGGCCTAAATGGCCGCCAGGATTTACCAGGCGTCGCCCTTCAGGTCGTTCAGGTCCGCTTCCAGCGCCGCCAGGTTGTCCGCAGCCGAGCCATTGCCCGACAGCGTCGCATGGACAGCGTTGAAGAACTTGGACGACACTTCGGCGTATTTGCCCAAGGTCGGGGCAGATGGGCGCGGAACGGCGTTCAGGAACACGTCCTTCCACTGCGGGATGATCGGCTGTGCCGCAGCAATGTCCGCGTCATCATACAGCGACACGATCGTCGGCAGGTTCGATTCGGCAATGGCGCGCTGCTTTTGCGCCTCGGGGCCCGCCAGATACATGGCAAGCGAGATCGCAGCTTCCTGCTTGGTCGAATACTTCGACACAGCCACGTTCCAGCCACCCAGCGTCGCGGCCGAGGGATCGCCCTCTTTGCCAACCGGCAGGGTCGTCACGGTAAACAGGCCCTTGACGGCACTGTCATCGCCATTCCCCAGACCGTAGGCATAGGGCCAGTTGCGCATGAAGGCCGCGTTGCCGGTTTGCCAGACGCCACGGGCCTCTTCTTCCTGATAGGCCAGCACGCCACCGGGGGAAATCGTGCCCACCCAGGCCTTGGCCTGCTCCAGCGCCGCGATCGTGTTGGGGTTGTTGATCGACACGGTGCCGTCCGATTCAACGATCTGCCCGCCGCCATGCGACTTGACCCACTCCAGCGCGTTGCAGGTCAGGCCCTCATACGAATTGCCCTGCCAGACAAAGCCCCAGAAATCGGGATTGGTGGCCTTTTCGCCGTCCTGAATGGTCTGCGCGGCAGTCGTCAGCTCGGCCCAGGTTTTTGGCACGGCAACGCCGTATTTCTCCAACAGGTCCGTGCGGTAATACAGCGCCGGCGCATCGGTAAAGATCGGCAGGGCAACCAGCTTGCCCCCCACCGTCTGCGATTCGATGATCGAGGGGAAGTGGGTCGGCGCCAGATCCTTGGCAACTTCGCTCAGGTCAACAAAGCTGTCGGCCAGCTGCGGCGCCCAGATCACGTCGGTCTGATACACGTCGATATCGGCCGAACCGGCGGCCAGCCACAGGCGATACTGCGCGAACTGGTCAGTGGTCGAGGCGGGCATCGGCACCATGGTGACGGTATGGCCGGTGGCCTCTTCCCACGGCTTGACCAGCGTCTTGAAGTTCTCGACGGCATTGCCGACAGCGCCCGAGACGTAGAAGATTTCGTCAGCCATGACAGGCGCGCTGACAACTGCCAGCATTGCCGCAACGGCGGCGGTCCGCATCGCGCGACCCCGATAGCCAAAGGACATAGGTGTTCCTCCCAAAATGAATGATGTGCGCAAGATAGCGCGACCTCCGCAAAACGCCCCGATATGCCACTGTCTGCGCAGTGGTCCGAAGCGCTTCGAAAGATTATTGCTGAACAATCGTAATAGTCAACGATTCGTAACCCAAAGCGCTTTCAAATTTTTTGACGGGATGGTTCAGACCCATGCGGAAACCGACTTGCGCCGCTCGATTGCCCCAGATTGGTCGGGTCGCAGGCGGTCGGTTTCGTGACCGGAAATGCCTGAAAATACGGCACAAAATGGTTGGCGCAGATCAAGGCCAACGGGGCTATGCGTCCCACTCCACGTCGAATGTCGTGACCAGATCGCTGATCTGCGCCCCGCTCAACATCCGCGCCCCCATCCCCCGCGTCAGCAGGGCCAGCCGCGCCGTCGCCTCCAACTCCTCGATGGCATTGCACGCCGCCTCGATGTCGCGGCCCGCCACCACAGGCCCATGATTGGCCAGCATCACGGCGCTGCGTTTGCCCGCCAACCCCCGCACCGCCTGCCCCATCGCCGGGTCGCCGGGGCGGAAATAGGGCAGCAGCTTCACCCGGCCCAATTGCATGATGGCATAGGGCGTGATCGGCGGCAGAAAATTGTCCTCATCGGCACCCGGCAGGGTCGACAGCGCCACCGCATGACAGCAGTGCAAATGCACCACCGCACCACAGGCCCGCGTGTCATAAAACGCCGCGTGCAGGGGCATCTCCTTGGTCGGCCTGTCACCACCAATCTGCCCCCCCGCCGCATCAAACCGCGCCAACCGCGCCGGGTCCAACCGGCCAAAGCTGGTCCCGGTGGGTGACACCAGCAACCCGCCATCCGCCGTGCGTGCCGATATGTTGCCGGTCGAACCCGCCGTCAGCCCCCGGTCAAACATCGACTTGGCCAGCAGGCAAATCTGCTCCCGCAGGGAGTTTTCCGTGGTCATGGCATCCCCAAAGCGTCGGCAAAGAACCCTTCGCCGCCAAAATTCCCCGATTTCAGGGTGATGGCGATGGCCTGCCCGCCGCTGACCGCCCCACACCACGGCACACCCGGCGCGATCTCGGGGCCAATGTCCAGCCGGGTGATGCCCAGCGCCTTGGCCACCGCCCCCGCCGTCTCGCCCCCGGCCACCACAAAGCGCAGCACACCCCGGTCCCGCGCCACCACGGCACAGGCGGCCAGCGCTTCCTCCACCACCTGCCCCGCCCGCTCGGCCCCCAGACGCGCCTGCGCCGCCTTCACCGCCTCAGGCGCCGCCGTCGCATAGATCAGCGGGCTGGCGTCAGCCGGTTGGCCCGCCAGCCAGTCCAGCACCGCCCCGGCCCCGTCCAACGGGTCCAGCCGAAAGCCCGGCCGCCCCGCCGCCAACCACGCCGCCACCTGCCGGTTCGTCATCGCCGAACAACTGCCCGACAGCACAATCGCCGGGCCCCCGGGCGCGATAAAGCCACCGCCCGTCCCCTTGGGCAGCAGCCCCAGCGCCTGCCACAACACTGGCAACGGCGCCGCCACCGCAGAGCCCCCCGTCACCAGCGGCATCGCCTGACACGCCTCGGCGATCAGCGCCAAATCCTCATTGCTGACCGCATCCACCACCACATGCGCCACACCCTGCGCCGCCAACTCCTCCAGCCGGGCGCGCAAGGCCCCCTTGGCCACCGTCAACCGGTTCGCCAACCCCACCGGCCGTGTCACCTGCGGGGCCAGCAGACGCATCAGGTTGCTGTCGCGCATCGGCGTCAGCGGATGGTCCTTCATCGGGCTTTCCGCCAGCGGCTGTTCCCCCACAAACAGGTTGCCCATGAAGATGCTGCGCCCATTTTCAGGGAAAGCCGGGCAATAAATCGTCTGATCCGCCCCCAGATCCGCCATCAACGCCTCGGCCACCGGGCCGATATTGCCCTGCGGCGTGCTGTCAAAGGTCGAACAATACTTCCAGAAAAACCGCTGCGCCCCCGCCGCCCGCAACCACGCCAACGCCGCCCGCGTTTCGGCCACAGCCTGCG
>CAMBWO010000229.1 GCA_945871285.1 Pseudorhodobacter antarcticus | reverse complement strand
CACCGGGTTTGCCGGGTCGGTCAGGTCGTAGACCCCGATCAACGAGGCGCGTTCGGAGGCGACAAAGGCCATGGGCGTGGTGCCGAAGGTGGCGATTTCGACCGATTCCAGTTCAACACCCTTGGACCGGGCGCGGCTTTCGGGGAAGTGGCCCAGGGCGACCATCGCCTGTTCCAGGCTGGCGCCGGATTCGTAGACCACGGTGCCGTCCTTGGCAAAAAGGGTCCATGAGCGGCTGCCGCCTTCATAATCGCCCTCGTTGGCAGTGGCGAAATGGGTGTCATCCAGCCATTTCACGCCATCGGGTTCGCGCAGCACGTCGGCCTTGCTGTCGGTGAAGTTCAGGGTGCCGTCGGTCTTGGCGTCGATGCCGTCCAGTGTGACGGTCCCGGCCGAGAAGTGGCTGGTGATGGTGTTGTCCGCGCCGATCACGGCGATATGGTTGTTTTCCTGCATCGTGACGACAATTTCGCCTGCGGCGTTGATGTCGACGAATTCGGGTTCCGGGTCATCGCCGCCAATGGCAGCCAGACCGGTCATATCGATTTTCACCATCGCGGCGCAATCAACGACGCCACCGACGACCGGCAGTTTGACGACAAAGCCTGCGGGCATTTGCGGCAGGGCGCCGTCATTCAGATCCTCATCGCGCTGATTTTCGATGGCAATGGCGAGGAAGGAGCCGTCCTTGGCGGAGGCAACCGAATCCGGCTGGCCGCCCAGATCGCATTCGGCGGTGATCGCCTTGGTCGCCAAGTCGATGGTGACCAGCTTGCCCGAGGGGGCGACGAAGTTTTCTGAGGTGTTGACGGCGGTGAAGATCTGGCCGCCGATGACCTTGGCGGTCGTCGGCTCGCCACCCACCGCGATGTTGCCGAGGGCCTTGGGCGATTTGGGATCTGTGATGTCGATGAGGCCGATCACACCCAGGGGGCTGTCGGTATAGACCAGCGTCATGCCGTCTTCCGAGACCGAGATGATCTCGGCCGAGGTCGGGCGAGCGCGGTCTTCGCCCTGGGCCATGTTGTCTGGGGTAGCAAAGCTGGCGATGCGGTTGAAATTGGCGTCGGCCAGGGCGGGCATGGCGGCTACAAGCGCTAGAACCGAGGTCAGGGCAGTTTTGGGAAGGGTCATCTGTCGATCCTTTGGACAGTTGCGATCCCATTGCGCTAGCGGGGTGGGGTGTCACCCCGGTAACGGCGGGGTGACGGTTTTGTGACGGGCGGGATGTCAGCCGACGACGTTGAACGCCGAGCCGTAGGGGTATTTGGTGATATCCTCGTTCCCGTCCTCGGTGATGAACAGGATGTCGTGTTCGCGGTAGCCGCCGGCGCCGGGTTGGCCGTGGGGGATGGTCAGCATGGGTTCCATCGAGATGACCATGCCGGGTTCCAGCACTGTGTCGATATCTTCGCGCAGTTCCAGACCGGCCTCGCGGCCATAGTAGTGCGACAGGATGCCGAAGGAGTGGCCGTAGCCGAAGGTCCGGTATTGCAAGGTCTGGTGTTCTTCGAAGAAGGTGTTCAGCTTGGCGGTCACTTCCGAGCATTTGGCACCGGGGACGAGGAGGCTGATGCCCAACTCGTGCGCCGCGACGTTGATGTCCCAGATGCGCTGCGAGGCGGGGTCGACTTCACCGACGAAAAGGGTGCGTTCGAGGGCGGTGTAGTAGCCGGAGATCATGGGGAAGGTGTTGAGCGACAGGATATCGCCGCGCTCGAGTTTGCGGGAGGTGACGGGGTTGTGGGCGCCGTCGGTGTTGATGCCGGACTGGAACCAGACCCAGGTGTCGCGGTACTCGGCGTCGGGGAAGCGTTTGGCAATCTCCAGCTCCATCGCGTCGCGGCCGGCCATGGCGATGTCGATCTCGCGGGCGCCTTCGCGGATGGCGTCGCGGATGGCAAAGCCGCCGACGTCGGCGACGTTTGCGCCGTGGCGGATGATGTCCAGTTCGGCCTGGGATTTGGTCATGCGTTGCAGCATGGTGCCCGGCGCGATGTCGACCCCGCGGGAGGGTTTCAGGAAGGCGTTCAGTTTTTCGGACTGGACGAGGGTCAGATGGTCGCCCTCGCAGCCGATCACGCGGCCCTCACCTGTCACGGACTGGACCGCGCGCCAGAAATTGTCGCGCTGCCAGTCGGTGTAGGTGATGTTGTCGCCATGACTGCGCCGCCAGGGTTGGCCCGCGTCGATGCCAGCGGAGATGGTCACGCTGTCGGTGGCGGTCACGACCAGGCCATAGGGGCGGCCGAAGGAGCAATAAAGGAAGCCGGAATAATAGGCGATGTTGTGCATCGAGGTGAACACGCAGGCGTCGATCCCCTGCACGCCCATCATGAAGCGCAAATCGGAGAGCCGGGCGTCATATTCGGACGCGGAAAAGGGCAGGACGCGGTCGCCTTGATGAAAGCGGTATTGTTGCGGGCGGTTGGTGGTGTTGGGCATAACAGACCTCCTCATGGGGTCTGGAGGGACCCCGAAAGATCCCGGCGTACAGGACGAAAGCAGCACTGAGGTGGCGACGCCATCGCCACGGCTGCGCCGGGTTATACAGGCCCAAGGCCCGGTCGGGCAAGGGAGGAGTTGGCGCGGGGCGCGAAGGGCCAAGGTCGGCGGCGGGCGGGGCCATTGGTCTGAAGATGAACGCAAAATCGGTCGAACCGGCCCGCCCTTGGTCCCTGTGCCCAAGGGCAGGGTTGCGGCATTCTGGGGGCAGACTTCGCGTCGAAGCAAACCCATGAAGGAAGATAGACATGCGTAGATTTGCAACCCTGACCGCCGTCGCCCTGATCTGGGGCAGCACCGGTTTTGCCGCCGGCTATGCGGATGTGATTGAACAGGCCTTTGTGCAGGCGGGCTACAGCAGCGTTCAGGTCACCAAATCGCGCGGGCAATGGTTGGTGTCTGCCCTGATGAACGGGCAGACGATGCGGTTCGTGGTGGACCCCACGACCGGACGGTCAAGCCGGTCGAACGATGACGGCCCGCTGCATGACCTGAACGACGATCAAAGCCAGCACGGGGCGGGCCATGATGGGGGCGACGACCATGGCGGGGATCGCAACCGCAGCGACGACCGGGGTGGCGACGACCACGGCGACCACGGCCCGAACCACGACTGACCGTGACCGTGGGACCGGCGGCTAGACCGGGCCGCCGATCTTGTCCTGGGTGCGCAGGTCGAAATCGGATGCGTCGTGGCGTTCGTGCAGTTGTTCGTTCAGCGGGCCGAAGCTGCGATTCACGATTCGGCCGCGTTGCACGGCGGGGCGGGCCAGGATCTTTTCGGCCCAGGCCTTGACGTGGGTATAGCTGGCGGTGTCCAGAAACTCGGCCGAGTTCGCATAGCTGGTGCCAAGGGTCAGGCTGCCATACCAGGGCCAGATGGCCATGTCCGCGATGGAATAGTCATCGCCGGCGACAAAGGCATTGTTGGCCAGCTGCCGGTCCAGCACGTCCATCTGACGCTTGACCTCCATCGCGAAGCGGTTGATCGGGTATTCCCATTTTTCCGGCGCATAAGCGAAGAAATGGCCAAACCCGCCGCCCAGATAGGGGGCCGAGCCCATTTGCCACATCAGCCAGTTGATCACCTCGGTCCGCGCGGGGCCGTGGCTGGGCAAAAAGGCGCCGAACTTTTCGGCCAGATGCATCAGGATCGACCCGCTTTCGAACACGCGGACGGGTTCGGGGCCAGAACGGTCCATCAGGGCGGGGATCTTGGAATTGGGGTTCACATCGACAAAGCCCGAGCCGAACTGATCGCCCTTGCCGATATTGATGAGCCAGGCGTCATATTCGGCGGCATGGCCTGCGGCCAAAAGCTCCTCGAACAGGATCGTGACCTTTTGCCCATTGGGCGTGGCGAGCGAGTAAAGCTGGAACGGATGCTGGCCGATCGGCAGCACCTTGTCATGGGTTGCGCCGGCAATCGGGCGGTTGATGCTGGCGAACTGGCCGCCGTTTTCCTTGTCCCAGGTCCAGACTGTCGGGGGGGTATAGGGGGTGGTCATCAGGCAACCTCGCGTTTGGGTGCCAAAGAGGTAGCAGGTCGCGGGGGCAAGGCAAGGCCGATGGTCGCACAGGCACCTGTGCAAACCAACAGCCCACCCGCCAGGAGCGGGCGGGTGGGCTGAAGGGCAAAGGGCCGATTACAACAGGAAATCAGCCTCGGTCAGTTGGGCCAGGGTGACATCGTCCAGTTTCAGGATGTCGCCACCGCCAAAGTCCAGGAAGACGTCGGTGCCATTGGCGTCGACATGTTCGGTCGCCCCGGCCAGAACGGCGGCCAGATCGGCAAAGCCGTAGGCGGAAAGGTCGAACAGGTCGATGCCATCCTGGAAGTCGTCCACCTTGTCAAAGGCGGCATCGGCGGCAAAGACGAACACATCGGCCCCAAGGTCGCCGTGATAGATGTCGGAGCCCGTGTTGCCGTCCAGCGTGTCATTGTCCAGACCGCCGTGCAGGTCGTCATCGCCCGCGCCACCTGCCAGCATGTCGTTGCCCGCATCGCCATCGACCCGGTCGTCGCCATCGTCCCCCATGACCATGTCGTCACCGGCATCGCCCTTGACGCGGTCGTTGTCCGCACCGCCGTACAGCGTGTCGTTGCCCAGGCCGCCATCCACCCGGTCGTCGCCGGCGTCGCCCCAGACGCTGTCATCGCCGCCATCACCGCGGGCCCTGTCGTTGCCGTCACCGCCATAAACCGCGTCGTTGTCCATGTCGCCGCGCACCAGGTCATCGCCCGCGTCGCCGTACACCACGTCATTGCCCGCCTCGCCGACCAGCCGGTCAACCCCGGCCCCGCCGAACAGCAGGTCATCGCCGGCGACACCGCCGACCGGGATGTCGCCATCGCCGCGCAGACGGTCATCGCCATCTTCGCCCGACAGGCTGTCATTGCCGGCGCTGCCGCGCAGCCGGTCATCGCCTGCGCCGCCAAGGATGGTGTCGTCCCCGCCCTCGCCGCGCAGGTCATCCTCGCCATCCTGACCCGAGATGTCATCGGACCCATTGCCGCCGTCAATGCGGTCATCGCCGATGGTGCCGGTCAGGATGGCGCCGGGCTGGTCGCCATTCAGGAAATCGTCGATCAGCGCCAGAAGACGGTCGGTATGGGCCTGGGTGGCCGTGGTCTCAAAGATGGTGTCGTTCTGCGCGTTCTTGATCTGATAAACGCCAAGCTCGACCGATTCTGCGCGGCCATCGACATAGCGGACCTGCAGTTCGGTGGCGGTCTGGGTGTGGCTGGTGATCGCCACGTCTTCGCCGGGCAGGCTGGCTGTCACAAAGGCATCGGCCAGGGCCTGCAGGCGGGTGCGGTCCTCGTCGGTGGCGGTGCGGCGCTCGACGCGGTCGCCCTCGGCATCGCGGAGGGTATAGCGACCGGCCTGGATATCCTCACGCGAGCCGTCAACATATGCGATCTTGATCTTCAGGCCGAAGATCTCAATTTTTGCGATGCCCATTTCATGGTCCTGTTCTGAAGGGGAGCTTGTCCCGCGTAAATGGACCATACCTGCCGGCTGCCCCCGCCTGAACGGACCTAGGTCCGAGCCGTTTGATCATGAATCGGCCCTTGGTCCGGCGGGTTGGGTCTTGCATCGCGCGCTGGGGTGCCTACCTGAAGGAAAACTTGCAGGAGTGACCATGCGCTGCCCGATTGACAACGAGACCTTGGTGATGGCGGACCGTTCCGGCGTCGAGATTGATTATTGCCCGAAATGCAGGGGTGTATGGCTGGACCGGGGCGAACTGGACAAGATCATCGAACGCGCCGCCGCCGCATCGGTGGTGCCGCAGCCGGTGCCACCGCAAGCCCCGCAGATGGCGCAGCCGCAGGTGATGCAGCCGCCGCAGGCGCCGCGCTATCGCCGGGACGATGATGATGACGACGATCGGGGCCGCAAACCCTATCGCAAGAAGGAAAGCTTCTTGAGCGACCTGTTCGACTTTTGACCGGGGTCAGACGGACCGGGTCAGGCCACCGTCCACCCGCAGGTTTTGCCCGGTGATATAGGCCGCGGCATCCGAGGCGAGAAAGGACACCGTGCCCGCGATTTCCTGGGTGGTGCCATAGCGGCCCATCGGGATGCGGGCGCGGAATTCGGCCTTTTCCGGCAGGGAATCGATGAAGCCGGGCAGCATGTTGTTCATCCGGATGCCTTGGGGCGCATATTTGTCGGCAAACAGTTTCGTGAAGGCCGCAAGCCCGGCCCGCGCCACCCCCGAGGTCGGGAACAGCGGGTCGGGTTCGAAGGTGGCAAAGGTGGTGATGTTGATGATGGACCCGCCCGTGCCCTGCGCCTCCATGATGGGCGTCACAAGGCGGATCGGGCGGACGGCGGACAGGAAGTAGATGTCGATGCCCTGATGCCAGCCCTCGTCGGTGATGTCGAGCAGGGGGGCGCGGGGGCCGTGACCGGCCGAGTTGACCAGCACGTCGATCCGACCAAAGCGCGCCATCGTGGCGTCGATCAGGCGTTTGACATCATCGTTTGACTGGTTCGACCCGGTGACGCCGAGGCCGCCCAGTTCGGCGCCCAGCGCCTCGCCCTTGCCCGAGGAGGACAGAATCGCGACGTTGAACCCGTCGGCTGCGAGGCGCCGCGCGGCGGCGGCCCCCATGCCGGACCCGCCTGCGGTGATGACGGCTGTCTTTTGCATTGGTCTCTCCCTTATATTTGCGCGAACGTGGCAGCATGGGGCGCGGGTGGCAAGCCCCGGGGGTTTCACACCCCCGGACCCCCGTGGGATATTTGGGAAAAGATGAAATGCGGGTTGGGGCGCGGAATTCGATTGCCGATGTGGCGGGGTTGAGGGTGGGCAATGCCGATGACCCGGTGTTGCGGTCGGGCTGCACGGTGGTGGTGGGAGATCGGCCCTTTGTCGCGGGGGTGTCGGTGATGGGGGGCGCGCCGGGCACGCGGGAGACGGATTTGCTGGCGCCGGACCGGTTGGTGCAGGAGGTGGACGCGCTGGTTCTGTCGGGCGGGTCGGCTTTTGGGCTGGACGCCTGTTCGGGGGTGGCCGATGGGCTGCGGGCGATGGGGCGGGGGTTTGCGGTGGGCGATCAGCGGGTGCCGATCGTGCCGGGGGCGATCTTGTTCGATTTGCTGAATGGGGGAGAGAAGGGGTGGGTGCGCAACCCCTATTACGGGTTGGGGTTGGCGGCGGTGTCTGCGGCGGGGGTGGAGTTTGATCTGGGCACGGCGGGGGCGGGGTATGGGGCGTCAACCGGGCGGTGGAAGGGGGGCTTGGGGTCAGCCTCGGTCGTGCTGGACAATGGGGTGACGGTGGCGGCGCTGGTGGCGGTGAATGCGCTGGGGTCGGTGACGGTGGGTGAGGGGCGGCAGTTCTGGGCGGCGCCATGGGAGATGGGGGAGGAGTTTGGCGGGTTGGGGATCAGCCCGCAGGGTGCGGGGTTTGCCGATCTGGTCCCGGCCAAGCGGATGGGGGAGGCAACGACGATTGCGGTGGTGGCGACGGATGCCCGCCTGACCCAGGCGCAGGCGACGCGGATGGCGGTGGCGGCGCAGGATGGTATGGCGCGGGCGATCGTGCCGTCGCATACGCTGCTGGATGGCGATCTGGTCTTTGCCGCCGCGACGGGGATGCAGGAGGTGGACCCGATTGTTGGGGCCTATCAGATTGGTCACGCGGCGGCGGTGTGTCTGG
>CAMBWO010000228.1 GCA_945871285.1 Pseudorhodobacter antarcticus | reverse complement strand
AACCCGCCGATCAGGGCCAGGCGGACCTGATGGGTCGTGCCCTTCCACGACAGGCGCAAATCCTGGCCGGTGGCATCAAAGCGTTGGGCCAGGATGCGCAGGTCGCAGGCGGGGTCGTGGCCGACGCTCAGGAGTTTCAGGCCGCGCTGGGTGGCGATGGCGGCGAGGTCCTGGCCCTTGGGGTCGTTCAGGTTCAGGACGGCCACGCCATCGGGGGGCAGGACGCGGGTGAACAGGGCGGATTTGGCGGCGAAATAGGCCTCGAACGTCTGATGATAATCGAGGTGGTCTTGGGTGAAGTTGGTGAAACCTGCGGCGCGCAGGCGCACGCCATCCATGCGGCGTTGGTCGAGGCCGTGGGAGGAGGCCTCCATCGCGGCATGGGTCACGCCTTGGGCGGCGGCCTCGGCCAGGATGCGATGCAGGGTGATGGGGTCGGGGGTGGTGTGGGTCGAGGGGCCAGCCCAGGCCCCCTCGATGCCGGTGGTGCCGATGTTGATGGCGGCATGGCCGAGCAGGGTCCAGATCTGGCGGGCGAAGGTTGCGACCGAGGTTTTGCCATTGGTGCCGGTGACGGCGACCATGGTGGCGGGCTGGGCACCGAACCAGAGGGCTGCGGCAGAGGCAAGCGCCTCACGCGGGTCCTCGGCCACGACGAGGGCGGCGTCGCCGAGGGGGTCGGCCAGTTTCGCGCCGGTCGCGTCGGTCAGGATGGCGGCGGCGCCTGCGGCCAGAGCGGCGGGGATGAAGGTTGCCCCATGGACGGCGGTGCCGGGCATGGCGGCGAACAGAAAACCGGGACGCACGGCGCGGCTGTCAGAGGTGACGCCGGTCACGACAGGATCGCGGCCTGCCCGTGCGGTCAGGCCAAGGGAGGAGAGTTTGCGGGGCGGGGTCATTGCTAATCGTTCACGTCGGGGGCGGAGACGGCCGTTAATCCGTTCAGGTTGGCCGATTCGATCTGGGGCCGCAGGCCCATGAGGGGGCCGATGCGGCGGATGATCTCGGCCGCGACCGGGACGGCCGTCCAGCCTGCGGTGCGGCGGGGTTTGGGGCCTGAGGTTTCGACAGGCTCGTCCAGGGTCACGATCAGCACATATTTCGGGTCGTTGGCCGGAAAGATCGAGGCGAAGGTGTTGATCACCTTGTCGCCATCATAACCGCCACCCTTGCGCGGCTTTTCCGCCGTGCCGGTTTTGCCCGCGACGGCATAGCCCGGCACGTTGGCCAGCGTGGCGGTGCCTTCGGTCACGACGCGGCGCAGCATCGCCACGCAGGCCAGCGCCACCCGCTCGGACAGGACGCGCACCCCCTTTTGCCGGGTCTTGGAGTGCAGCAGCGTCGGCGTGACCTTGGTGCCGCCATTGGCGATGGTGGCATAGGCGGCGGCCAGGTTGAGCGGGCTGGATGAGATGCCATGGCCATAGGAGGCGGTGATGGTGACGATGTCGGACCAGTTGTTGGGCACCAGAGCCTTGGCATTCGCCGCCTCGACCAGTTCGATCTGCGGGGCGGAGAGCAGGCCCAGGGTGCCAAGGAAGGCCCGCTGGCGTTCGCCGCCGATCATCAGCCCGATATGGGCGGAGCCGACGTTGGAGGATTTGGCGATGATGTCGGTCACGGACATGGTGGGGCCGTAATTGTGGTTGTCCCATTCGGAAATCTTGTATTTGCCCCAGCGCATGGGGGCGTTGGTGTCGACCAGGGTTTCGGTGTTGACCAGACCGAGGTCCATGGCCTGCGCCACGGCAAATATCTTGAAGGTCGAGCCCAGTTCATAGACGCCTTGCACGGCGCGGTTGAAGAGGGGGCTGTCGGAGGGTTCACCCTCGGTCGGGTTGGCAGGGCGGTCGTTGGGGTCGAAGGACGGCAGCGAGGCAAGGGAGAGGATTTCGCCGGTATGGACGTCCATCAGAATGGCGGCGGCGCCCTTGGCGTTCATCATGCGCATGCCGGCGGCCAGAACCTCTTCGACATTGGCTTGCAGGGTCAGGTCGATGGACAGGGTGACGGGGGTCGAGGATTGGGCGGGGTCGCGCAGGCGGGCGTCCAGTTCCTTTTCCAGACCGGCGGTGCCGATCACCTCGGCGCTGTCGACGCCTTCGACGCCGAAGGCCGCGCCACCCAGAACGTGGGCGGCCAGGGTGCCGTTGGGGTAAAGCCGCATCTCGCGCGGGCCGAAATAGAGGCCGGGGTCGCCGATTTCGTGGACGCGTTGCATCTGTTCGGGCGACAGGACCTTGCGCACCCACAAAAAGCTGCGGCCATCGGTGAAGCGGCGTTCCAGTGCTGCGGGGTCCAGTTCGGGGAAGATCGCGGCCAGTTCGGTGGCGGCATGGACGGGATCGACCATGTCGTTGGGCTGGGCATAGAGCGAATAGGTCAGCATGTTGGTGGCAAGGATGCGGCCCTGCCGGTCAAGGATATCGGACCGCTGGGCGGTGATTTCGGTGGCCCCGCCGGAACTGCGCGGCTCGGTCGGTTCGGTGGCGGCCAGCGTGCCCATGCGGGCGCCGATCACGATGAAGGCCATGAAGAACGACAGGCCCAGCACGCGCAGGCGCAGGGCGGCGCGGGCACGGGCGCGGTCGCGCATCTCCTCATGCCGGATCGCGATGTTTTCGCGTTCGATCACATCGGGGTTCTGGCCCTTGGCGCGGGCGTCGAGGATGCGGGCGAGGGGGCGCAGGGGGGTGCGGATCATGGCGTCTGCTCCTCGGGGTCGGCATTGACGACGTCGGCGGGGTTCAGCGAGCCCATGGTTTCGATGGTGCCGGTGATGCGCAATTCGGGCGGGGCGGGATAGGCGATCTGGTTGGTATAGCCGAACTGCATTGGCTCCATCGGCAGCAGGCCCAGACGGTCAAAGTTGATGGTGGCCAGGTCGCGCAGGCGGTCGGGGCGGTTGAGATAGGCCCATTCGGCGCGTTGCAGGGCGATGTTTTCGCGCAAGGTCGCGATTTCGTCATGGAGGCCCGCGACATGTTTCAACTGGGCTTGCGTCGCGTAATTCTCGCGGTAGGCCCAGAAGGCCGAGGCGAGGACGGCGAGGAAGGACAGGATATAAAGCACGGGGCGCATCAGCGGCGTCCTTTGGTATTGAGTTGTGGCACGTCGATCTGGGAGGGGTCCAGCGTCAGGGCAGGGGCGGCGGTGCGGCGGGCGACGCGCAGTTTGGCGCTGCGGGCGCGGGGGTTTTCGTCAAGTTCGGCGTCGTCGGGGCCGATCGCCTTGGTCACGATGTCAAAGCGGGGCACGGCCTGGGTGGTGGCGGGGGCATAGCGGTTGGCGTTGGAATCATTCCCCGAGGCCAGTTGCAGGAAGCGTTTGACGATGCGGTCTTCGGTGGAATGAAAGCTGACGACGGCGAGGAGGCCACCGGGTTTCAGGGCGCGTTCGGCGGCAGCGAGGCCGGCGGCGAGTTCGTCATATTCGCCGTTCACGGCAATGCGCAGCGCCTGAAAGCTGCGGGTGGCGGGGTGGGATTGGCCGGGTTTGGGGCGGGGCAGGCATTTGGCGACGATGTCGGCCAGGCGCAAGGTGGTGAGGATGGGATCCTTGCGCGCCTCGACAATGGTGCGGGCGATGCGGCGGGAGGCGCGTTCTTCGCCATAGAGATAGAGGATGTCGGCCAGGGTCGCTTCGGACGCGGTGTTGACGATGTCGGCGGCAGAGGTGCCGGACTGGCTCATCCGCATGTCCAACGGGCCGTCTTTCTGGAAGGAAAAGCCGCGTTCGGGCTGGTCGATCTGCATGGAGGAGACGCCAAGATCGAGGACGACGCCATCGAGGGGCTCGCCGGCCAGGGTGTCGAGGTTGGAGAAGGTGCCGGGGATCAGGCGCAGACGGGTGCCATACTCGGCGGCCCAAGAGGCGGCGAGGTCTAGGGCGAGGGGGTCGCGGTCGATGCCGATGACGGTGGTGGCGCCTGCGGCCAGCAGGCCACGGGCATAACCGCCAAGGCCAAAGGTGCCGTCCAGCCAGGTGCCCGTCACCGGGGCAACAGCAGCCAGCAGGGGGCGCAGCAGCACGGGAATATGTGCCGGTTTGTCAGCAGGGCGACCGTGCGCCGCAAGGTGACCGGGCAGCGGATCGCTGGGTTCCAAGGCTGCCCCCTATTGTTTCGGCAAGGCCAAAGCGGCGCGGATCGCCTTGGCGTCATCGCCAAGCGAGGGGGTGTCGGCGTCATAGGTGTCGCCCACCCACAGCTCGAACCGGTCCAGCTTGCCCGCAAAGGCGGCGGTGAAGCCCCGGGCCAGCAGGTCAGCGGTCACGCCCATGCGGTCGCGCACCTTGGGCGGCAGGACCAGACGGCCATCCTCGTCAATCTCGACCTCGGCCGAGCGGGTGACGTAGGCCAGTTCAAGGCCGTCCTTGCGATCGCCAACCTCATGCGCGGCGATCTGGTCATAGAGGGCTTGGGTGCCCTTCATCGAAAAGCATTGCACAAAGCGGCCACCGGCCCCGTAGACCATGTTGACGCGGGCACGGCCGCCTGTGCTGTCGGGGTCGCCCTGTTCAAGGATGCGGCGCATGGCGGCAGGGATCGAGACCCGCGCCTTGCTGTCTACCTTTTGGTAGAACTCTCCCTTGAATGCCTCGGTTGCCACGCCTTTCGGACCTTCCGCATGACCATAAGGTCAGAAATGAAAACGGCGGATCGGGGGCTGCCACTCCCGATCCGCCGACTGTCCCCGTCACCGGGTCGTCCATCTGCGCGTGCCGCCTTGGGGGAGACGCTGCTCGCCCGCGCGTTGGATCTTTCGTCTGGTGAAGCGTGGCCTGTATGAGCCTGCCGTATTTTTATCGCCTGTTCGGGGTCTTTGGCTGCCCCTGCCTTATTTGTCGTTTCACCGTGCTGTTAGGGATGCCATGGGAAATCATGGAAATCAAATGGAATATGCGGGTGCGGGAACATATTTTGTGGCGGGGCGGTCTTGGAAACAGCATGTTGTGTGGCCATGTTGCGTGGCCTTGACAATATATGGGGGGTTGGTGCGAAACTGCCTCTATATTTAGTGAAACCGCTTCGGCGGCGGGTTTTCCCATCCAATCCCGAAAGAACCGGGTTCCTTGCGAAAGATAGAATTGCAGGCGGGCGAGGCTGCGTTGATCCTGACACGTTGCGCGGCAAGCCGCCGGTTTGGGGTGGTTTTCTGTGGGTGATTCGGTCTGCGGCGGTGCTTGCGGCGGGCGCGGGGTGCGGGCATTGTCGGCGGCGCATTCAAGGGGACGGGCATGATTCCGGTACAAGGCTATCAGGGGCGCTCGGTTGCGGTGCTGGGGTTGGGGCGGTCGGGGCTGGCTGCGGCGCGGGCGCTGGTCGCGGGCGGGGCCACGGCTCTGTTGTGGGACGACAGTCCCGAGGCGCGGGCCAAGGCCGAGGCCGAGGGGTTTCAGCTGACCGACCTGACGCGGCAGGCGGCGTTTGACGGGGTGGCGGCGCTGATCACCTCGCCGGGGATTCCGCATCTGTATCCCGCGCCCAACAAGGTGATCCTGCGGGCCCTGGAGTTGGGCATTCCGGTCGACAATGACATCGGGCTGTTTTTCCGCAGTTATGCGACGTCCGATTGGGATGATTTCGAGACGACGCCGCGGGTGGTGTGCGTGACGGGATCGAATGGGAAATCGACGACGACTGCGCTGATCCATCACATTCTGGAGGTGGCGGGGCGGCCCTGTCAGATGGCGGGTAACATCGGGCGGGGGGTGCTGGACATCGAACCGGCGCAGGACGGCGAGGTTGTGGTGCTGGAGCTGTCATCCTATCAGACCGAGTTGGCGCGGGCGTTGACGCCGGATGTGGCGGTGTTCACCAACCTGTCGCCGGATCATCTGGACCGCCATGGCGGGTATGGTGGCTATTTCTCGGCCAAGCGGCGGCTGTTTGCCGAAGGCGGCCCGGACCGGGCGGTGATTGGGGTGGACGAGGTCGAGGGGCGCTATCTGGCGGGGCAACTGGCCGAGGGACCGCAGGACGACCGGGTGATCCGGGTGTCATCGGGGACCAAGCTGGAGGGGTTTGGTTGGGCGGTCTTTGCCCGCAAGGGGTTTTTGGCGGAATGGCGGCGGGGCAAGCAGGTCGCCTCGATCGACCTGCGCGAGATGGCGGGGTTGCCGGGCGCGCATAATCATCAAAACGCCTGCGCGGCCTATGCGGCGTGCCGGTCCTTGGGGGTGGCGCCCAAGCTGATCGAGGGGGCGCTGGCCAGCTTTGCCGGCCTGCCGCACCGCAGCCAATTGGTGGGTGAGAAGGCTGGCGTCCGGTTTGTGAACGACAGCAAGGCCACGAATGTGGATTCGGCGGCCAAGGCGTTGCAGGCCTTTGGGGCGATCCGCTGGATTGCAGGGGGTCTGGGCAAGGAGGGCGGGATCAAGGATCTGCTGCCCTTTGTGGGATCGGTGAAGAAGGCCTATCTGATCGGCCATTCGGCGCGGGAGTTCGCGCTGGCCCTGGGCGACGTGCCGCATGAGATTTGCGAGACGATGGCGCGGGCGGTGGCACGGGCCGCCGAGGAGGCGGTGGCGGGGGAGGTCGTGTTGCTGGCCCCGGCGGCGGCCTCGTTCGATCAATACCCGAATTTCGAGGTGCGGGGCGACGATTTCACGGCCCTGGTCAAGGCGTTGGTTGGGTAGTGTCCACGCGTGGACGCTTTGAAAAATTGTTCTATACCATGGGTTTGCACTTTTTCATTAACCGAATGGAAAGGGTTTTGAGATGAACGGCAGATGTACCTGTGGGGATATTCGCTATCGCCTGACGAAGCCGCCGGTGTTTGTGCATGCGTGTCACTGCACCTGGTGTCAGCGCGAAACCGGGTCGGCCTTTGCGTTGAACGCGATGATCGAGGCGGAGTGTGTGGACCTGTTGGCGGGCAGGCCTGAGGAGCAGGTTCTGCCGTCAAACTCGGGGCGCGGGCAGATCGTGCTGCGCTGTCCGTCGTGCCGGGTGGCGTTGTGGAGCCATTACGCCGGGGCCGGGCGCAAGGTGGCGTTTGTGCGGGTGGGCACGTTGGAGGAGCCGGGGCGATGCCCGCCGGACATTCACATCTTTACCAGCACCAAACTGCCCTGGGTCGTGCTGGACGGGCGGGTGCCGGTCAGCCTCGAGTATTACGACTGGAGGGACCATTGGCCCGCCGAGAGCATCGCGCGGCGTCAGGCGATGTCGGCGAAGGGCTAGGGGATCAAGATGGGCAAACCCCGCCCTTTGCCACGGGCAAAGGCCGAGGACTGCCCATCCTACAAGTCATGCCAGGCAGGACAGGTGCAAAGACTTGTAGGATGGGCAGTTCTGTCTTTCGCCTATGGCGAAAGGCGGGTTTGCCCATCTTCCTTGCTTTCCCTCACATCACTGCGCCCATGGCCCAGGGCACAAACTCCGCCCCGCCAAAGCCGAGTTCCTCGGATTTGGTTTGCTGGCCCGAGGCGACGGCGAGGAAGATTTCGAAGATTTCTTCGGCCTTGGTTTGCAGGGACACGCCTGCCGTGATGATGTCGCCGCAGTTCAGGTCCATGTCGTCGGACATGCGGTCAAACATTTCGGTATTGGTGGCCAGCTTGATGCCCGGCGCAGGTTTGAAGCCGGAGACCGAGCCGCGGCCGGTGGTGAAGACGATCAGGTTTGCGCCGCTGGCGATCTGGCCCGTCACCGAGGTCGGGTCGTAGCCGGGGCTGTCCATGTAGACGAAACCGCGTTCGGTGATGGGTTCGGCGAATTTGTAGACTTGGGTCAGCGGGGCGGTGCCGCCCTTGGCGACGGCGCCGAGG
>CAMBWO010000227.1 GCA_945871285.1 Pseudorhodobacter antarcticus | reverse complement strand
CCCCGCGCCGCCAGCGCCGTCCGCAGCCGCCGCACCGGCCCAAAGCTCAACCGCACCGCCACCCAGATCGCCACAAAGGACAGCGGAATCACCACCAACAGCGGCAATCCCAACCCCAACTGCATTTCCCGCGCAATCTCGGCCCGGTGGTCCAGCGGTTCGGCCACCACAATGGTGATCGAGCCTTGCAACGCCGCATCCTGATAAAAGCGGTGGGTCCGCGACTGCCGAAACCCCATCCCGTCAAACGCGGGGAAAATCGCGGGGTCAGCCGCATGCGATGTCAGCAACAACCGCCCCTCTGCATCGCGCACGACATAGGTAAAGAACTCCTCTTCGGCGCGCAGCGGGGCGATGCGCTGCTCCACCCCCTCCTCCTCGCGGCCCACGATATCGCGCACGGCCAAAGGCAAAATCCGCTGCGCCGTCTCTTGCAGGGCGCTGTCGAACACCTCGTCCATCTCATGGCGCAGCAGGTTCGCCGTCCATGCCGCCGCCCCCGCCCACAGCAGCGTGACGCACACCCCGATCACCAGCGCCAACCGCGCCTGCAACGACCTCATGCCATGCCCAGCCTGTAGCCCATGCCGCGTTCCGTCTCGATCACGCCATGCCCCAGCTTCTTGCGCAACCGGCTGACATGCACCTCGATCGTGTTGCTCTCGACCTCGGTGTCAAAGGAGTACAGCCGCTCCTCCAACTGCGCCTTGGACCACAACTGTTGCGGCCGCTGCACAAAGGCCTCGAACAGCACCCACTCCTTGGCCGTCAGCGGCACCACCCGCCCCTTGTGGCGTATGGTGCGCGAGGCCAGGTCAATCTCCAGCGCGCCCAGCGTGACAATCGGATTGGGGTTGCCCGCATAGCGCCGCGCCACCGACCCGATCCGCGCCGACAGTTCCGACAGGTCGAACGGCTTGACCAGATAATCATCCGCCCCCGCGTTCAACCCCTCGATCCGGTCGGAAATCTGGTCGAGCGCGGTCAATATGATCACCGGCGCCACATTCCCCGCCGCCCGCAGACTGCGCAAAAAGGGTATCCCCCGCCCGTCCGGCAACATTAGGTCCAGCAGGATCAAATCATACCCCGCCACCGCCAGATGATCGCGCGCATGGTCCAGCCGCGTCACCCAATCCAGCGAATGACCATCCCCCACGATCTGGTCGCGCACCGCCGCCCCCAGCACCGTATCGTCTTCGATCAACAAGATCCGCATGGTGACTGGCCCGTTCCTTTGCTTGGCTCCCCTTATACCGCCCAGCCTGACGCCAAGCTGAAGCCCCTTCCCCCGCCCCGTCAGCCTGCGGTCAGCTTCACCGTGCAAACCACGGCATCGCTGCTGGAGTATGCCGGATGCCAAGCCCCCTTACCATTCTGATTGTCGTGGCCACCCTGGCCACCGCCACCGTCACCCGCGCCGATGAGGATTGCGCCGTGCCCATGGCCAACTGGCAACCCCGCGCCGCCGTGCAAGACATGGCCACGGCGCAGGGCTGGACCGTCCGCCGCATCAAGATCGACGACGGGTGCTATGAAATCCACGGCTCCGACGCGACCGGCCGCGCCATCGAGGTCAAGGTC
Source organism: Pseudorhodobacter antarcticus (assembly GCA_945871285.1). Lineage (GTDB taxonomy): Bacteria > Pseudomonadota > Alphaproteobacteria > Rhodobacterales > Rhodobacteraceae > Stagnihabitans. Next base: position 6,222 of record CAMBWO010000227.1, on the reverse strand, counting down.
GATCCCGCCACCCTCGAGGTGATCGAGATCGAATACGAAGACTAACCCCCCTCCACCACCCAAAATCAAGAGAACCCCATGAAACCCACCCTCGCCCTGCTGGCCGCCACCACCGCCTTGTTTTCCGCCATAACGCTTGTCGACGCACAGGCCGCAAACCCCAATGCTGCACCAAATGCTGCACCCAATGCTGCGCAGCATTTTGCACTCCACCTCGCCTCGAACGACGACGACGACGAGGAGGAGGAGTGCGACGACGAAGGCGACGATGACGGTGACGACGACCACGATGATGAAGACGAAACCTGTCTGCCCATCGCCAACCCTGCCACGGGCGGCACCGTCGCCCCACCCGCCAACGGCCTGTTTGGCACCGCCACACCCCCCAAAGCCCAGATCAACTGACCCCCACCCCCGGAGACGCCCCATGAAACCGCTTCTGGCCGCCCTGGCCTTCACCACCGCCCTCACCCTGCCCGGCATCGCCCTCGCCCGCCAGGTCACCCTCACCACCACGCTCAACACCTACGGCGGCAACGGCGCCTACCTCGCGCTTTATGTCACCGATGCGCAGGGCGCCTACAAAGGCAGCCTGTGGATGGCGGGCGGCAAATCGAAATACTATGAACACCTGTCCGACTGGTATCGTGCCACCGGCGGCGACACCGCCGAGGTCAACGGCATCACCGGCGCCAGCGTCGGTTCGGGCCGCGAGCTCTCCATCACCCTGGACCTTGCCGATGCCCTGTTTGATGCAGGTTACGTCCTGCACATCGACGCCGCGGTCGAGGATATGCGCAACAGCCCCTCCGAAATTGCCGTGCCGCTGACCACAGCCGGCGCCGGTCAACCCACCGCAGGGCGGCGCTACATCGCCTCCTTCGCCTACGGCCTGTAAGGGATCCCCGGAATGACCCGCACCCTGCACCGCTGGCCCGGCCTGATCGCCGCCGTCCTGCTGATCCTGCTGGCGCTGTCTGGCGCGGTTCTTTCGGTCTTTCCGGTGATCGAGGCGGCAGGCCTTCCAGCCGCCACCAGCCCGCAAACCGTGGCAGACCTCGCCCAGCGGATCAAATCCGTCTACCCCGGCGTTGAACAAATCCACCGCGCCCCCTCGGGCCGCATCACCGCCTTCTGGTTCGATGCGGGCACCCCAGGTGGCGCGGTGATCGACCCGGCCACGGGTCAGGGCATCGGCAGCGCCGACACGCCCACCCTGCAACGCTGGCTGACCACGCTGCACCGGTCGTTGTTTCTGGATGACACCGGGCGCATCGTCATGGCCTTTGGTGCCGCCGCCATGCTGGCCCTTGCCATCACTGGCGTCCTTTTGGTCCTGCGCCGCACCGGCGGCTGGCGCCACGTGCTCTCCCCACTCAAAGGCCCCCTGACCGGCCGCCTTCATGTCGAGATTGCCCGCGTCGCCGTGCTGGGCCTTGCGCTGTCGTCGCTGACCGCCTTGTGGATGACCGCCGCCACCTTTGGCCTCGTCCCCGAACCCGCAGGCCCCCCCGCCTTTCCCGCCGTCAGCGGTCAGGGCGGCTTTGATCTGACCCGGATGCAGGCCCTGCAAGACACCCCCGTTTCTGCCCTGCGCGACCTGACCTTCCCCTATCCCGATGACCTGACCGACGCCTTTACCCTGCAAACCGATCAGGGCGAAGGCTATGTTGACCAAGGCACTGGCCAGTTGCTGGCCTGGAAAGACCTGTCCGTCTGGGACCAGATCACCGAAACCGTCTACATGCTGCACACCGGCCGGGGCGCGGCCTGGTTGGGCGCGATCCTGGGTCTGATGGCCCTGGGCGTGCCCGTCATGGCCGCCACCGGAACCCTGATGTGGCTCGGCTCGCGCATCCGCATCCGGCACAACAGCAGCGCCGCGCAGGCCGACACCATCCTGCTGGTCGGCAGCGAAGGCGGCACCACCTGGGGCTTTGCCGCCACCCTGCACGCCGCCCTGCACGCCGCTGGCCAGCGCGTCCACACCGCGCCCATGTCCACCTTTGATCCTGCCGCCTATATCCACGCCGCCCGGATCATCGTTCTGGCCGCCACCTATGGCAACGGCGACGCCCCCGCCTCGGCCAAGGGGTTCCTGGACCGTTTGACCCCCGCCCACCCCATTCCCATGGCCGTGCTGGGCTTTGGCGACCGCAGCTTTCCCGCCTTTTGCGGCTATGCGCTGGATGTGGCGGCAGCGGCGGAGGCGCGGGGCTGGCCCAGCCTTCTGCCCATTGACAGCATAGACCGCCAGTCCCCGCAGGATTTCGCCCGCTGGGGCCGCGCGCTTGGCACCGCGATCGGCGTGCCCTTGGATCTGCACCATCAACCCATCTTGCCGCGCACGCAAACCCTGACCCTGCTCTCGCGCCGCGACTATGGCGAAACGGTGCAGGCCCCCACCGCCATCCTGCGCTTTGCCCTGCCGCACCTGCCGCTCTGGCGTCGGCTGACCGGATTTGGCGTGATGCGTTTTGCGGCTGGGGACCTGCTCGGGATCATCCCGACAGGGTCGCCCGTGCCGCGCTTTTATTCCCTCGCCTCCGCCACCGCCGATGGCTTTGTCGAGGTGTGCGTGCGCAAGCATCCCGATGGCCTGTGTTCCGGCGCGTTGTTCGACCTCGCCCCCGGCGACACCATCCGCGCCTTTGTCCGCCGCAACCCCGACTTCCGCCCGAATGGCACCCGCCGCCCGGTCATCCTGATCGGCGCAGGCACCGGCATCGGCCCCTTGGCCGGGTTTGTCAGAGCGAACGGCCAACACCGGCCCATGCACCTGTGGTTCGGCGCGCGCCACCCGGCCAGCGACATGCTCTATGACACCGACCTAGCCACCTGGGCCGCCGACGGCCGCCTTGCCTCCCTGACCACCGCCTTTTCCCGCACCAACGCCCGCAGCTATGTCCAAGGCGCCCTGCGCCGCGACCGAGCCCTCGTGGCCCGCCTCGTGGCCGAGGGCGCGCAAATCCTGGTCTGCGGCAGCCGCGACATGGCCGCAGGCGTGGCAGATGCCCTGTCCGAGGTTCTGGCCCCCCAAGGCCTGACCCCCGCCAAATTGAAAGCCGAGGGCCGCTATGGCGAAGACGTTTACTGACCTGACCCGCCACGCCCTGAACGGCCCCACCATGGGCACCCGCTGGTCCGCGCTGTTCCATGCGCCCAGCGGGTTTGACGCCCGACCCGTCCACACCGCCATGGCCGCCGCCGTGGCTCAGGTGGACGACCAAATGTCCACCTGGACCCCCACCAGCGCCCTGATGCGCCTGAACGCCGCCGCGCCGGACCAGTGGATTGCGATCCCCCCGCCCCTGATGACCGTCCTTGAGGCCGCGCTGATAATAGGCCGCGCCTCGAACGGTGCCTTTGACATCGCCATAGGCGACGCCGTCACCGCCTGGGGCTTTGGCCCCACCCAAGCCAACCCCACCGCCATCCGCATGGCCCTTGGCCACGCCCGCCCCACCGCCCATGATGCGCTTGACCTTGACCCAGCCCACGGCCTCGCCCGCAAACGCGCCCCCCTGACGCTGGACCTGTCCGGCATCGCCAAAGGCTATGGCGTCGACCGCCTTGCCGACGTCGCCCGCAGTTTCGGCCTGAACGCCCTTGTTGCCATCGACGGCGAACTCCGCGCCCTTGGCACCCAACCCGACGGCACCCCCTGGACCGTCGCCGTCGAGCGTCCCGACCACACCACCCGCGCCGCCCAGTCGATCCTGACCCTGTCTGACGCCGCCATCGCCACCTCGGGCGACTATCGCCACTGGGTGACGGTGGGCGACAAACGCCTGTCCCACACCATGGACCCGGCCAAGGGCGGCCCCCTGACCACCTCCCCCGCCTCCGTCACCGTCATAACTGACACCTGCATGCTGGCCGACGCCTGGGCCACCGCCCTCATGGTTCTGGGCAGCACCAAGGGCGCTGAAATGGCCCGCCGCCACAACCTGACCGCCCTGTTCCTCGACCGCGACGGCGATCAGTTCCGCGAAACCCGCGTCGGCGCCCTGTTCAACACACAGCCCGAAACCGCGTGACCAGCGTATCCAACACCTCACCCGGATCCCGCCGCCACCAGTTGCCCGCGCTGAAGATCTCGGCCTCGCACAGCCCCTGATACCCCGCCGCCTCCACTGCCGCCCTGATGCCGCGCAAATCCGCCACCCCGTCGCCCATCATCCCCCGGTCCAGCAACACCTCCTGCGTATCCGCCAACCAGTCGCACAGGTGATAGCCCAGAATCCGCCCCTTGGCCCTCTGCAACTGCGCGGCAAGGTCCGTGTCCCACCATACATGGTAGACATCCACCGCCACCCCCACATTCGGTGCCCCAATCACCTCAAGCAAATCCACAGCATCCCGCACCGTCACCAGACACGACCGGTTCCCGCCATAGACCGGGTTCAGCGGCTCCAACGCCAGTTGCACCCCCCGCGCCGCCGCATAGGGTGCGGCTTCGGCCACCCGCTCCGCCACAATCTTCAGACTGTCGCCCATCCCCTTCGTCCCAGGCTCCACCCCGCCCACCACGATCGTCAACACCGGCGCCCCCAACCCCGCCGCCATATCGATCGAGCCATAAAACTCGTCCATCACCGCCACCGGCGCCAAGGGCCCCACCAGAAACGGCGTCCGGCACAGACCTGCCATCTGCAACCCCGCCGCCCGCACCCGATCGCCAATCTCGACCGCCCTTGACCCAATCTCCCGCCGCCAGAACACGATCCCGCCCAGACCCCGCGCAGCACAGGCGTCAATCACCCGCTCCACCGGCCAGCCCATACCGGCCCCCTCGACATTATGCCCCAGGGTCGCCGTGTTCAGCGCCAGCGCCGAATGATCATTCGTAAAATCACGCACCATACAGCGCCAACAACCGCTTCATCCGCCCCACCGCCATGTCAGGGTCCCGCAACACCCCGCAGCCATCCGCCAACCGGAACAGCTCGCAGAAATAGGGTAAGGGCCGCATCGCCTGCGCCCCGTTCAGCATGATGAAATGGTCCTGAAACCCGTTCAGCCACGCCAGAAACACCACGCCCGTCTTGTAATACTGCGTCGGCGCGCGAAAGATCAGCCGCGCCAAGGGCACCGTCGGGTCCAGCGTCGCCCGAAACCCCGCGAGGTCCCCCACCCCCAGCCGCGCCACGGCATAGGCCGCCGCCGGGGCCAGCGGATCGAAAATCCCCAGCAGCGCATGCGAGAACCCCTCCGCATCCCCCTCGATCAACTCCGGGTAATTGAAGTCATCGCCGGTATACATCCGCACGCCCTCCGGCAAGCGCCGCCGCATGACAATTTCCTTGTCCTTGTCCAACAGCGAAATCTTGATGCCGTCCACCTTGGCCTGGTTCCGCGCAATCACCTCCAGCGCCACCTCCATCGCGTCCTCAAAACGCGCCACCCCCCAATATCCCGCCAGCGCCGGATCAAACATCTCGCCCAGCCAATGCAGGATCACCGGTGCGTCACAGGCCGCCAGAACATCGCCGTAAACCCGCACATAATCCTCCGGCCCCCGCGCCGCCCGCACCAGCGCCCGCGAGGCCATCAGGATGATCCGCCCGCCCACCCCCTGAATCGCCTCGACCTGTTCCAGATAGGCATCCCGCACCTGATCCAGCGTGTGTTCCCCCGGCCCCAGATGATCCGTCCCGCAGCCATTGGCGACCAGCGCCTCCGGCAACTCCGCCTTGGTCCGCCGGATCAACTCCAACGCCCGCGCCCAGTCCAACCCCATCCCGCGCTGCGCCGTGTCCATCGCTTCGGCAATGCCCAGCCCCAGACCCGCCAGATGCCGGCGAAACGCCATCGTCTTGTCCCAGTCAATCGCCGCCTGCCCCGAAGGGTCGGTCGCCGCGAACGGGTCCGCCACAACATGCGCGGCGGAATAGACCACCCGCGCCGCATCCCGCCCCAGAACCGCCGCCGCAATCGGCGTGCCGGTCAGGGTATAATCGGCCATCCGGCCCTGCTCATCTGGCAATGAAATCCGCATGATCCCCCCTAGAACCTGGACACCAGCATCCCGGCATCCGCCGAAATCACCTGCCCCGTTGTATAGGGCAAGCGCCCCGTCGCCAGCGCGGCGATGATCGCCCCCATCTCCTCAGGCTGGCCCACGCGGGGAAACAGCGTCAACCCCTCGGCCGCCCGCTTGGCATAGCTGTCAATCACCGGCGCGGTCATTTCCGTGGCAATCAGCCCCGGCTGCACATC
>CAMBWO010000226.1 GCA_945871285.1 Pseudorhodobacter antarcticus | reverse complement strand
GCGGGCTGGATCAGCCGCCTCAACCTGGCCCTCGAGCTTGGCCTTTCGGTCGACACGCTGCGGCGCTGGGACGACCGCCGCACTGGCCCCGCCTGCGTACGGGCCGGGCGCACGATCTATTACCGCCGCGCCGTCGTGCTGGACTGGCTGGAAAAGCAGGAGAGCACCAAGCGCGCAAACGGGAAGGGACGCAAATGACCGCTCCTTTTGCCCACCCCATGGTCGCATCCACCAGCACCAGTGGCTGGATGCAGGACCGCCTGACCGAGGCGCGCGGCGTCCTAGCCGATACCACGCAGCACCCAGACTCGCTTGTTATCCTCTCGGCGCGTGTGGTCGTCGCGCCGCCGTGGACGAAAAGCTGTTCAATATGCCCTGAAACAACCCTCGCAACCGCAGGAACGATCCCGACAGAAAGGTCAAATCTCCCAGGGTCAGAACCCCGTCCAGCGTGGCAAGGATGATCCACCCATAGGCCGCATAATAGCCCAGCGTGCCAATCCCGGTGAAAATCCCCCCCCACAGCGCCCGGCTTTGCGCGATGCGGCGGTTTGCAGCGTAAAAGCTTTCCGACAACACACGGTAACGGTCGGTCAAAAAGCGGCTCAGACCGAATATCTTGACCTCTTTCGCCGTGTCCACACTCGCCGCCGTCTGCCGCACATAGTCCAGTTCCCGCCGCTCGGGGGTGCGGCCAAATTCCAGCGAATAGGTCCGGGCGTTGAAATGCGCCTCGCCCACAAAGGCCGGCACCAGGGCCAGGATCAGCAACAAGATCAGCCAGGGGTTATAGATCACCAGCCCGGCGCCCAGCGTGCCCACGGTCAGCAGATCCTGCATCTGGCCGAACACCTGCGCCATCAACGTCATCCGCCCGCTGGACTACCGCCGCGCCCGCTCCAGCTTGTCTTGAAAGCCCGCATCCTCAAAGGTTTCCAGATCCAGCGTCGCTGCATGTTCCATCAGCCGGATCGATGACTGCATCGTCAAGCGGTCCGACAACAGGCTGTCCACCAGTCCGACCACCCGCCCCAACAGGTCAGACAGAATGGCCAGCCCGAATTCCAGCGCGACAAGGCCCGTCAGCAGGCCCAGATGACCGCTGTTCCACCAGCCCAGGGCCGAGGTCGGATGGTCCGGCAAACCGGACAGGTGCACCACCTGGTCAATTATCAGCTTGCCCGTCCACAGGGCCGCGATGGGCAACACCGAACGCGCCACGCGCAAGATCAGCGACGCCGCCGTAAACCCGGGGCTGGCGGCCCAGACCAGCTTCAGGAAGGGCGCGATGTTGCGCATCGCCGCCCAACGGGCCCGCAAGGAGACGGACTCCTCAGCTTTTCGAGCGGAACTTTGGGGCGTCAGGGTCAAGAAACCTCGAATTCAGGGGGGTATGTTCCTGGCTCAAGATGGGATGTGCGGCCGCGAATGCCAAGCCCGGACTCACCCTTGGGGCGCGATGCCGCAATCCCTGAAAGCTCTTGGTCTTGAACACAACCGCTCTGCCGCAAACAGATCAACTGCTCTTGCGATTAGATTCCCTCCGCCACGGTGCGAACCCCCAAGGGTTGATAATGGCACCCTCAGTCAGATCGAACTGCACATCCGTTACGTCCAGGCCAGCCCGCGACAGATGGGCCACCAGCAGACCGCCAGAACCCGCCTGACTCAGACTGTCGGGCGAAAGGTTCACCGACGCCCGAAATCCGATTGACAGTCGCGGATGGCCCGCACCACTGGCCCCAGCTGACACGCTGGTTTCGGTCAGAACCTCGCCCGTGGTCAGAATCACACCGCTCGTTGATCTGGTCGGTGCCGGTCCGATGGCCAGCCGCCAAGTGCCAGCCTCCAGCTTCGGCGCCGCCTCCTGCAAATCCGATTTTTCAAAGGCCACGCCCGACAGAAAAAGGTCTGCGTCCCGGCTCCGGCTGGAATTGTCCGGGATGATCTTGATCCAGCAATAATGGGCCAGCGCAACCCGAACGGCGCACCGTCGGGCGCCCCCCAGAACTTACCTGACCACCCTTTCGCGCAGGATCAGCCCCTTGGCTGCACGCAACCTGACGTTTGCCGGACCAAACCCAAACCATCCCCGGATTGCCGGCACTTTGCCCCCGTTCATGAACTGACTGTTCGCGCCGGGCCGTTCCGTGGTCTATAGCATGCCGGCGGACAGACGAAGCCGAACAAGAAGGAACGACCTATGCCTGCTGACTGGATCGCGCAATTTCCCGGCTTGTTGCGCCTTGAACCCGCCGTGCGCGAGGTGCTGACCCGCAAAAGCGCTGTGATCACCGTTCCCGAGGGCACGGTCATCTTTGGCCCCGGCAAATCCCCCGAAAACCTTTTGCTGCTGCTAGAGGGGCGGGTCAGGGTGCAGCAGGTCTCCGAAGGGGGCCGCGAGATCGTGCTTTACCGCGTCGAGGCCGGCCAAAGCTGCGTCCTGACCACCGCCTGCCTGCTGGCGCATGAGGATTACTCGGCCGAAGGCATTGCCGAAACCGACGTCCGCGCCGTGGCAATTCCGCGGCCGGTGTTTGACGACCTCGTCTCGCAATCCGTGATGTTTCGCAATTTCATCTTCACCGCCTATTCCCGGCGCATCACCGACCTGTTCCAAGTGATCGAAGACATCGCCTTTCAGCGGGTCGACATCCGGCTGGCGCAAAAGCTGATTGATCTGGAACGCGGCACCGGCCAGATCAAGGCAACCCATCAACAAATGGCCGCCGAACTGGGCACCGCCCGCGAGGTTGTGTCGCGCCAGCTTGGCGAATTTCAGCGCCGCGGCTGGATCCGGCAATCGCGGGGCAGCATCGACCTGATCGACCTGTCGGGTCTGGAACGGCTTGCGGCGCTGGACGTTGGATAAATCCGCGTTTTTTGTCCCGCTTGGTGACATCATCACTGAACGGGACGTTGGTACGTCATAGACAGGCCCCTCACTGACCAAAAAGGGCGCGAACAATGATTGCCAAACACCGACTCCGACACCCGACGATTCGGCGCCACACCGTGACCCAGGAGGTCGCGCCGTGCCGGAACTGACCGTGATCGAAACCGCCTTCACCCCCTGGCAGGCCCTGTCCGGTGGCATGTTGATTGGCTTGGCCTCTGTGCTGCTGATGCTGACGCTGGGCCGGATCATGGGGGCGACCGGCGTTCTTGCCGGCGTGCTGACCCCCTCGGCCCACCCCGGCAGCGGTTGGCGGCTGGCACTTCTGGCTGGCATGGTCAGCGGCCCCTTGGCCGTGCTGGCCGTGACCGGACAGATGCCTGTCGTGCAGGTGCCGGTGTCCATGCCCATGCTGCTGATCGGCGGTCTGCTGGTTGGCGTGGGCGTGACCTACGGGTCGGGCTGCACCTCGGGGCATGGCGTCTGCGGTATGGCGCGCCTGTCGCGCCGCTCGATCGCCGCCACGGCGACCTTCATGCTGACCACCGGGCTGACCGTCTACGTCATCCGTCACGTTTTGGGGGCCTGATCCATGCGCTTGTTCTCGACCTATCTCATCGGCCTGATCTTTGGCATCGGCATCTCGATCTCGGGCATGGCCAACCCTGCCAAAGTGCTGAACTTCTTTGACGTTGCGGGCTATTGGGACCCCAGCCTGATCCTGGTGATGGGCGGCGCGGTCGTCGTGGCCTTCTTTGGCTACCGCCTTGTGCTGCGCCGGTCCGCCCCGCTGATCGACTCGACCTTTCACCTGCCCGAGAACCCGCGCATCGACCGCCGCCTGCTGGCGGGCTCGGCCGTGTTCGGCGTCGGTTGGGGGATCGCCGGGTTCTGCCCGGGCGGCGCCCTGCCCGCCCTCGGAACCGGCCAGATCGAGGTTTTTGCCTTTACCGCAGCCCTGATCGCCGGAATTTTTGCCGCCAAAGGGCTGATCGCCCTCAGCGGCGCCCGTGCAGCACGTTTGCTGCGCCAGGAAACCTGACCTTAGAAAGGCATCCGCCATGACCGACTATCCCATCGACATCACCGTGAAACCGCAAGTTCAGGCCTTCTTTGACCCCGCGACCAACACGATCAGCTATGTGGTCAAGGACCCCGCCTCGACAGCCTGCGCCGTGATCGATTCCGTGATGGACATCGACTATGCCGCCGGTCGCATCACCTATGCCCATGCCGACTCCATCATCGACCATATCCGGTCCAACGGGCTGACCCTGGAATGGATCATCGAAACCCATGTCCACGCCGACCACCTGTCTGCCGCGCCTTATATCCAGGCGGCCCTGGGTGGTAAAATCGGGATCGGCGACCAGATCATGGTCGTGCAGGACACCTTCGGCAAGGTCTTCAACGAGGGCACCGAGTTTCAGCGCGACGGCAGCCAGTTCGACGCCCTGTTCAAGGATGGCGACACCTACAGCGTCGGCACGATGCAGGCCGTCGCCCTGTATACCCCCGGCCACACGCCGGCCTGCATGGTCCACGTGATGGGCAACGCCGCTTTTGTCGGTGACACGCTGTTCATGCCCGACGGCGGCTCGGCCCGCGCCGATTTTCCGGGCGGCGATGCTGGCACCCTGTATGACAGCATCCAAAAGGTGCTCGCCCTGCCGGATGACACACGCCTTTTCATGTGCCACGACTACGGCCCGAATGGCCGCGACATTCAGTGGGAAACCACCGTCGCCGCCGAAAAGGAACACAACATCCACGTCGGACGCGGCGCCACGAAAGAGCAGTTCGTCAAGTTCCGCACCGAACGTGACGCCACGCTGGCCATGCCCCGCCTGATCATCCCCTCGCTTCAGGTCAACATGCGCGCCGGCGAACTGCCGACCGACAAGGATGGCCGCCCCATGCTCAAAGTGCCGGTCAACGGCCTGTAAAGGAACACACACATGCAAAACATCACGCACCTCACCCCCGATTTTGCGGTCAGCCCTCAAATCACGGCGGCCCACGTTGCCCCGCTCAAGGCGGCGGGCTTCACCACCCTCATCTGCAACCGCCCCGATGATGAGGAGCCTGGCCAGCCGACCTTTGCCGAGATCAGCGCAGCCGCCGCAGCGTCGGGCCTTCAGGCGCATCACATCCCCGTCAAACCCGGTCAGGCCACCGCCCAGGATGCCCAGACCTTCGGTGCCGTCGTGACCGGCGCACCGGGCAAGGTTCTGGCCTATTGCCGGTCGGGTGGGCGGGCGCAAAGCCTGTTCGCCGCCACTCAGGGCTGACCTCAGCCCCCCTCCCCTGCTGGAAAGACCCCTGCCATGTCCCCCACACTTGCCCGCTTCTTCCCGATCCTGCAATGGGGGCGGGCTTATGACCGCAAGGCCCTGTCCGGCGACATGCTGGCCGCCGTGATCGTCACGATCATGCTGATCCCGCAGTCGCTGGCCTATGCACTTTTGGCGGGCCTGCCGCCCGAGGCGGGGCTTTACGCCTCGATCGCGCCGATCATCCTCTATGCGATCTTTGGCACCAGCCGGGCCCTGGCCGTGGGGCCGGTCGCCGTGGTGTCGCTGATGACGGCTGCCGCCATCGGCAACATCGCCGAACAGGGCACCATGGGCTATGCTCTGGCCGCGCTGACCCTGGCGGGCCTGTCTGGCGTGATCTTGCTGGTCATGGGGCTGCTGCGGCTTGGCTTCCTTGCCAACTTTCTGTCCCACCCCGTCATCGCGGGCTTCATCACCGCCTCGGGCATCCTGATCGCCACCAGCCAGGTCAAACATATCCTGGGCATCAGCGCGGGCGGCGATACCCTGCCCGAGATGGTCTGGTCGCTGGCCGAACACCTGACGGCCACCAACTGGATCACCGCCACCATCGGCATCACCGCCACCGCCTTTCTGTTCTGGGTGCGCAAATCGCTGAAACCCCTGCTGCGCCGTGCCGGCCTTGGCCCCCGTGCGGCCGACATGCTGACCAAGGCCGGCCCGGTTCTGGCCGTCGTCGTGACCACGCTGGCGGTCTGGGGGCTGAACCTTGCGGACCAGGGGGTCAAGATCGTCGGCGCGGTGCCGACCGGCCTGCCGCCCCTGACCCTGCCGTCGTTCTCCTCCGACCTCATCAGCCTCTTGCTGCTGCCCGCCTTGCTGATTTCCCTGATCGGCTTTGTCGAATCCGTTTCGGTCGCCCAAACCCTGGCCGCCAAGAAACGCCAGCGGATCGACCCCGATCAAGAGTTGATCGGCCTTGGTGCCGCCAACATCGCGGCGGCCCTGACCGGCGGCTATCCCGTCACCGGCGGCTTTGCCCGCTCGGTCGTGAACTTTGACGCCGGGGCCGAAACCCCCGCCGCCGGCATCTTTACCGCCGTCGGTCTGGCCATTGCCGCCATCGCCCTGACCCCGCTGATCTTTTTCCTGCCCACCGCCACCCTTGCCGCAACCATCATCGTGGCCGTGCTGTCGCTGGTGGACTTCTCGATCCTGAAACGCAGCTGGTCCTATTCCCGCGCCGATTTCACCGCCGTTGCCGCCACCATCCTGCTGACCCTGGGCCTCGGCGTGGAAACCGGCGTGTCAGCCGGGGTTCTGTTGTCCATCGCCCTGCACCTTTACACCACCTCCCGCCCCCATATCGCCGAGGTCGGCCTGGTCCCCGGCACCCAGCATTTCCGCAACATCAACCGCCATGACGTGTTGACCGAACCGTCGCTGCTGACCATCCGCATCGACGAAAGCCTGTATTTCGCCAACGCCCGCTTTCTCGAGGATTTCATCGCCGACCGCGTCGCCACCGGCTGCCCGATCCGCAATGTCGTGCTGATGTGCTCGGCCATCAACGAAATCGACCTCAGCGCGCTGGAAAGCCTTGAATCGATCAACCATCGCCTGGGCACGACCGGCATAAAACTGCACCTGTCCGAGGTGAAGGGCCCCGTGATGGACCGCCTGGAACGCTCGCACTTCCTGCAACAGTTGACCGGTCAGGTGTTTTTGTCGCAATATGACGCAGTGCGCGCCCTGAGTCCCACGGTGATCCCCCCGGCCGCCCGAACGGCCTGATCGCCCGCCCTGTGCCACGAAGTGCCGATTCACTGATCTCTGTCAGTTTTCCGGGAACCCTTTTGTGCTCTCGCGCATTGGACCTGTGAAAATCAGCCTATTCGGCGCTATTGGACAGGAGATCAGAATGGTCATGCATTCAAGCCCATTTGCAGCGAAACTTGGCAGCTACATCGACCTGTCGGAACCGGAACTGCTAGTCCTCGAAAGCCTGCACGCCCGCCGCAAATGCTATCCGGCTGGGCGCGATCTCGTGTTACAGGGCCAACCGGAACAACCCGCCTACATTCTGGCCGAGGGGTGGGTCTGTTCTTACCGCCTGCTTGCCGGGGGTGGGCGTCAGATCGTCGATTTCCAGATTCCCGGCGATTTTCTGGGCCTGCGCTCGGTCCTCAGCCGGACTGCGGGCCAAAGTGTCGAGCCTTTGACCAAGGTGCAAGCCTCGCTCATCAACCCACAAGACCTGATGGACGTGTTCGCCCGCAACCCCCGCCTTGGGGCCGCGGTTCTTTGGGCCGCCTCGCGCGATGATGCGATGGTCGTTGAACATCTGGTTGGCATCGGGCGGCGCAACGCCCTGGAACGGACGGCGCATCTGCTCTTGGAACTGGGTGCCCGACTGACGCTGGTTGGACTGGGCACCAAGGCCGGATACGACTGCCCCCTGTCGCAATATGTGCTGGCCGATGCTCTGGGCCTCAGCGCGGTGCACGTGAACCGCGTCTTGCGCGAACTGCGCGAAGAGGGGCTTTGCACCTTCCGCAACGGGCGGGTGGACATCAACGATTTCGACGGCCTCGTCCAGCTTGCCGATTTCGACCATGACTATCTGGACCATGACGGCCCGCTGTATCAAGGCGTCCAGGCCCCCCGTTTCGCCGCCTGACC
>CAMBWO010000225.1 GCA_945871285.1 Pseudorhodobacter antarcticus | reverse complement strand
CCCCCCACCGCTGCCGGAACCCCGGTGGTGGTGGGCGAGGAGGTCGGCAGACCCCGCGCCACCCGCACCGCCAGATAGGCAAAGGCCTGCGCCTCCAGCATGTCACCATTCAGGCCGACAGCCTCGACCGGCTGCACCTCAGCAAAGCCACGGGCCAGACCTGCCATCATCGCCGCATTATGCCGCCCGCCACCCGTGACCAGCAAGCGTTGCACCGGCTTTGGAAAATGTTCGGTCCCGCGCACCACGGCGGCGGTGGCGGCGGCGGTCAGGGTGGCTGCGGCATCAGCGTCGCCAAGTTCAGACACCGCTTCAAGAAGCATCGCGAAGTCATTGCGATCCAAGGATTTTGGCGGAATCTTGTGGAAATACCGCAGGGCCAGAAACCGCGCAATCGCACCCTGATCGACAGTCCCGATCAGGGCCAAAGCACCCCCTTCATCCTGCGCCAAGCCGCGCCGGGCCAGCATCAAGTCATTGATCGGCGCATTGGCGGGCCCCGTGTCAAACGCCAGCAGGGCCCCCGGCGATTGCGGCAGGGCAACACTTGGATCAACCCAGGTCACATTCCCCACGCCCCCCAGATTGACCATCGCCAAGGGAGAGACCGCGCCCACGAACCGCGCACAGGCGTGGTGAAAGAACGGCACCAGGGGTGCACCCTGCCCGCCCATCCGCACATCATTGGACCGAAAATCCCAGACCACCTGCACGCCCAAAGCCTGCGCCAGCAGCGCCCCATCCCCCGCCTGATGCGTTCCCCGCCCCTGCGGATCATGCGCCAAAGTCTGGCCGTGAAATCCCACCACCTTGACACCCGAAAACCGCGACAGCACCTCGACATGCGCGGTTTCGACCACCTCCGCCGCCTCGGCCACCCCGGCCTCACCCGGCCAGCGGCCAAAGGCGGCGCGGATCACCGAACGTTCAGCCGTCGTATAGGGGCGATAGGCGTGCGGGCCAAAGTCGAAAATCGCCTCGCCATCGGTCAGAACCATCGCCGCATCGACCCCGTCCAAAGACGTGCCCGACATCGACCCCAAAGCCCAAACAGCCTGCTTTC
Organism: Pseudorhodobacter antarcticus; assembly: GCA_945871285.1. GTDB lineage: Bacteria > Pseudomonadota > Alphaproteobacteria > Rhodobacterales > Rhodobacteraceae > Stagnihabitans. Next base: position 6,822 of record CAMBWO010000225.1, on the reverse strand, counting down.
CCTTCACGACGCCCCCCGCTATACCACGCGCCATATAAAGCATGAGGCGGCCATGACCTACCATCCGAAATCAGAGTTTATGCGTGTGATGATCGAACGCGGCTTTCTGGCCGATTGCACCGATTACCAGGCGCTGGATGAGGCTTTTGCCAAGGGGATCGTGCCAGCCTATATCGGGTTCGACGCCACGGCCAAAAGCCTGCACGTGGGCAGTCTGATCCAAATCATGATGCTGCGCTGGTTGCAAAAGACCGGCGGCAAGCCGATCGTTTTGATGGGCGGCGGGACGACCAAGATCGGCGATCCGACGGGCCGCGCCGATGAACGCCCGCTGCTGACCCCCGCGATGATCGACGACAACATCGCAGGCATCAAACGCGCCTTTGCCCCCTATATCCGCTTTGGCGAGGGGGCGCAGGACGCGGTGATGGTGAACAACGCCGAATGGCTGGACGCGCTGAACTATATCGAGTTCCTGCGCGACATCGGGCGGCATTTTTCGGTCAACCGGATGCTGAGCTTTGATTCGGTCAAGACGAGGTTGGAGCGTGAGCAGTCGCTCAGCTTCCTCGAATTCAACTACATGATCCTGCAAGCCTATGATTTTCTGGAACTGAACCGCCGCTATGGTTGCGCCTTGCAGATGGGCGGGTCGGATCAGTGGGGCAACATCGTCAACGGCGTCGATCTGACCCGCCGCGTGGTGGGGGCGGAAGTGTTTGGCCTGACCTCGCCCCTGCTGACCACCAGCGACGGCAAAAAGATGGGCAAATCGCAGGGGGGTGCGGTCTGGCTGAATGCCGACATGCTGTCGCCCTATGAGTTCTGGCAGTTCTGGCGCAACACGACCGATGCCGATGTGGGCCGGTTCCTGAAACTGTATACCGAACTGCCGGTGGCGGAATGTGACCGTCTGGGTGCCCTGCAAGGCGCGGACATCAACAGCGCCAAGATTGCCTTGGCCAATGCCGTCACCACCCTGCTGCACGGGTCAGACGCCGCCGCCGCCGCCGAGGCAACGGCACGCGAGGTGTTTGAAAAGGGCGGCGTCGGGGACGATCTGCCGACCCTGACCCTGACCCCGGCCGAGGTGGCCGACGGCATCACCGTGGCGCAACTGTTCGTCCGCACCGGGCTTGCCGCGACGGGCAAGGACGCCAAACGGCTGATCACCGAGGGTGGCGCACGGGTCAATGACGACATCGTTCTGGACGCCGGCCAACGCTATGGCGCGGGCGAAATGGTCGAGCCATTGAAGCTGACGGCCGGGAAAAAGCGCCACGCGCTGGTGGTACTGGGATAGCAGACCCCGCGCCCGGCTATCCGGGCGCGGGCCTTGATCATTCGACGACGGCAACCTTTGCCATGACGTCAGGCTCGGTCACTTCGCCGTTCTGGCCCGCGCCGCGTTTGATCTGATCGACGATCTCCATGCCGGAAATCACCTTGCCGACCACGGTGTATTGGCCGTTCAGGAAATCGCCCGGCGCGAACATGATGAAGAACTGGCTGTTGGCCGAATCCGGGTCCTGGCTGCGCGCCATGCCGACGATGCCGCGTTCAAACGGCAGGGCCGAGAATTCGGCCGGAAGGTCGGCCATATCTGACCCGCCCATCCCCGCCATCGAGGTGTCGCCGCCGACCTTGCCATATTGCACGTCGCCGGTCTGCGCCATGAAGCCATCGATGACACGGTGGAACACCACGTTGTCATAGGCACCGGCCTGCGCAAGCGCAACGATCTGCGCCACATGCTGGGGCGCCACATCGGCGGCCAGGTCAATGATGACCTCGCCATTGGCGACACCGCTGACGGTGATGACCAGGTTGGGGCCGGGGCCATCCCCCTCGGCCCAGGCGGGGGTGGACAACAGCAGCGTGGCGATCAGGGCGTTACGCAACATCGGCGGCCACCCGGACAGTGATCATGCGGTCGGGGTTGGCCGGCGGCTCGCCCTTGGTGATGGCATCGACATGCTCCATCCCCGAAATCACCCGACCATAGACGGTGTATTGCCGGTTCAGGAAATGGTTGTCCTTGAAATTGATGAAGAATTGACTGTTGGCGCTGTTGGGGTTGGACGACCGTGCCGCCCCGATCGTGCCCCGGTCATGCGGAATGCCCGAAAACTCGGCCGGAACGTCGGGGTGTTCAGACCCACCCGTGCCGGCGCGGCGCAGGTTGAAATCCTTTTCCATATTGCCGTTTTCCACATCGCCGGTCTGGGCCATGAAGCCGTCGATCACCCGGTGAAAGCAGACATTGTCATAGGCCTTGGCGCGCGCCAGCGTCTTCATCCGCTCGACATGCAGGGGGGCTATGTCTTTCAGCAGGTCAATCACCACTTCGCCCTCCTTGAGGGTGATGATGATCGTGTTTTCCGGGTCCTTGATTTCAGCCATGGTCGCTTCCTTTGCACTTGTTTGGCGCGGAAACTATCGCGGCGCAGGGCCAAGGGAAAGGGCTTATGGTTGACGTGGACCCGCATTGCGCGGAAACAGGGGGAAATGGACAGGGAGGCGAACATGGCCTGGAAGACGATGGACGACGTGGCCCTGGCGGGCAAAACCGTGCTGACGCGAGTCGATATCAACGTGCCGATGGAGGGGGACAAGGTCACCGACACCACCCGCATCGACAAGATCAAACCCACGGTCGAGGATATCATCGCCCGGGGTGGCAAGGTTGTCTTGCTGGCACATTTCGGCCGCCCCAAGGGCAAGATTGTCCCCGAGATGAGCCTGCGCCACGTCCAACCCGCGCTCGAGGCGTCTCTGGGCCGCAAGGTCGTGTTCGTCGAACGGCCCGACCGCGCCATGATCGACGCCCTGCCGTCCGACGCGGTGGTGCTGGTCGAAAACACCCGTTTCACGGACATGGAGGAAGCCAACGATCCCCGGATGGCGCAGTTCCTGGCATCCATGGGCGACATGTTTTGCAACGACGCCTTCTCGGCCGCCCACCGCGCCCATGCCTCGACGGAAGGCATCGCCCATCTGTTGCCCAGTTTCGCTGGGCGTCTGATGGAGGAGGAGTTGCGTGCGCTGGAGGCCGCCTTGGGCACGCCGCAGCGCCCGGTGGTGGCGGTGGTCGGCGGGGCCAAGGTGTCCACCAAGCTGGAACTGCTGGGCAATTTGGTGACCAAGGTGGATCATCTGGTCATCGGTGGCGGCATGGCCAACACCTTTCTGGTGGCCCAGGGGGTTGAGGTCGGCAAATCACTGGCCGAGCGCGACATGGGGCCCATGGCACTGGACATCCTGGCCAAGGCCAAGGCGGCGGGCTGCACGATTCACCTTCCGGTCGATATCGTCGTGGCGCGAGAGTTCAAGGCGGGGGCCGCCAGCGAGGTCTTGCCGGTGGCCGCCTGCCCGGCGGATGCGATGATCCTGGACGCGGGTCCCGCAACGGTGACTGAACTCACACGCGTGTTTGAGGCCTGCAAGACGCTGATCTGGAACGGCCCGCTGGGCGCCTTTGAAATCACGCCCTTTGATGCGGCCACCACGGCGGCAGCGCAGGTTGCAGCCCACCTGACCCGCGAGGGCAAGCTGATCTCGGTCGCAGGCGGCGGTGATACCGTCTCGGCCCTGCATCAGGCCGGCGCGGCTGGGGATTTCACCTTCATCTCGACCGCAGGCGGCGCGTTCCTGGAATGGATGGAAGGCAAAATCCTGCCCGGTGTCGCGGCGCTGGGCGGGTAATCTTGCCGAGAGGGTGGCCAAGCCACCCTCATTTCCCTTCAGCGCTTGCGCGCGGTGGGTGCCTGTTGTGCCGTCGTTTGCCATTCCAAGGTGACTTGTAGGATGGGCAGTTCACGCTTTCGCCGTGGCGAAAGCGGGGTTTGCCCATCTTCCCTACAGCCGTTTGTGGAAATGAACCGTCGTGCCGCCGCGAAACGGGGCGCGGCGCTCCTCGGTAAAGCCAAGGGCAGCATAGAAGCGCAGGTTGGCGGCAAAGGCGGCATTGGTCAACAAGCGCAGCTCGGGCGTGCCCGTTGCGCGCGCCACATCCTCTGCATGGGCGATCAGCACACGGCCAAGGCCCCGGCCCTGATGCGCGGGCGCGACCGCAACGTTTTCCAGCCACAGATGGTCCGCCTGGGGCACCAGTTCGACCAGCGCGACCAGGGCCCCCTCCTGATGCAGCAGGTCAATCTGATGCGTCTGCACGGCGATCCGGTAATCCACCGTCATCGGCAAGGGCTCCCGCCCAATCACCGGCACCCAGGGCGCATAGGCAGCCTGGGTCAGGGCGGCCACATCCCCGGCATCGGCCAGGGTGGCGCGGCGGAACAGGGTCACGCCCATGACCCGCCCAGGGCCTGCCAGGCCAGACGGCCGCGTCTGGAAAACTCGGACAGGCCCATCCGGCCCTCGGCCACCACCATCGGGTCCTGCTGCACCTGCCGCAGCAGGGCCCCGGTCTGCCACCCGGCCAGCAGGGCCGGGCGCGCGGCCCCAACCGGCGCCCCACGCGACGCATTCAGCCGCGCCAACCCCTCGGCGGCAAGGGCGCGCACCGCGTCCACGCGGCCATCGACCAGCGGCACGCGGCCCCGCGCCTCGAGGTCCGGCACGGCGCGCAGGAAATTGGCAAGCCCCGTCGCCCAACCCAGGGCGCGCACCTGCGCCTCGGCCCTTTGCGGGGCACCCAAGGCACAGGCAGCCAGCCACATCAGGCCACCGCCCGTGTCCATCAGATAGGCGTCAAAGGCGGCACGGTCGGCAAAGGCATCGCGGTAGATGTCCCAACGCCGCGCCGCCGCCATGCGGTCCAGCACGTCCCCCGGCAACCCAGCCCCCCGGATCAAGTCATGCAGCGGCCCCGCCACCTCATGCGCCCGCGGCGCAGGTTCGGCGACCACATCACGCCACCATTGCAGGCGCATCTCGGCAATCATCGGCTCTTTGGTGACCCAGGGGGCACGGGCAACCTCGAGGTTGAAGGCATAAAGCGGCCAAAGCCGCGCCCGCGCCGCCACAGGGGCGGCCATCACGGCGGCAAAGCGGTCAGGATCGCCGCGTTCGACAAGGGCGGCGCAGGCCTCCATAGTCACGGTCTGGGCTTCTTGACTTGCGCGACGGCGAACAGCGGCAGACTAGCGCGGCAAAGCAACCTCATGCTCGCCCCCCGACATCACGCACCAACTTCCAGTTGATTGCATCCAGCAGCGCCTCGAAACTGGCGTCCACGATATTGGCGCTGACACCCACGGTGGACCAGCGGTGGCCGGCGGAATCCTCGCTGTCGATGATGACCCGCGTCACGGCCTCGGTACCGCCCTGGGTGATGCGCACCTTGAAATCGACCAGATGCAGATCGTTGATCATGGCCTGATAGGGGCCAAGGTCACGCGCCAATGCCTTGGACAGCGCGTTGACCGGCCCCCGGTCCGCCCCCGCCGCATCCACTGAATCGCTGACCGACAGCATCACTTGATCGCCAATCCGCACCTCGACCACGGCTTCGGACATCGGCACCCCGGCCCGGCGTTCGACCGTAACCCGGTAGCGGAGCACCTCGAAAAACACTGGCAGCACCCCCAGTTCGCGCCGCGCCAGCAGCTCGAAACTGGCCTGCGCGCCGTCATAGGCATAGCCTTGATCCTCGCGTGCCTTGACCACCTCCAGAATCCGGCCCAACCGCGCATCCCCCGGTGCCACAACAATCCCCGCCGCCACCAGACGCGCCCGCAGGTTGGACTGCCCGGCCTGATTGGACATCGGGATGACCCGTTCGTTGCCCACCACGGCAGGGTCGACATGCTCATAGGTCGTGGGGTCCTTGAGGATCGCCGAGGCGTGCAGCCCCGCCTTGTGCGCAAAGGCCGAGGCTCCGACATAGGGCGCGGACCGCAGCGGCACCCGGTTCAGGATGTCGTCCAGCGTCCGGCTGTCTTTCAGCAGCCCCTGCAAGCCTTGGCGGCTGACCCCGGTGTCAAACTGGCTGGCATAGGGCTCCTTGAGCAGCAGCGTCGGGATCAAGGTCGTCAGATTGGCATTGCCGCAGCGTTCGCCAAGGCCGTTCAGCGTGCCCTGCACCTGCCGGACCCCGGCCTCGATGGCCGCCAGCGAGTTCGCCACAGCATTGCCGGTGTCGTCATGGCAATGGATGCCCAACCGGTCGCCGGGAATGCCGCTTGCCACCACCTCGCGCACGATCCGCCCCACATCCGAGGGCAGGGTGCCACCATTGGTGTCACACAGCACGATCCACCGGGCGCCCGCATCCAGCGCCGCCCGCAGACAGGACAGAGCATAGGCCGGATTGGCGCGGTAGCCGTCAAAGAAGTGCTCGGCGTCAAACAGCGCCTCACGGCCCTGCCCCACGACATGGGCAAAGCTGTCGGCAATCGCCTGACGGTTCTCTTCCAGCGTGACGCCCAGCGCCGTCACCACATGAAACTCATGCGTTTTGCCGACCAGACAGACGGCGGGGGTGTTGGCGTTCAGCACCGCCGCCAGAACATCATCATTCGCCGCCGACCGACCGACCCGCTTGGTCATGCCAAAGGCGGTCATGGTGGCGCGGGTTTGGGGCGGTGCCGCGAAAAACTCGCTGTCCGTCGGGTTCGCACCCGGCCAGCCGCCTTCGATATAAGCCACGCCAAGGGCATCCAGCGCCACGGCGATCTGACGCTTTTCCGCGGTGGAAAACTGGACGCCCTGAGTTTGCTGGCCATCGCGCAGGGTGGTGTCGAAAAGGTAGAGGCGCTCGGTCATCTCAACGCCTCCAGCTTGGCCGCGTCAAAGTCGGGCCCGGGTTGCCAGCTTGCGATCCCGCCGACATCGGTCACCAGAACCCCGGCATGGGTCAGC
>CAMBWO010000224.1 GCA_945871285.1 Pseudorhodobacter antarcticus | reverse complement strand
AACCTGTCCGGCAGCGTCATCGTGCGCACCATCAGCCGCCCATCCAACCCGCCGCTGTTGGCCAGATGCTGCAACACCAGCGCGCCAAAGCCGCCCATCGCCCCCTGCTCGACCGTGATGATCAACCGGTGATGCCGGGCCAGCTGGCCAATCAGATCGGTGTCCAGGGGCTTGGCAAACCGCGCATCCGCCACCGTGGTCGCAATCCCCCCGGCCTCCAGCACCTCGGCCGCGATCAGACATTCCGCCAGATGCGCGCCAAAGGACAACAGCGCCACCGTCCCGCCCTCGCGCACCACACGGCCCTTGCCAATGCGCAGCGCCCGGCCGCGGGTGGGCATCTCGGCCCCCACGCCCTCGCCCCGCGGATAGCGAAAGGCGATCGGCCCCTCGTCATGCGCCGCCGCCGTGGCAACCATGTCCACCAGTTCCGCCTCATCCCCCGCAGCCATCACCACGAACCCCGGCAGGTTGGACAGGAACCCCACGTCAAACGCCCCGGCATGGGTCGCGCCATCCGCGCCCACCAGCCCCGCCCGATCCACCGCAAACCGCACCGGCAACCCCTGCAACGCCACATCATGCACGATCTGGTCATAGCCGCGCTGCAAGAAGCTCGAGTATATCGCCACAAACGGCTTCATCCCCGCCGCCGCCAGACCGGCCGCAAAGGTCACGCCATGCTGTTCGGCAATGCCCACATCGAACACCCGCGCCGGGAACCGCTTGGCCATGATGTCCAGACCCGTGCCCGACGGCATCGCCGCCGTGATGCCGACGATCTTGCCATCCCGCGACGCCTCATCCGTCAGCGCCTGGCCGAACACCGTGGTATAGGCCGGCGCGTTCGACTTGGCCTTGACCTGGGCGCCGGACCCCACATCGAACTTGGCCACCCCGTGATACTTGTCCGCCGCAGCCTCGGCCGGGGCATAGCCCTTGCCCTTGACCGTCACGGCATGAATCAGCACCGGCCCCGTCGCCCGCGCCTTGGCCGCCCGCAGCGTGGCCAGCAGCGTCGGCATGTCATGCCCGTCAATCGGCCCGATATAGGTAAAGCCCAACTCCTCGAACAAGGTGCCGCCGCCCGGCATCCCCGTCACCAGCGCCCGCGCCCGCCGTGCGCCATCGCGCAACGGCCCCGGCAAAGCCGCCTCAAACCCCGCCGCAATGTCGCGCATCGCCGCAAAGGGGGTGTTGGCCGACAGCCCCGTCAGGTATTTCGACATCGCACCCACCGGGGGCGCAATGCTCATGTCATTGTCATTCAGGATGACGAACAGCCGCTGGCCCAGATGCCCCGCCGCGTTCATCGCCTCATAGGCCATGCCCGCCGTGATGGCCCCATCGCCAATGACGGCAATCGCATCCCCGGTGGGTTGCCCCATGTCCCGCGCCACGGCAAATCCCAGCGCAGCGGAAATCGAGGTGGACGAATGCGCCGCGCCAAAGGGGTCATATTCCGATTCCGACCGCTTGGTGAACCCCGACAGCCCACCCCCCTGGCGCAGCGTCCGCATCCGGTCGCGCCGGCCCGTCAAAATCTTGTGGGGGTAACATTGGTGGCCCACATCCCAGATCAGCTTGTCCACCGGCGCGTGGAACACCGCGTGGATCGCGACCGTCAACTCCACCACCCCCAGCGACGACCCCAGATGGCCGCCCGTTTCGGACACCACCGAAATCGTCTCGGCGCGCAACTCGGCGGCCAACAGGCCCAATTCGGCATCGCTTAAGCCACGCAGGTCTGCCGGGGTCACAACGCGGTCCAGTGTCGGGGTTTCAGGGCGCATCTTTCTACCTTTCATCCGGGGGGGCGTCTTGGGAAAAAAGGTGCCGTGTGGAGGGCACACGGCACCAGTCTCCTGAAGCCATCAGGAAGGGAACAGGGTAATGGAGCACCCTGTGGCCCGGGCCGGCTGATGTGGCCCGAGTGGCTTGCAGGGCCGGGCGCTGCCGCCCAAGCCCCAGGTTTCGTCAGACCACGCTGTCGGTCTGGACAATCTCGATGGCGCTGAACGGCGACGGCGCTTCCTTGCTGCGCTCGGGCAGCAGCATCCCGGCCAGCCAGATCGCCACAAGGACCCCGCCAATCGCCAGGACGATCACCCCGGCAAGAAAGGCCCCCCAGACCATCTGGCCCAGCGCCCAGACCCGCAAGCGGATCGTCGGGTGCTGATCGTCGTACACGAACTCTTTGTCAGACATGATCTTCCCCTAGTCCAGCGGCGCGTAGCCGTGGTCCTGTGCCCAGACAAACCAGTTGTCCACGACAGTCCCGGTCAACAGAATGCCGATCCCACCGGTCACGCCCACCAGAACGGCGAACCACCAGGCCCAGCGGTGAATGCCCTCCATCGTGGCATTGAACCCCATGGTCCAGCGCCAGAACAGGGCCGCGCGTTCCGAAGCGGTGCCCCGGTCCACGATCTGCTCCAACTCACGGTCGCCGCCCAGACGCGTCACCGCCAGAATGGTCGCCCCATGCATCGCAAACAGCAGCGCCGACCCATACAGGAAGGCGATGGAGAGCGCGTGGAACGGGTTGTAGAACAGGTTGCCATAGGTCAGCGAGAACAGGTTGGTCCAATCAAGGTGCGGGAAGATGCCATAAGGCACCGCCTCGGACCAGGAACCCATCATTAATGGCCGGATCAGACCCAACACCAGGAACAACCATATAGCCCCGGCAAAGGCCCAGGACACATGCTTGCCCAACCCCAGCGCCTCGGCCCGCAGATAGGTGCGCACCCACCAGGTCAGCACCGAGATCAGCAAGAAGAACCCGGCCAGCAGGAACAACCCGCCTTCGCCCATCGGCGGAATCCGCAGACCCCACTCCGGCCCCGGCGGCTCCAGCGCCATCCAGAACAGATCGCGCAGGAACACGGCCGGGTTGTAGCCGGCAACCTGCCAGAAGTGGGCCCCGACCAGCATGAACCAGATCAGCCCGGTCGCCACCGAAATCACGCCAAAGGTGCCCAGATAGATCGGCCCCAACTGGGCATTGCCGAACCACCCCGCCAGCGTCGAGAAGGTGGCGCCTTTGGTGCGGTTGCCGACCTCGACATTTTCGACCATTCCCATTTCAGGCAGCGCACGCACCTGAACCTGGGTGAATATATTCTGATACTCAGCCATTTACGCCTCCAGGAATGTCCACCCAGAAGGGCAGTTGCAGCCACCAGTTCCACCAGTCGACCCACTGGTCGAACCAGATCGTGCCGGAAATCAGGATGCAGATCGCGCTCCAGAACCCAGCGTTCAGCGCCAGCAGCAGACCCAGCCGGTGAATGCCCAAGGTGCCGACCGAATAGCCGATCAGGTCGCGGAAGAACGTGTCCTCATGGTCCGGCGATTTCATCAGTTGGCCCTTGGGCGGGTTGGCCGCCGACAGGATCAACCCGCCATGCAGCGCCAGCGCCAGCGCATTGGTGAAAAAGAAACTCACCGCCAGCATATGCGCCGGGTTGTAGTGAAAGTTGCCATAGGTATAGCCCGTGTTGCTGACCCAATCGAGGTGGCTGAAGATGCCGTAGGGGAACGCATAGCCCCAGGCGCCCATCAGCATCGGCCGGATCACCACCAGCGTCACATAGGCAAAGATCGCCACGCCAAAGGCCACGGGCACATGCAGCCCGATCCCCAACTTGCGACAGATTTCAACCTCGCGCAGCGCCCAACTGACAAAGGCGCCAATCGCACAAATCGTGATGATCTGCCACAACCCCCCCTGCAACAGCGGTGCAGGCGCCAGCCCCAACGCAATGTCAGGCGGGTTGATCGAGATCAGCCAAGGGTTCCACGTCGGCCCCATGGCCGCACCGTAAAAGATCAGCAACGTTCCCAGGGCGGCGAAAAAGAACGTCGTGACCCCAAAAAATCCCACGTAGAATGGCCCGACCCAAAAGTCGAACAGGTTCCCGCCCACCAGGGTGCCGCCAGGCACCCGATACTTTCGTTCGAAGCTGAGCAGTGCCATGCTTCCCTCTCCGCGCTTTCCAGACCCTCCCCTGTCCTTGCGCATCAGGCGCAGGGCTCGGACGATCTTGTGACCAATTTGGCTAGGTTACGGGCGACCTTGGGCCGCCCGCAACAGGTGCAGTCCAGGTTACTCGGTCGGTGCGACGCGGCTGTACTTGGCAGCGGCGATGTCGAACCAATTGTAGCTGGGGTTGCTCAGCAGCACGAGATGGATCATCGCTGCCAGCAAGAACAGGAACACGCCCTGCGCCACGAACACGCGACGCGGATCGAAGATCAGCCAGATTTTATAAAACTTGCCCATTCTTCATTCCCCTCAGAACCACGGACGCCAGATGTACACTGCCAAGTGAGCAACGACGGCGATGGTTGTGAACAACCAAAGCCCGCTCATATAGACAGCGTGCAATTCTTGCGCCTGCGAGTCGGTAAGACCTGTGAAACTCAGGTCGGATTTATCAGCCATTCTATCCTCCGGATCGTCAGACTGACGCCGCATTCCCTGCGGCCGGGCCACGGTGGGGCGGAATGCCCCTCCGACGTTTCACCCCTGACGGGGGGTGAATTCTGTATTCGCGGGTTTAGCCGCGGAAAATCTGTGGCGTGATCGACGCTGCGTCTGCCCAGGCGCGCCGCAGCGGGCCGCTGGCCGGCATGTGCAGGCGCCACAGCACGGACGCGAGCCAGGCCACCATCTGCACCGGCAGGGCCAGCATGAAGATCATCGCAAAGTAGACAAAGAACTCGGCTTTCGGCACGCGGTGGCCATGGTGCGCCATCCCCCCTGCGGTTTGATCGCTCATTTCTTCTCTCCCTCGGTTTGTGCAAACGCGCCACCCGGCAACGCCTCCACGGTTTCTCGAACGACCCTCTCGGCGCCGGCGTCCAGCGCCGCCTTTTCAGCCGCATCGCGCAAGGTCCGCGCGGCGCTGATCCGGGTCAGGATCGGATGTTGGTTCACGATGCGGTCCAGGGCCGCCTGCGCGTCGACATCCCAAGGGAAATCGCGGCGCAGCGTGGTGGGGGTGGACGCGACACTATCCATGTCGCTGCCCAAGGGCAGAATGTGGAACAGCGCGTCAAACAGGCTGTTGCACACCTCTTGCAGCAGCCAGACCGCGCCCGAATAGCCCATCATGGGCGACCCGGTATGACGGCGGATCGCAGCACCGGGGAAGCTGGCCGGAATGTAACTGGGCGCAGGCCCGAACCCGGCCTTCAACTCGGCCAGATACATCCGCTCGTTGATCGACCCCATCACCACCAGCGGCCTGTGCTGTTTCAACAGCGCCCGCACGCCCTCGTTATTCGTCTTTTGCCCCGGCACCCGCGCCACGGCAAAGGCGCAAGGCAAGCCCAGATCGCTCTCCAGATAATTCCGGATGCCCCGCGCATAGGTTTCCGTGGCGACAATCGCAAAGGACGCCGTCGCAAAGAAATCCTGCGTGACCGACCGCCACAAATCCCAGATCGGCTTAAGCGTCGAATGCTTCTCCCGCTCGATGAACGGCTCGGGGTCCAGCCCCAGCATCTCGCCCAATTTGCGCAGGAACTTCGTCGTGCTGTCCATCCCGATGGGCGCCTGCAAATAGGGCTTGCCCAGCACCTCGGCCAATCCCCGGCCAAACTCGCGGTACATGCAGATGTTGACATCCGCATTCACCAGCCGTCGCATCTCGGCCACATGGGCACCCAAGGGCATCACCATGTTGACCTCGGCGCCAATCCCCTCGACCAACCGGCGGATTTCGTGCAAGTCCGATGCCATGTTGAACACGCCATACATTGGCCCCAGGATGTTCACGCGCGGCTTTTGCCCGGGATCACGGTCCATCTCGGGCGGCATCCGGCCCTTGGTCATGCCGAACTCGGTGAATATCCAGGTCATCGCCCGGTCCGCCGTCTGCCACTGATCCTCGTCAATCGTGCGCGGCAGAAAGCGCTGGATGTTGGTGCCCATCGGCGTCACGCCACCGCCGATCATCTCGGCAATCGACCCCGTCACCACCACCGCAGGCAGCGCGGGGTCCAGCGTCTGCCAGGCCCGCCGCATTGCCCCCTCGGTGCCATCGCGGCCCAGTTCTTCCTCGCCCAGACCCGTCACCACAATCGGCAATTCATGCGGCGGCAAACCGTCGGTGTAGTGCAGCACCGAGGTTACCGGCAGGTTCTCACAGCCCACCGGACCATCGATGACCACCTGCAACCCTTTGACGGCACAGAACGCATAAACCGCGCCCCAATATCCGCCTGCTCGATCATGATCCTGAACTAGCATGGGGCACCTGCCCGCGCGGTGCGTGCAATCACGCACCCTACCCCGAATGTCGGGCGTTGTTGGTAGGGTGCGTGCTTGCACGCACCTTGGTGACGAAGATGCATCATATCATCTCCTCGGCTTTTGCAGCCCTGGCAGCCTTGTCCAGCTTCTTTTGATGCTGCGCCCGGAAGTCCGGCCGCACGTTCGGCGCACCTTCCCAGATGCCCGCCGTATCGGCCTTGCCGACACCTTCAAAGAACGCCTTCATATCCCCCATGCGCGCCCGCCCGGCGATGGCCGCATTGACCACCTGCCCCAACGACCCAGCGCCCGCCGGCCCCATCAAGGGCCGCGCCGAAATCAAGTTGGTGAAATACAGCGACGGAATCGCCTTTTCCTTGGCCTTTTGCACAAGCGGAGTCGTGCCAATCGCCAGATCAGGCTGCACCGCCTCCATCGCCGCCAGATCATCCTCCAGCGAGGCGCGGAACTTCACCTTTACGCCACGCGCCTCCAGCCAATCGCGGTCCGGCTCGCTCCATTGTGTGCGCGGGCAGGCCGTGCCGACATAAGGCACCGTCGCCCCGCTCTCGATCAGCAGACGCGCCACCAGCAGTTCCGACCCTTCATAGCCAGACAGCGTGATCACACCCTTGATCGGTGCCCCCGCCAGGGCCCCCTTGATCGCCGGCCCAAACGCATTCTGCGCCGCCGCAATCCGTGCCGGATCGACGTTATACGCCTCGCCAATCGCCGCCATCCAGGCCATCGTGCCGTCCAGACCGACCGGAGCCGACCCCACGACCTTGCGCCCCGCCGACTGGAACTCCCGCACCGCCGCCGTGTAGAAGGGATGGATCGCCGCGACCACATCGCAGTCCAGCGCCGCATACAACTCGCGCCACTCCCGGCACGGCACCACCGGCCCCGCGGCCAATCCCATCGGCCCCAGCATCGCGCCAATCATCATCGGGTCCGCCGGAAACATCTCGCCCAGCAGGGCCACGGTCGGGCGGTCATGCTTGCCGCCCGCAGGCGCCGCCACCGGCCCCGCCTCAATCTCGGTCCGCGCATATTTCAGCATGGCCCCCGCCAGCACATCCTTGGCCTCGGCATGGGTGGGAATCCCGAACCCCGGCACATCAATGCCGACGATCCGCACCCCGTTGATTTCGCTGGGCAACAGCTTCAACGGAACCCCGGATGCCGTGGGCACACACAGGTTCGTCACCACAATCGCGTCGTAACGCTCGGGGTCCGCCATCTCGTGCACTGCGTCGCGGATATCCTCGAACAGCTTGCCCGTGACCAGGCTCTCGCTGTTGAACGGCACATACCCAACCGACCGCCGCGCCCCATAGAAATGCGACACGAAGGTCAGGCCGTAGACACAGCACGCCGACCCCGACAGCATCGTCGCCACCCGGCGCATCCGCAGGCCAACACGCAGCGAACCAAAGGCCGGGCACATGCTCTGCGGCTTGTCATGCGGCCCCTTGGGGTAATCGGCGGCAAACTGGTCCAACAATTCCGACTGGCCCGCAGCCCGCGCGGCCGCCTCCATCGTCGTGCCCGAATGGCAGCCCATCCCGTCCACTGGGGCCGCGACCGGCGCAGCCTCCTGAACGGCTGGCCCCAAGTCGGCCAGCGGTGCCTCATGGGCGTTGT
>CAMBWO010000223.1 GCA_945871285.1 Pseudorhodobacter antarcticus | reverse complement strand
TCGCCGGTCAGGGATTGCAGCGTGGCACCAAAGATGCCGGAGGGGTTGAACATCCAGGACAGGATCAGCGAGCCCACCAGCGGCGTGATGATCATCGGCAGGATCGAGACGAAGATCGCAGGCCCGCGCCAGAATTTCGGCAGGGTGTTCACGGCCAGAGCAATGGCAAAGCCCAAGGCCATGGCGAGCGGGGAGACGGTAAAGCAATAGACGAGAGTGAAGGCCAGGGCGCGGTAGAAGGGCAGGTTCATCATCCGCGCGGCGATGTCGGCGGGGCCGGTGGCGGTGGCGAAGATCTGGGCGACCTCCTCGGTCGCGAGGTGGTTGCGGTTCAAGTAGTTCGACAAGCCGGCAAACTGGCCCAAGGGGGCCTCGGCCTTGAGTTTGGCCATGGCGGCGGTGTCGACCGAGGTTTGGGTTTCGGTGCCGAAGGGGGTGGTGCTTTCGACGGTCACCAGAATGGCGTCGTGTTCCTGATAGAGCGACTGCACCACAACCGACACTATGGGCAGGGTGATGAACAGCAGCATCGCCAGCAGGGACGGAAAGATGAAGGTGAAGAACGCGCGGTGCGGCATGGGCGGGGTCCGGAGATATGGGCCTGCCCCAATACGGGGGCAATCGCGGTTGGGCGCAAGGGGCGGCGCGGGGGCGGAATTCGAGGGTTCCGCGACGAAGCCATGGCTTCGATACGTTTCTGCGCAGAAATCGTTTGGAAAGGTGCCCCGGCCGCGCGTGCTGCGGCCGGGGCTGGGGATTACTTCAGGAAGCCGCCTTCTTTGGCAGCGGCGTCATAGGCGGCCTTCACATCGGTCAGGGCCTGGTCAGCCTCTTCCTTGCCGGCGATGAAATCGGCCAGTTCGGAGGACAGGGCGGTGTGCAAAAGGCCCATGTAGGGCTGCATCGGATAGGCGCGGGCGCCGCCCGTGGCATTGCCGATCACGCCGACAGCGGCGGGGCCGGGGGTGTAGCCTGCGACGAGCCAGGTGGCAGCCGTCGGGTTGGCGGCGACGGTTTCGGGGCTGATGCCCTTGACCATGGCCTGGAAGGAGGCGGCTGCATCCTCATCCGAGATGTTTTTGGCGATGGTGAAGCCATCCCACCACAGGGCAGCGCCCGGGATGGTGCCGCCGTTGATTGTCGGTGCCGGGCCAAAGCCGGTGGCAGCGGCGATTTCGGCGTTGGCGGTGGCCGGGTCGGTGGCGGCACCGGCAAGCGAGCCCCACTGGTTCATGAACGCAACCTGACCGGCATCCCAGACCTTGTTCAACTCGGTCGCGTCATAGGTCAGGTAATCGGGGTTCATGAAGGTGGTCATGGCGCGCATGGTTTCCAGAACCTTGCGGCCGTTGTCGTTGTCGATGGCAAGGTCTGCCGAGCCTACCGCGAAGAATTCACCGCCGGTGCCCAGATACATGTTCACGAATTCGGCGGCGAGGTCCCAGCCGGGCTTGTCGGACGCGGCCAGCGGGTATTCCAGCAGGCCCTTGTCCTTTATCACCTGGGCGTCGGCCAGAATGTCTTCCCACGATGTGGGGACGTCAAGGCCGGCCTTTTCCAGGATGTCCTTGCGGTAGAACAGATGCTGGCCGTTGCCCATGAAGGCGATGGCCATGACCTTGCCGTCGATCTTGATCAACTGGTTGGGCTGCAGCGAGGCGCCGTATTGCGCGACAAGGTCATCCAGCGGGCGGATCAGGCCGTCGTTCAGCAAGGGGACGATCGAGTTGTTGGCGACCACGGCGACAGTGTATTCGGCCGGGTTCGCGGTCAGGGCGGGGCCCTGGATGTTCTTGTGTTCCGCAGTCGCGTTGGCGGTCACGGTGACGGTGTCAGTGGCACAGGTGCCAGCGGCGTCGTTGACGATGCGCAGCGCCTCGAAGTCGTTGGACAGGATGCGGATCGAGCCTGCGCCCGTAATGCCGCAATCGGCGAAGGACGCGCCGGCACCGGCCAACAGGGCCGCTATGCTGACTGCGCTGGCCAGAGTGGCCTTGTTGGTTCTGAACGTCATATCGCACCCTTTGGTTGTTGAAATCGCGGTGCCCGTTTGCCGGGCTTGGGGGCGGCCCTTGAAAGAGCCGGGCCTGGGGGAAGATAAACATTCTTTGCATACGATTGCAAACAGTTTTTGTAACCCGGATATCGGAAAGAGTCCGGTTGCCCAAAAAACAATCGGCCCGCCATTGGGGCGGGCCGATTTGGTAGAGGTGTGGGGTGTTACAGGCTGGCGGCCTTGACGTCGGCCAGTTGGGCCAGCTTGACCTGAACCAGCGCCGAAGCCTCGTCATAGACGCGCCATTCGTCGACGATCTTGCCGTTCTTGTAGTGGAAATGGGTAATGCCCATGATCTGCACCCGTTTGCCGGTGGGTGCGCCCAGGTGGTTCAGGATGCCGTAACCCAGATGGTGCCCCTCCAGTATCCAGCGCACGGCGACCTTTTCGCCGCCCTCTTCGCAGGGGGTCGAGCAGATGTGCTGGGGGGTGAAGGCGGCGTCAGGAAGGGAGCCGATCAGGCCAAGGGTCTGGTGGATGATCGCCGCGTGACCGTAAAGTTCGGCCATCAGGGGGCCGTGATACTGGGCGGTGGGGGCGTAAAGATGCGGGATCTGGCCCAGCATCTTGCGGTTGAAGACGTCGTGCATCCAGGTCAGGGTATGACGTTCCAGGTCGGTCGCGGCCAGCGAGGTGTCGGCCTGTGCCTCGGGCGGGTATTGCCCGATCATGTGGCGGTTTTCGCCAATATCAAATGAAACCAAGCCCTTGTCAAAGGCGGCGCGGGCGATGCGGTCGGCATAGCCCTGCACATCGACGCCCAGTTGTTGCAGGATGGCGGTGGTGTCGGCGACGACCCATTCGCGGTAGATCTTGTTTTCATAGATCATGCAGTCCGCCACGGTGCGCGAGGTGAACATGCGGCCGGTGGGATAGCCCAAGGGGCCGTTCTGGGTGTGGCGTCCGGTGCCGGTGACGAGGTGCGACGTGTAAAAGCCGTCATCCTCATTCCCCTTCCAGATCACATGGGTGGCCATGCCGCGCCGTTCGGGGAAGGAGACTAGACGCTGGATCGTATCGCGCACGACCTCTTCACGGGTGTAAAGGGTGCCGGTGGTGCCGTAGAGCACGCAGTTGTGGGTATAGTGGCTGTAGATCAGGCCGATGTCGCGCTCGTCCCAGATCTTGTGGGTGCAGCGCACGATGTAATCCACGATGTCGGTGTAGATCGGGTCAAAGCCGCGCAAGGATTGGGTGCGCTTGGCGTTCTGGGGCGCCAGATCGGGGTAATCGTGGCGTTCGACCTGCATCACCTTTTCGGCCCGCGCCGGGGCCAGTTCGCCGCGGGCGGCGCCTGTGTCGTTCTTGTCTGCCATAACATTCTCCTGCCGCGTTGTTGGGTTCCCTTGGGACCGACTCGCCGGGGAGTCTATCCGAATGCTTTACTCCTGAACGCGCAAGAATACGTATGCAAGATGAATCTTTCGCCACACCGGCAGGCACGCAGGCCTTAGCCGTCGTAGCGGGTGACGCCACGGCGGCGTTCGTCGATGGGTTGGCTGAGGATGGCGGCGTGGTGGGCGCGCTGGTCGCAGTTGGAGCGCGGGCAGATGCGGCAGTTGATGCCGATGGGGGTCATCCTTGCGTCGGTCAGTTTCAGGGTTTCGGCATAGCCGATTTCCGGGGCGTGTTCGATGGGGCAGCCCATGGCGACGGCCAGGCGGTTGTCCTGCGCGTGGCGGGCCCAAGTCGGGCGGTCGACGGTGCGCGAGATTACGAAGAACTGGCTGCGGTCGGGCATTTCGACGAATTGCGGCACGATGCGGCCGGGCATCCGGAACGAGGTATGCACATCCAGACGCGGGCAGGCGCCGCCGTATTCGGCCAGATGAAAGCCGGTGGCGTTGAAGCGTTTGGTGACGTTGCCGCCCTTGTCGATGCGCAGAAAGAAGAAGGGCACACCTTGGGCGCCGTCGCGTTGCAGGGTGGTGGCGCGGTGGCACGCCTGTTCGAAACTGACGCCAAAGCGGGTGGCGATGTGGTCGAAATCGTATTTGGTGGCGCGGGCTTGGGCCAGAAAGCTCTCATACGGCATTAACACCGCAGCGGCGAAGTAGTTGGCGAGTTCGACGCGCAGACGGGCCACCCCGCGCGGGTCGCTGATTCCGGAGCGGGTGATGAGCGTGTCCAGCAGGGCGCGCAGTTCCAGCAGGCCCGCCATATGGACCAGTTGAAAGACGCGGTTGGGATGGTCGAGCGCCTCGGACAGCAGGATTTCGCGTTTGCCCTCGTCATAGCTGCGCAGCGCATCGGGCAGTTCCTCGACCGGGCCAAGGCGGACGCGAACCCCGTCGCGGTCGCGCAGGCGGGCCTTCATGGCCACGTAAACCTCGTCCCGTTCGGGGGGTGTGCCGTTCCAGAAGGCGGCGGCGGCATCCTCAAGCTCGCGAAAGTGATTGCGGTTGCGGCGGAACACATTGTGCACGGCGGATTCGGGGGAGGCGGCGAGTTGGGGCACCTCACCCTCGGCCAATGAGAGGAGTTGGTCGGTGGTGGCCTGATAGGCGCGGTGGAGGGCCAAGAAGGCGGCGACGAGGTCGGGGGAGTGGACTTGGGCGGCGCGAAGCTGCGTCAGGTCGGGGCGGCCGCCGGCAAAGATGGGATCCTGCATCGCGGCGCGCAGGTCTGACAGTTTGGCGGCGCCGTCATCTTCGGCAATGTCGCGCCAATCGACGCCATAGGTTTCAAACAGCCGCAAAAGGACGGTGACAGAGACGGAGCGTTCGTTATTCTCGAGCAGGTTCACATAGGGCGCGCTGATCCCCAAGGCGCGGGCCATGGCACCTTGGGTTTGCCCGCGTTCCAGACGCAGGCGGCGCAAATGGGGGCCGATGAAGGTTTTCTGCATACCGCTGCACACATTCTATGGATTGTCATTATTACAATATTACATTTTTTGGATTTTGTAAAGTTTCGCATTTACAGCGCAACCTGCTTTCGCTTTGCGATTTCGGGCCGGGGTGCAATGACCCGAGGGCAACAGCGGAGGACCCCATGCGCACAGGCATCAACCATCTTTACATCCCCGGACCAACCAATGTGCCCGAGGTGGTGCGGCAGGCGATGAATGTGCCGATGCAGGACATGCGGGCCCATGACTTTGGCGCGCTGCACATAGCCTTGTTCAGCGATCTGAAGAAGGTGTTACGCACGGCGATGGGGCAGGTGTTTCTGTTTCCGGGGTCGGGGACGGGGGCCTGGGAAGCGGCGATCACCAACACACTGAACCCCGGTGACCGGGTGCTGATGGCGCAGGCTGGGCAGTTTTCGCTGCTGTGGGCCGAAATGGCGCGGCGGTTGGGGCTGGATGTTGACCTGATCGAGGTGGAATGGGGGGCTGGCTGCCCGGTTGACCAGTTTGCCGAGCGGTTGAAGGCGGACAAGGCAGGCCAGATCAAGGCGGTGTTTGTGACGCATAACGAGACGGCGACAGGGGTCACGTCGGATATCGGCGCGGTGCGGGCGGCGCTGGAGGCGGCGGGGCATGGGGCGCTGTTGTTTGTGGATGGGGTGTCGTCGGTGGGCTGTCTGGATTTCCGGATGGATGATTGGGGCGTCGATCTGGCGGTTACCGGCAGTCAGAAGGGGCTGATGCTGCCCGCCGGTCTGGGGATTTTGGCGGCCAGCACCAAGGCGCTGGAGGCGTCCAAGACCGCGACCATGCGGCGGGCCTATTTCGAATTCAACGACCAGATCAAGATGAATGCGACCGGGTATTTCCCCTATACCCCGCCCACCCAACTGCTGCACGGGTTGCGCAAGGCGTTGGACCGGATGCTGGAGGAGGGGTTGGACGCGGTGATTGCGCGGCATCACCGGTTGGCCAGCGGCGTGCGGGCGGCGGTCAAGGCCTGGGGGCTGGAGGTTTGTGCGATGGACCCGGCGCAGTATTCGGACACCGTGACGGCGATAAGGGTGCCTGCGGGGGTGGATGCGCGGGACGTGATCCGCATCGGATATGATCGTTACAACTGTTCGTTCGGGTCGGGGTTGGGGCCACTGGCGGGCAAGGTCTTTCGCATCGGGCATCTGGGCGATCTGAACGAGGGGATGTGCCTGACGGCGCTGTCGCTGGCCGAGTTGTCGCTGAATGCTGCGGGGGCCAAGGTTCAGTTCGGGTCGGGTGTGGCGGCAGCGCAGGCGGTTTACGCGGCGGATGCGGCGAGTGTCGCGATGGCGGCTGAATAGAGATTTTCCATAAGGATCAGAGTGATGAGCCATACACTTTACCCGCTCCGCAAGGCGCGGTTGCAGCGGTCTGAACTGGCGGTTCCGGCATCGAACCCGTCGATGATTGACAAGGCGGCCGAGGGGCCGGCGGATTATGTGTTCCTTGATCTGGAGGATGCGATTGCGCCTTCGGAAAAGGTGCAGGCGCGGAAAAACACCATTCAGGCACTGAACGACATCGACTGGGCGGCCAAGGGCAAGACGGTTTCGGTGCGGATCAACGGTTTGGACACCCATTACATGTACCGCGACGTGGTGGATGTGATGGAGCAGGCGGGCAACCGGGTGCATACTTTGCTGGTGCCCAAGGTTGGGGTGACGGGCGATCTGTATATGGTTGAGGCCATGGTCAACCAGATCGAGCAGGCCAAGGGGTTTACGACACGGGTGGGCCTTGAGGCGTTGATTGAAACCGCGCTGGGCATGGCGAATGTCGAGGCGATTGCCCAGTTTGGCGGGCGGTTGGAGGCGCTGCACTTTGGCGTGGCGGACTTCAGCGCCAGCATGCGGGCACGGACGACGAATATTGGCGGGTTGAACCCGATGTATCCGGGCGACCAGTGGCATGCGGCGATTGCGCGGATGGTGACGGCCTGCCGCGCCTATGGCTTGCGGCCGATCGACGGGCCGTTTGGCGATTTCAGCGATCCGGAAGGGTATAAGGACGGTGCCCGCCGGGCGGCGGCGCTGGGCTGCGAGGGGAAATGGGCGATCCATCCGTCGCAGGTGGCGCTTGCAAACGAGGTGTTCTCGCCCCCCGAGGCCGAGGTGACCAAGGCGCGGCGGATCATCGAGGCGCTGCGGGCGGCCGAGGCGCAGGGCAAGGGCGCGGCGCAGCTGGACGGCCGGATGATCGACGCGGCATCCGAAAAGATGGCGAACAACGTTCTGGTGGTGGCGGATGCCATCGCGGCAAGGGGGTGAGCGATGGACATTCACGAATATCAGGCCAAGGAAATTCTGGCGCGGTTTGGGGTTCCTGTGCCACGGGGCGGGCTGGCCTATAGCCCCGAGCAGGCGGGATACCGGGCGCGGGAGCTGGGCGGCAAGGCCTGGGTCGTCAAGGCGCAGATCCATTCGGGTGGCCGAGGGGCCGCGGGCGGGGTGAAGCTGTGCCGCTCGGCGGATGAGGTGCATCAGTTTGCGGGCACCCTTTTTGGCAAGCAGTTGGTGACGAAACAGACCGATGCCAATGGCAAGGGTGTCTATCGCGTCTGGGTCGAGGGCGCTTCGGACATTGCCAAGGAGATGTATCTGGGGCTGGTCTTGGACCGCAAGTCAGAGCGGATCATGATCGTCGCAAGCGCCCACGGCGGGATGGAGATCGAGGATCTGGCGGTGGATGACCCCGACAGCCTGCGCCGCATGACGGTGGACCCGGCGGTGGGTCTGACCGAGTTTCAGGCGCGGGAACTGGCGTTTCAGCTGGGATTGAAGGGGGGGCAGGTGGCGCAGATGGTCACGATTTTGCGGGCCTGCTATCGCGCCTATCGCGATCTGGATGCGGTGATGGTCGAGATCAACCCGCTGGTGATTACCGGGACGGGCGATTTGGTGGCGCTGGACGCCAAGATGTCGTTTGACACCAACGCCCTGTTCCGCCGCCCCGAGATCGCCGAGTTGCGCGACCGGAGCCAAGAGGACCCGCGCGAG
>CAMBWO010000222.1 GCA_945871285.1 Pseudorhodobacter antarcticus | reverse complement strand
AAAAGCCTCGCCGTGGGCCATCGCAACTGCCGTTGGTCCATCCAGAGCGATCTCGGGCCGATGACCTATGCGGCGTAGCATTTCGGCCAAAAGCGCCAGATTGACCGGATTGTCATCAACCACCAGCACGCGGCAGGGTTCAGGGGGGGGGGCGGCCGCCTTGGCCTCGGGATCAGGCAGTCCCGTGGCATTGCCCGGGCCATCAGCGGGGGCAGGATCCAGCAAAAGGCGGAACGAAAAACAGCTGCCACGGTCCAGCGCACTCTCCAGCATGATCTTTCCGCCCATGCGTTCAACGGCGGACCGGGTGATCGGCAGACCAAGCCCGACGCCCCCCAATCCACCCTGGCCAGGATGCACCAGCGTCTCGAACTCGCGGAACACCCGGTCATGATCCCCCGGATCGATTCCCACGCCGGTGTCGCGGACCTCGACATCCAGGGCCAGACGCCCATCCGGCTGCGCCAGACAGCCCAAGGTGACCACGATCTCGCCCCCACGGGTGAATTTCACCGCGTTCGAAACCAGATTGCGCAGAACCAGCAAAAAGCCGCGGCGCCACCCCGACACCGCCGGGCAGATCTCGGTCTCGGGCGGCGTCAGAAGAAGACGATTGCCTCGCTCGGTTGCAAGGGGACGCAAGTCATCAAGCAGGTCCGCCACCAGCTTTCGCGGATCAAATACCGAGACGGTCACCTCGGTGGCGCCGCTTCGGGTCACCTCCAGCACTTCGTCCACCTGTTCCAGTGCAGAAACGCTGCACGCCTGTGCCGTGTTCAGAAAACGTCGGTCGCCGTCGCTGAGATTGCGGGTGTTGATCAGGTCAAGCGAGGCCAGCACGCCATGCAACGGTGTGCGCATCTCGTGGCTCATCATCGCAAGGAACCGGCTTTTTTCCGCAGCTTCGAATCTGGCAAGATCACGGGCTCTGCGAAGTCTGGTTTCGGCCTCCAACTCGATGGTCATGTCGCGCAGAAAGAAGATGAAGATTGGCCGACCGTCGCCATCCTGATCCGAAACGATCGATACCTCCAAAGGGATCTCACGCCCGGAACCGTGCACGACGGTCAGCCGGTCACGTTGAGAGGCCACCAATCGATTTGGCCCTTGGTAGCGCGTCAGTTGACCGACGTCTGTGTCCCGGTCATCGGGGGTCTGGTGAAAAAGATAGTCGGAAATGGAAGCGCCCAACAGATCGGACTGGCCATGACCGAACAAGCGCAGCGTGGCCTCGTTGAGATGCGTGATGATCCCCGACGCATCCGCGACGATCATTCCATCCAAAGAGGCATCAATTATGCGGCGCACTTTTGATGCGATGCGGGCAGCACCACGGGCTTGGAATGCCGCCTGACGCGAAATTCGGACCGCAAGGACGATCGCCACCGACATCAGAATGAACAAGACGCCCATCAGCACGCCCAGCCGCAGAAGAAGATCACGTTGGGCAAGACGCTGAGCTTCCTCGGCCTTGGAGAACACCTGGACGGAACGATTGGCGATTTCCAGGATATCGCCCTTATCTTGACGGGTTAAGTCGGTGAGTTTCAGTATGTGACGGGGACCCAGCACTGTCACACCGTCAATCAATGCTGCCATCGCATCGCGCGAGACAACGACTCGCTTGAAGGCTTCGGAACTGACGAGCTCCTTATTTCTGAGGTTCAGTTCCATGTTGACGGTCAATAAACGGCTGTAATAGATGTCGAACGCCCGCCGCACCATACTGTCCGCCTGAATCGCCGGATATCGTTGCGATTGTGCGCGGAGCAAGGCTATCTGCAGCTCTTTGCTGTCAACCACGAGCTGCGACACCACCCAGGTTTGATTGTCGATGTCCGCATGGCGGGATGTGCCTATGTTGTCGAGCAAGAGCTGCCCATTGACCAAGATGAGCCCCATCGCGATCAGCATAGACCCAAGCAGCGGCAGGATTGTTGCCTTAGGCAGGAAGGGTGTTGCCTTCAATACCGAAGCATGGCCCCAACGGGCCCGCGCGAAGGCCTTTACAGGCTCGTCCTGATCAGGGTGCAACATCGGACGAAATGTCGGTCAGCTGCCAGATGCTTGCGGCGAACATGCTTTCGGTGCGAAAGCGCGGATCCCCATCATAAGGATAGACCAGCCAAAGCGGGCCCCGGTCGCGAAGGCCGAACGTTTCGCCGTTTATGCGCGTGGCCACGATTGGCACCGTCGCTTCGATCATCGACGGCTCCAACTGGATCGAATAGTTGTTGGCGGCCAGCAGCCGAAGGGTTTCGGTGGGAACCCCGGACGCGGCCAGGACATCCGCGAGCGCAGGCCCCGAGAATTCCGTCAACCCGACTGTCCAATTCGTCGTCGTGGCAAACTGGTGCTGTGGCAGCGCATCAAGGTCCGCCAGGCTGAAGGAATGCTGCCCGACACCCCCTGCCACTTTCAGCAACACCGGTTCAAGTGTGTCTGCACTGGCAAGGTTCTGCATTCCCAGAACGCCGGCGCAGATGAACAACGTGCCTGACAGGATTTTAAATGACATGGTTGGCATGGAACCTCACAAGTAAAATTATAGCCTTTAGATTTTATTTTGCATTTAAGTGATTGCAATATATCTTACGATAGATTGTATATATCTTTGGGTCATTTTCTATTGAAAGCGTTGACGCTCGTATGGACATGCGAAACCCCCATGGGGTATATATCCAAACAAAGGATAGTGAGATCAGCTTTTTTCGACAGAGTGTCGCGCACGAAAAAAGTCCGTTCTCAGGAGGACAAGGGTACACAGTGACACAAATTCTTTCAATCTTGATCGGCGATGATCACGAGTTGGTTCGCGACTCCATTGCCTACATGTTGCGGTCCGACGCCGTTTTCACGGTGGATGTTGCCCAAGATGCGGGCTCGGTGTTGGCGGGTATCCGCGAGCATGGCACCTATGACATCGTGCTGCTTGACGTGCAGATGCCCGGCATGAACGGTATGGAAGGTGTTGCAGAGGTTGTGGCAGCGAACACGGGTGGGGCCGTGGTCGTCTTTTCAGGACAGGTCGACGACGACTTCGTTTGGAATGCCATCCAGCAGGGTGCAAAAGGCTATATCCCAAAGACGTTCCCGCTGCGCTCACTTCCCAGTACGCTGCGACTTATCGCATCGGGACAGACGTTCCTGCCCGTCAGCAAACAGTCGGCAAACAAAGCCGAGCCGCTGGGCCACAAGCTGAGCGATCGCGAAAGGTCAATTCTGCGCAGGCTGCCCGAAGGCTTCACCAACAAAGAGATAGCCCGGCTTGAAGGCGTGACCGAAGTGTTGGTGAAAATGCACATGCGGGCAATCTGCACCAAGCTCAAGGCCAAGAACCGAACCCATGCCGCGATGATCGCGCAGCATATGGCCTTGTCCTGAGGTAACTCAGGCAGTCCGGTTCGGCTGCCTCGGCCAGGGCAAACCTGGCGGCGCTTTGTGGCCCCATGGCATGCCGAACGTGCTGCCTTCGCCCCAAACCCGGCAATCGTGACCGCCGCTTCCCGCCGCCGTGCTGGTGTCCTCACACACCACCACCTCCAGCTCCTCAGGTGAGGTTCGCGCACTCTTCCTGTCGCGGGACAGGTTCAGGCAGCCACTTCCCAAACCGAAACCTCCCGAAAGAGCGGCGGCCACTCGCTTGAACACACACCCTCTCTTTTGCATGAATAAACGGGCGATTGCGCAGGCTACGGGACTCATCTTCCCGCTTGCCAAAAACAACCTTCGATGATTTTTCAATTCCAGGTTTGGAGACGAAGGAGAGAAGGATGCCAATGCATTTCCTGAACAGAGTCTTCACTCTCAATAGAAAACCCTTTGTTCATTGTCACAAAGTGCTCCCGGCGGAGAGCCGCCCCTCTGCTTCAGCGATCATGCATGGCGTTTCGAAAGAGGACCTCGGGATAGTTCAGATCGTCTCGTCTGACAATTATATCAAACGAATGCTCGGCTCAATTCTGTGCGTCCAGTCCTTCGAGGTCTGCTTTACACAGGATTTGGACAACCTTGCCAGGGGCCGCATTCTTATAATCGATATAGACGGCCTGGGTGGAATACTGAACGTGATAGACGAGTTGATTGCCTTTCGCGTCGCAAACCCAGCGGTGATCACCGTGTTGATGTCCGAGGATTTTCAGCGTGATGAGTTTGAAGGCAGCAGGCTTTGGGTCTGCGATGCGTCCCTAAGATTGCCATTTTCGTTTTCCAGATTAGAGCAAGCGTTGATCGAAGCAGATTTGAACAACCTGGTTTGGCAAGGTCGCTGTCAAGACGGCGCCTGCGGCCCCTGGGTGCCAAACGTGAAATCAGGGTCCAAAAGGACGACCACCTCGCCCACCACTGCGAGATCATCCAGACCCAAAACGCGGCCTGCCGCGGCAGGAACCGCGCCTGACACCTGATCTGGGCCCGACGCGGAAGGGCGAATGGTTCCCTGGTGGGGGCGCCCTGCGGATGAATCGCAGGCACTAGGCTCTGATGGCAGGTTTCGGTAGTCTCCAGCCACAAGGCCGATAGGGTCCGGGCGCAGTTCAGCGTGGTCTGTTGGCAGCATGTTCACCTGTGGACGATGCGACATTCGCGCTTGCGGCCCGATTGCATCGGCCTGCATGATGCAAAGGCGGGTCCAGGCTGGAAACACGGGGGACGATTGTGAACGGGTGCGCGCAACGGGTCGCGGCAGGTTTGATATTGGCCCTGTTTGCAGGTGCCGGGCCTGCGGCCGCCGCGTGCCGCCTGGGAACGCCCCCCTGTCTCCTTGACGAGGCCATGGATGGCGCGGGCACCCTGGACGATCCGGGCGCACGCGACGAAATCTTTTTCGAGATCGTGACAACCCTTGCCGGGCAAGGTGAACGACAAGCCGCGCTTGATCTGATTGCCCGCATCGAAAACCCCACGACCCTGGCCGAAGCCCAGGCCGAAGTGGCCAAGGCCGAGGCGCGATTGGGTCGCTTTGACACCGCGGCCGAGATTGCCCTTGCCATCCTCGATTCGCGCAACGGCTCGGTGCAGGTCGCGGCCATCGAGGTGATCGCGGTGGAACAGGCGCGGCGGGGGATGGTCGATCTTGCCTTTGAAACCGTCATCGGCATCGACAATCCGTACCGCAGATCCGAGGCCGAAGCCCGGATTGCCCAAGCCGTCGCCACGACGGGGGCGATGGACGCTGCATTCCGCGCCGCATCCCGGATCGCCACAAGCTATTGGTTCAGCTCCGGCCAGCCCAAGTTCAAGATCGCAAGCGGTCTTGTCGCGCGGACCACGGAGTTCGACGACTACTGGTTCTTTCAGGCCCTGGTCGAGCTTTCGGGTCACCAGGCCCGAACCGGCGATGTCGTCGCCGCCTTGATGACAGCACGGTCCATTCCGGATTTTGTCGCCCGGTCGCGGGCCTTTTCAGGGATCGCCGTGGCGCAGGCCGACGCCGGTGACATCGACGGCGCCCTGTCCACCGCGCGCCGGATCGAGGTCGCCTACGGCGATCTGGAGGCCATGATTGCGGTTGCGGGCGCTCAGGCTCGGGCCGGGGATATCGACGGGGCCCTCGATCTCGCCCGCAGGATCTGGAGTGGCTATGGCGCAGACGGTGGCTTTGTGCCGGTGGCTGTTGAACAGGTTCGCGCCGGCGATCTTGCAGGCGGGCTGGCCTCGCTTGCCCATGTGGTCAGCCAGAAAAGCCGCAACCGCGCCTTGCGAGACATCGCGCTTGTCCTGGGGCGGGCGGGCCGGATCGCAGATGCCCTTGATGTCCTGGACCGGATCGCGGACGCGAAAGATCGCGATCTGGCGGTGCAGGCGCTGACGGAGGATCTTGCAGCGTCCGGCAAAGGCGCCCAAGCGATCGCCATTGCCGAAGGGCTGGACGATGACGGGCTTGCGGAACTGGTCCTCGTGGAGGTGTCGGTTCAGATCGCGGCGGCGGGCGATCCGGCGGCGGGTCTGACGGCGGCAAGGTCGATTGCGGACCCGATGTCGCGCGCCATTGCCTTGGCCGAACTGGCGAGGGCTGCAAACTGATCAAAGTGTATTGCCTTTGACCGGGGCCCCGACTCAGTAACGTGTCTGCGTGCCGTCGGTGCGAAACAGGATCGCGCTTGCGCCGGGATAGGCCGCCAAAAGGGACGTCGCCGCCGCTTCGCCCGCCACATAGATCGCCGTCGAAAGTGCATCAGCCCAGATCGCCTTGGGCGCCATCACAGCCACCTGACGAAGATGCCCGGCGCTGCGCCCGGTGTGCGGGTCAAAGATGTGCTGCACCCCCCCCACCAACGTGCCATAGCCGCCCGACACCGACAGCGCCGCATTGGCAAGCGCCACGTCTGATGCAATCTGGCCGGGCCGGGCCGGGTCAACGATCCCCACCGAAAACGGTGACCCATCCGGTGCCGCCCCCAGTGCGCGGGTCTCGCCCAGTTCGATCATCGCCGTTTCAAAGCCCGCGTTGCCCAGAATTTCGGTGATGCGGTCCGTGATGTAGCCCTGCGCGATGCCATTCAGGCTGATCGCCATGCCCGGCTTTTCCAGACGCAAGACACTGCCGCTGTCCCTGATCGCGGCATAGTCGACCTTGTCCAACACCTGCCGCAAGGCATGCCCGTCGCCCGAGGCGGGTGCCGTGTTGGCATAATACATCCACAGTGGCTGGATCGTCGGATCGAACGCGCCCCGGCTGATGTCCGCGATGCGGCGGCTTTCCGCGAGGACCGCCCGCAGATCGCCAGAGGGCCGGTCCAGCCGGCCGTCGCGGTTCAGTTGGGAAATCTGGCTGTGCGCGCGGTACAGGCTGAAAATGTTTTCCAGACGATCCACTTCGACCAGCACCTGCCGGATCGCCCGTTCCGCAACGGTGCGGTTCGGATGCCACAGCGTGATGCTGGACAGCGCACCCAGCGTCTCGCCAGACCACCGTACGGGCTGGGCAGGGCCGGCACTCTCGCGCAGGGACAAGATGCCCGCGGGAACGGCCAGTGCGGCACCCAGCACCTTCAAAGACTGGCGGCGGTTGATGCGGTGGGTCATGGCTCAGGTCCGCTTCAGGACAGGGACGCCAAAGGTCAGGTCGGGGCCCTTGGCGCCGGCCCTTTCCCGGCGCTTGCGGGCCTGCGCCAGCGGCGGGCAGCGGCGGTCGTCATAGTATTCGACCTGACAATCGAGGCATTGAAAACACTCGGCCATGACGATCTTGCCGCTGCTTTCGATCGCACGGACGGGGCAGGACCGTTCGCACAGATGGCAGGGGCTGCCACATTCCGGGCGGCGCTTCAGCAGGTCGACCAGATGCAACCGGTCCAGCACCGCCAACCCCGCCCCCAGCGGGCACAAGAACCGGCAAAAGGCGCGCTCGGTGAACAGACCGATCAGCAAAAGGACTGCGGCATAAATCACATAAGGCAGGCCGCGCTCGAACCTTGCGGTAATGGCGGTCTTGAACGGCTCGACCTCCTCGACCCGCGAGCCGACTGCCGGGGCGAAAAAGGCCAGCCCGATCAGAAGTGCCAGCACGCCGTATTTGACCATCCACAGTTTGCGCTGCACCCGTTCCGAGGGGTTCCATTGCGGCAACCGCAGCGCCCGCGACAGATGCGCCAGCAGTTCTTGCAACGCGCCGAACGGGCACAGCCAGCCGCAAAACACCCCCCTGCCAAGGATCAGCAGGGTTATGGCGGTATAGATCGACAGCATCACGATCAACGGCTCGGCCAGATAGAACGCCAATCCGAACTGATCGAAAGGGGCGCGGATGTAGTTGATCAGGTGGACGATCGAGAGTTGCGCGCTTGCCACCCAGCCAATCCAGACCAGCGTGAACAGTAAAAACCCGATGCGGATATAGCGGTGCAGGCTGCGGCTGCGGCTGAGCCGATGTTGCAGGGCAAGAAGTGTGGTCAGGACCACAAGGGCCGCCGCCAGAATGGCAATGTCGCGCCGCCCTTCGACCCAGGGCTCGACCCAGGCCATCGCGGCCGTGGCCTCGGGCAACAAGATCAGCTGC
>CAMBWO010000221.1 GCA_945871285.1 Pseudorhodobacter antarcticus | reverse complement strand
GTCGAGTTGTTCCGGCTGGCGCTGGCGCGGGTGAATGGCGGTGGCGGGGCGGGGTTTGTGCGGGCGCTGACCGACCATGCCTTTGCCGCGCTGGGGGCCAAGCGGGTCTGGCTCGATGCCTCGGGCGAGAATGGGCGGGCGCACCGGGTTTATGTGGCGGCGGGGTATCAGGTCGAGGGGCGGTTGCGGGCGCATTGGTTCCGGCCCGTGCTGGGGCGGTCGGTCGACCTGGTGATCTATGGGATGCTGCGGGCCGAATGGCAGGCGCTGCGCGCCGTGTGATCGACCCTTGCAGGCACCCTGCCCCGGCCCTACATTTGGGCAGACCCAAAGGAGCGCATTCATGGCCATGCAAGCCCAAGACATCGAAGACCTGATCCGCGCCAGCTTTCCTGCGGCAAAGATCACGATCACCGATCTGGCGGGCGACGGCAACCATTGGGCGGCCGAGGTGATTGATGCCAGTTTCAAGGGCATGAACCGCGTGCAGCAACAGCGCGCCGTCTATGCCAGCCTGAAGGGCAAGATGGATGGGGCGCAGGGTGAGTTGCACGCGCTGGCGCTGACGACGAAGGCGCCGGAATGAAGCAAGGACAATCCCGACCTATCGCGGGATCATCAATCGATAATGGCGGGATCGACCAGTTTGCACTGAGCCGGGCAGAGGTTTATGACGACAAGAGGACAGAGGTCAGTGTGGACACGCCGGACGTGTTGCAGGCCATGATCGCAGTTTCGCCGGTGAGTGCGAAACAGAACGAGGAAGAGACAAATGAGCGCAGTTGACCAGATCAAGACGACCGTGACCAGCAATGACGTGGTGCTGTTCATGAAGGGCACCAAGATGATGCCGCAATGCGGCTTTTCCAGCCGCGTGGCCGGGGTGCTGAATTACATGGGCGTCGAGTTTGCCGATGTGAACGTGCTGGCCGATCCTGAAATCCGCCAGGGGATCAAGGAATTCAGCGACTGGCCGACCATCCCGCAGCTTTACGTCAAGGGCGAGTTTGTCGGCGGCTGTGACATCGTGACCGAGATGACCCTGTCGGGCGAGTTGGACGCGCTGTTCGAGGCCAATGGCGTGAAGTTCGACAAGGACGCCGCCGCAAAAATCCGTCAGGCCAACGAGGGCTGAGGAAGATGGGCAAACCCCGTCTTTGCCAAGGGCAAAGCCGAGGACTGCCCATCCTACAAGAGGGCCTTGCCCGGGTAAGGCCCGAGTGGGGCCCAGTTCACAATCAGATGGTGATGCGCCGCCTTGTAGGATGGGCAGTTCACCTGTTTCCCTTGGAAACAGGGGGTTTGCCCATCCTCCTCAACCGCCTTGCGACGGGGTGCAGTTCGTGAGGACGGGCGTTTCGCGGCCGCCTTGGGTGCCGTCCTTGAGCAGGACTGTGGCGGTCTGACCTTCGGCGAGGAACACGTAAGTCGTGCCATCCGAGGGCCAGCCATAGCGTTTGCCGCGGTCTGTGGGTTCGGCCAGCAGCAGCGCGGTTTCGCCGGTGTCGAAGGTCAGCGTGGCGCTGGGGGTTTCGGCGTCCGTGCCATAAGCGACGGCGACACTACGGCCCCCGTCGCAGGCAAAGCTGGCGCGGGTGGCAGCGTCGCCGGTCGTGTCCGGCGGGGCGAGGCAGGCGGCGAGCGGCAGGCGGAGCGCGAGGGCGGTGGCCCTCATGCGACGCGTTCCTCGATCAGCGCGGCGAGGGCCTCGGCGCGGGCGGCGAGGTCGGCCAGGGTGTCGGTCACGTCCTGGGGCACCACGGGCACTTCGATGCGCTGGGCTTCGGGGGTGGGTTTTGCCTCAAGCTCGGCAAGGCGGGTTTTGAGGCTGCGCACCTCGTCCTCGACCGCAGCCGTGCGGTCGGCGAGCATCAGGCCCGCCATGAGCAGCATCCGCGCCTCGGGCAGGCGGCCCATCTGTTGCAGGATCGGCGTGGCCTCGGCGTCCAGCATCTTGGCGGCGGCGTTCAGGAAATGCTCCTCACCGGCGCGGCAGGACACGAAAAAGCGGCGTTCGCCGATGGTGATTTCAAGTTCAGGCATGGGGGCGGGCCTCCTCGGCATTCAGGACCTGGCCCAGGGCTGCCAGGATATCGGCCATCTCGGTCGACTCGGCGGCGCGGGTGGTGCGCAGCGCCTCGAGTTCGGCCATCATGGCGCGGTTGATCAGTTGGGGATCGACGATGCCCTGTTCGGCGGCCTCGCGCAGGCGGCGCAGGTCTTCGCGCAACTGGGCGACGGTGCTGGACAGGCGCTGCACGTCAAGACCCTGCGCATCCAACTGCCGGGTCAGACTGTCCACCGCGGCCTGCGCGGCGGCGGCGTCCTGCGCGTCCCGTTCTTGCACATGGCGCAGGCGTTCGTTCAACTGGGCGTTGGCCATCCGCTCTTCATCCAGAGCTTCGGTCAGGCGGGCGACCTCGGCGTCCCTGTCAGCGGGGACGGGCAGCGGGTCGGCCGGGACGGCGGCGGACAGGGTGACCACGCCTGCGCTGATCCGCGAGAAGGCGGCAGAAATGCGCTGTTCAAGTTCCTGAAGCTGCCCCATCCGGTGACCTTTCTGCGTGACTGGCCCTTAGCTTGGCGATCTGACGCGGCCTTCGTCAAGGGCGATGTTCATCGAATGGGCGGCTGTTGGCAGTTTAGGCGGCCCAAGGCCGCGCTCAAGCTTGAACTTCGGCGCGGGGCTGGTATGCAGAAAGGCGACCCTAGACCAAAACAGGAAGCATTGCCGTGAACATTGACACATTGCGCACCAGCCATCCCGACCATTGGATGCGCGCCTGCGCCATCCGCACCTTGACGCTGGATGCGGTGGCCGCCGCAAATTCGGGGCATTCGGGCATGCCGATGGGTATGGCGGATGTGGCCACGGTGTTGTTTGACAAGCATCTGCGGTTTGACCCTGCGGCACCGGCCTGGCCGGACCGGGACCGGTTCATCCTGTCGGCGGGGCATGGGTCGATGCTGCTGTATTCGCTGTTGTACCTGACGGGCTATGCCGACATCACGCTGGAGGAGATCCGCAATTTCCGGCAGTGGGGGTCGCGCACGGCGGGGCATCCGGAATATGGCCATGCCGGCGGCATCGAGACGACGACGGGTCCGCTGGGCCAGGGTCTGGGCAATGCGGTGGGCTTTGCGATTGCCGAGGCTGGCTTGCGGGCGCGGCTGGGGATGAAGGTGATCAATCACCGCACCTGGGTGATTGCGGGGGATGGCTGTCTGATGGAAGGGGTCAGCCAGGAGGCGCTGGCGCTGGCCGGGCGGCAAAAGCTGAGCCATCTGATCGTGCTGTGGGACAACAACGGCATCACCATCGACGGCAAGGTCGCGATGTCCGATGCCACCGACCAGAAGGCACGCTTTGCCGCCTCGGGGTGGAATGTGCTGGAATGCGACGGCCACGACCCTGACGAGATTGACCGTGCGATGCGGGCTGCCAAAGCCTCGACCAGCCCGACGATGATTGCCTGCCGGACCCATATTGCGCTGGGATCTGCAGCGCAGGATACCGCCAAGGGGCATGGCGCGCTGACCGCGCCCGACCTGATTGCCGCGACCAAGGCCGCCTATGGCTGGACCGCGCCCGCCTTTACCATTCCGCCCGAGATCAAGACGGCGTGGGAGGCGATGGGCGTCAAGGGCGCCGAGGCGCGCGCCAAGTGGGATGAGGGCATGGCCACCCTGCCCGACGCCCGCCGTGCCCAGATTCAGCGGATGTTTGACGGCGAGGCCCCCAGGCAGCTGAAATCCATCATCAATGGCGTCAAGAAACAGGCCTCGGCCGACATGCCCAAGATCGCAACGCGGGCGGCGTCGGAAAAGGTGCTGACGGCGGTCAACCCGATCATGCCCGAAACCATGGGGGGATCGGCCGATCTGACCGGGTCGAACAACACGCTGACCCCGGACATGGGCATCTTTACCCCCGAGGACCGCAAGGGCCGCTACATCCATTTTGGCATCCGCGAGCATGGCATGGCGGCGGCGATGAACGGCATGGCGCTGCATGGCGGGGTGCGGGCCTATGGCGGCACCTTCATGTGCTTTACCGACTATGCCCGGCCCGCGATGCGCCTGTCGGCGCTGATGGGGGTGCCGGTTGTCTATGTGATGACGCATGACAGCATTGGTCTGGGCGAGGATGGCCCGACGCACCAGCCGGTCGAGCATCTGGCTATTTCGCGGGCGACGCCCAACACCTGGGTTTTCCGCCCCGCCGATCTGGTGGAGACGGCCGAGGCTTGGGAATTGGCGCTGTCCAGCAAATCGACGCCGTCGGTGCTGGCCCTGTCGCGGCAGAACCTGCCCACGGTGCGCACCACCCATGTCAGCGCAAACCAGACCGCGCGCGGCGCCTATGTGCTGGCCGAGGCGACGGGGGTGCGCAAGGTGATCCTGATCGCGACCGGGTCCGAGGTGGAAATCGCGCTGAAGGCCCGCGCGGCGCTGGAGGCGGAGGACATCGGCACGCGTGTGGTGTCGATGCCCTGCATGGAGTTGTTCGCCGAGCAGGACGAAGCGTATCGCAAGCGCATTTTGCCCTCTGGCCCGGCGCGGATCGGGATCGAGGCGGGTGTGCGGGCCGGGGGTTGGGACCGTTGGCTGTTGGGCGAGCGCGGCCGGGAAGCCAAGGCGGGGTTCATCGGCATGACGGGCTTTGGCGGATCGGCCCCGATTGACCGGCTGTACAAGGAGTTCGGCATCACAGCCGAGGCCACGGTCGACCTGGCGAAATCCCTGCTGTAACGCGCACCAAAATTCTTCGAAGAAAATTGACAGCCCTTCAACCCGTCCGGGTTGAAGGGCTTTTCAATGCGCGGCCTTTTTCGCCCCGGTGACAGAGGACCAGACCGGAATGATCACCCGCGTTACAATCGGGATGATCAACAGCCCCAAGGCGAGGCCCAGCACCCCGTCAATCGCGGCCTGCACGGCCCAGGCGACAAAGCCCTGGGCGGCAGGCACAGCCGCGGCGGCGGTTTCGGCGATGTGGTGGATCGTCTCATAGGGCCAGGGCCAGAGATGCGTTTGTTCCAGCCCGTGCAGCACGATGGACCCGCCGACCCACAGCATCGCCGCCGTGCCCACCGTGGACAGCACCGACATCAGCACCGGCATTCCCGCGACCAGCCCGCGCCCGACGGCACGGGCGGCGGCGGTGCGGCGGTAGGTGGCCATGTGCAGGCCGATGTCGTCCATTTTCACGATCAGCGCGACGGCACCGTAGACGGCGACGGTGATCAGGATGCCGACCACGGCCAGGATGATGGCCTGCATCCAGAAGCTGGGGCTTTCGACGGTGGCAAGGGCGATGGTCATGATTTCGGCGGACAATATGAAATCGGTCTTGATCGCGCCGGCAATCTTTTCCTCTTCCAGATGGGCGGGGTCCTTGGTGTCGAAATCGGCGGCCACTTCGGCATCGGCATGGGGAAAGACCATGTGGAACACCTTTTCCGCGCCCTCAAAGCACAGATAGGCACCGCCCAGCATCAGCAGGGGCGTGATGGCCGCGGGCAGGAAATAGCTGAGCAGCAAGAGCGCCGGCAGCAGGATGATCAGCTTGTTCTTGATCGAGCCGACACCGATGCGCCAGATGATCGGCAATTCGCGCTTGGCCTCGAACCCGTGGACGTATTTGGGGGTGACGGCGGCATCGTCGATCACGACGCCTGCGGCCTTGGCCCCGGCCTTGGCGGCGGCGGCGGCGATGTCGTCCACCGAGGCCGCGGCCACCTTGGCAATCGCCGCCACATCGTCCAGCAGGGCCAGCAATCCACTCATCCGTGCACCTCATGTTCCCACCCTTGGTTCTAGCCGAGCCTGAGGCAAAGGCAATGGCCGGCGACCTTGGGTTGACTTCACCCCGCCTGCGCAGTCATTTGGGCTGTTTTTCAGGCAAAGATCCGGGAGGGTGCGTGGCCGAGCGAATGTATCTGATTGTGGCGGGCGCAATTGCGGTGGCGATTGCGGGGGATGTTTTCCTGAACGAGGGCACGTTATCGCTTTTTCTGGTGCGAAAGCTGATCGGGCTGGTTGAATATCTGGAGTTCTGGCGTTGAATAGCGCAAAGTGCGGTTGAAATTCGCGGCATAACGGGGGCTGTTAGCGATAACAGTCGCTGCGTGAGTCGCATGTCTTGAACAGGAGTTATTCATGACCGTCAAAGTCGCCATCAATGGGTTCGGGCGGATTGGCCGCAATGTCCTGCGGGCCATCATCGAATCGGGCCGCACCGATATTGAGGTCGTCGCCATCAACGATCTGGGTCCGGTGGAAACCAATGCGCATTTGCTGCGCTTTGATTCGGTGCATGGCCGGTTTCCCGGTGTCGTGACCACGACCGCCACCACCATCGACGCCGGGCGCGGCCCGATCGAGGTGACGGCGATCAGGAACCCGGCGGACCTGCCCTGGGGCCATGTCGATATCGTCATGGAATGCACTGGGATTTTCACCAGCAAGGAGAAATGCGCGGCCCATCTGGAGAACGGCGCCAAGCGGGTGCTGATCTCGGCACCGGGCGACGGGGCGGACAAGACGATCGTGTTTGGGGTGAACCATAACACGCTGACCAGCAGCGATATCGTGGTGTCGAACGCATCCTGCACGACGAACTGCCTGGCGCCGGTGGTACAGGTGTTGAACGACAGCATCGGCATCGTGAAGGGCTTCATGACCACGATCCACAGCTATACCGGCGACCAGCCGACGCTGGACACGATGCACAAGGATTTGTATCGCGGCCGGGCGGCGGCCTTGTCGATGATCCCGACCTCGACCGGGGCGGCCAAGGCGGTGGGGTTGGTGCTGCCCGAGTTGAAGGGCCGTCTGGACGGTGTGGCGATCCGGGTGCCGACACCCAACGTGTCCTGCGTCGATCTGGTGTTCGAGGCCAAGCGGGCAACGACGGTGGAGGAGATCAACGCCGCGATCAAGGCGGCGGCGGATGGGCATCTGAAGGGGATTTTGGGCTATACCTTGCAGCCCAACGTGTCGGCGGATTTCAACCATGACAGCCATTCCTCGGTGTTCCACATGGACCAGACCAAGGTGATGGACGGCACGATGGTGCGCATCCTGACCTGGTATGACAACGAGTGGGGATTCTCGAACCGGATGTCGGATACGGCTGTCGCGATGGGCAAGCTGATTTAAGTTTGAAAGGGCGCCTTTCGGGGCGCCCTTTTTTTGCGCGACCTATGCGTCAAACGCATAACCGAACTGCCGACTTGGCCGTTGTTCGGCAGGGGCGGTTGGCCATATCTGATCCATGCGAAACGGGAATGCCATCCGGGCGGACCAGCGCATAAGTTGAGGATATGATGAAAAACCTGTTTGCCACCCTGCGGGCCAATGCTGCAAAACGTGCCGCCTATCGCCGGACACGCGATGAAATCGCCGCGCTGCCGCGTTCTGTCGCGCTGGACCTGGGGTTTTACCCCGAGGATGCGCCGGAAATTGCGCGCAAGGCCGTCTGGGGCTGAGGCCCCGACACCACGACCAGACCAAAGGGGCCACGCGGCCCCTTTTTATTTGCGCTTTTGCTTGAGCCCTGCGGCGTAGCGGGCGGCGTTGGCGCGGTAATGGGCGGCACCGCCTTGCAGTTTCTCGACCTCCTCGGGCGAGAGCAGGCGGGTGACATGGGCGGGGCGGCCCATGACCAACGTGCCATCGGGGATTTCCTTGCCCTCGGTCACCAGCGACCCGGCACCGATCAGGCAGCCCTTGCCGATTTTCGCGCCGTTCAGGATGGTGGCGCCCATGCCGATCAGGCTGCCCTCGCCGATCGTGCAGCCATGCAGGATGACGGAATGGCCGATGGTGCAATTGGCACCGATCAGCAGGGGAAAGCCCCTGTCGGTGTGCAGCACGGCGTTGTCTTGCACATTGGACCCAGCGCCGACCCAGATCACCTCGGTATCGCCGCGCAGGACGGCACCGAACCAGACATTCGCCGCATCCTCCAACACCACCTTGCCGACCACGGCTGCC
>CAMBWO010000220.1 GCA_945871285.1 Pseudorhodobacter antarcticus | reverse complement strand
TGAGATCGGGTTGGTGCTGGTCCGCGCGCCCAGCACGATCGGGCGGGAACTGGCGCGGGGGGGCTGGGCGATGCGCCCTATGACCCGCAGGTGGCCCGCTCGGTTCATGATGCGCGAAGGCTTTTGTGCAGGCCGCGCGCCAAGCTGGCGGAGGGGGCTGCGTTGCACGATTGGGTGCGCCGCAAACTGGTGCATCAGCGCTGGTCGCCCGAACAGATCGCTGCCAGACTACGCGCCATGCATCCCGACGATCCCACAGCTCGCGTCAGCCATGAGACGATTTATGCCGCAATCTACGCGCAGCCCAAAGGTGGGCTGAAGGCGGCGATGATTTTGGCGCTGCGGCAGGCCAGACAGGCAAACCGTTGGCTATCCGGCGTATCGCCTTTGGTCAGGTGAATCTGATCAAAAGGCCCTAGGTTTTAGGGGAGTCGGGTTTTCGCCCGACCTACCACGCCGCCGGTTGGCGTTTGCGGAAAAAGCTGCCGGTCGGGCCGTCGTCGGGCAGGAGGGCCAGCCAGACGGGGGTGTCGGCGCCTTCTTCCACGGTCAGGGGGGCGCCGGGGCCGCCCATGCGGGTGGCGACCCAGCCGGGGTCGCAGGCGTTGATCTTGACGCCTTGTGGCAGGTCGCGCGGCAGGGCGTGGGTCAGGGCGTTGAGGGCGGCTTTGGCCACGCCATATGCGCCGGGGCCGCTTAGGCCCTCGGCATGCGATCCCCAGCCGGAGGACAGGTTCACAATCCGGCCCCAGCCGGTTTTGCGCCAATGGGGCATGTTCAGGCGGATCAGGTCGAGGGGGGCGTTGACCATCACCTCCATCGCGGCATCGAAATCGCTGTCCTTGGACATGAGCGAGGCATGGCCCAGGAGGCCGGCATTGTTGATCAGGATGTCAAAGCCGCCTTGCGCCGTCACCGCGTCGAAATAGCTGTCGGGGTCGCGCAGGTCGATGCGGGCAAAGCGGCAGTTGAGGGCCTGCGCCGCCTCGCGCCCCTCGGTCGCGTTGCGGGCGCCGAGGGTGACGGTGCAACCGCGGGCGATGAGGCCCGCGGCAATGGCGCGGCCGATGCCACGGTTGCCGCCGGTGACAAGGGCGGTGGGGTGCAGCGGGCGCATCAGGCGGTTTCGGCGAGGTGGGCGGCGATGATGTCGTCAAAGCTGCGGTCGGCGACGAAGCCCAGCGCAAGGGCGCGGGTTGCCTGATAGGCAAGCGCCCAGCCGCCGACGATTTTCTCGACCATTGGGTCGGGGTTGCGGGTGATGAGGGTCAGCGCGTCGGGGCCGGCGGCGCGTTCAAGGGCGGCCAGCTGGTCGGCCACGGTGGCGCTGAGGCCGGGGACGGTGACGGCGCGGTCGGCGCCCAGGGGGGCGGTGTCGATCTGGGCGGCGTGGCGGAAAAAGCCGACGGCGGCGCGGGGGGAGGCGAACCAGTGGCGGGTGGTTTCGGGCACCGGCAGGTTGGCGGTCTTGCCCGCCAGGGGTTCGCGCAGGATGTTGGAGAAGAACGAGCTTGCGGCCCGGTTGGGCAGGCCGGGGCGGATGCAGATGGTGGGCAGGCGCAGCGACACCCCGTCGATGAAGCCGCGGCGGGAGTAGTCGTTGATCAGCAGTTCGGCGATGGCCTTTTGCGTGCCATAGGAGGTGAGGGGGACGGTGTGGAAATCGTCGGGGATCACGTCGGGGAAGGGGCGGCCCATCACGGCGGCGGAGGAAGCGTAGACCAGGCGGGGGTGATAGTTCGGGATGTGGCGGATCGCCTCGAGCAGCGTGCGGATGCTGTCGAGGTTGACGGCATAGCCCTTGTCGAAATCGGCCTCGGCCTCGCCCGAGACGATGGCGGCGAGGTGGTAGATTGTGGCGGGCCGGGTTTCCAGGAGCCGGGTTGCGGCGTCGGGGGCGGTCAGGTCCAGGGTCAGCACGGTGGAGCCCGGCAGGGGTTCGGCGGGCACGGCATCGGCCAGCACCAGCGTTTCGTTCGACAGGCTTTTCGCGATCTTGCCGCCAATCATGCCGGCCGCCCCGATGATCAGGTTTGTCATGGTTCCCCCCTTTGGTTTGCCGCAGGATGCAACGCGGGGCCGGGGGCGGCAAGGGGGTGTCCGGATCTGGACAGAATTTTAAATCGTTTGGAAACAGGTGGTTGGCTTTTGGAAATTAACCAGGCGGAAAGGTTTGGCGAAAATCTCCGGTCAGTCGGGATGTTCGCGCAGGATGCGGACGGCCGCAAGGGCCTGCATCTGCCACAGATAGCTGTCAGTGAGGCCACGGCCGGCCAGATGGGTGATAGGGCTGCGCAGGTGGCCTGCGGCGGTGGCCAAGGCGCCTTGGTTGTCGGCGGGGCAGGTTGCTGGGGCGGCTGATCGAAAAGCCGATGGCGCGCAGCAGGCCGTCAGCGGTTTCGCCGGCCATCCAGCGGGCCGAAGCTTTGGTCAGGGGTTTGAGCGGCATTTCGCGGTGCAGGTTCGCCGCCATCGGCGTCGGGCGGCAGGCGGAGCCGCGCCCAGCCCGGGCAGAAAGACCGATGCCAGCCGCGCACTGTGGTCAGACGCTCTTTGACATGTTCGAATTCGCGGGCCCAGATCAGCGAACCATGGGCAAAGATTCAGACCTGACCATCCGCTGGGCCGTCGGCCAGCAGGGTGGCGATATCTGCGTCGGTGGACAGGTTGCCGCGGCCAGCCAGGCGGCCGCTTTCGCCGCTGTGGGGGGCACGCGGGCGACGATTTCGGTGGTCAGGGTCAGGTCAGGGGGCATGGCGGGGACCTGCAACCCAAGCATCGCATGCAGGGGATTTGCCGATCAAGCCTGACTTGTAGGATGGGCGATTCGCCCATCTTGGTCACCGCTGGACGCGGCACCGGCCGGGGTCAGGGCATAGATGCCGCGGGCGGTGCGTTCGAACCAGCCGTAATGATCGGCGCGCAGGATGCTGGCCGCTTTGGCCACCCCTGTGGCGCGCAGGATCTGGGCGGGACTGGAGGGGCCCTGCGCCGCCAGATGGGCGGCGCAGCGCAGCGCGTCCTGGCGGTAGGCGGTCATCCGTTTGATGCCGGCGGTGCCGCCGGTGTTGGGGTCGCCCACCCGGCGTTCAAATTCGCGCAGCAGGCGGGCGGATTTGGTGGTGTTGAGGCGCGGGGCATAGGGGCCGGGGTCGAGGTGCGCCTCGACCCGCGGCTGGGGGGTCAGGTGGACGGCGAGGAGGCCCAGCCCCAGGCGGCGGCAGAGGCGCAAGATGTCCTTGTAGCGCGCACCCCAGCCCTTTGGACCGTGATAGACGGCGAGATAGACATGGTCGAACAGGCTTTGCCGTTCGACGCCTTGCAGGACGAGGGCCAGAGAGAAGGAGGGTTTCAGTTCCACAACCACGGGCGGCTCATCCCCCCGGACGGCCAGCACGTCCAGATGGCCGATCTCGGATTTGACGGTGTAGCCCTGGCCCTCGAGGAAGGCTTTGACGGGGGGGTAAAGGTCGGCTTCGCGCATCCGCTCAGGCAAGGTGACGCAGGACGATCCGGGGGTCGATGTGCTGGCTGCGGCCCTTGAGCGCTCCAAGCCAAGGCGTGCGCAGGTCCACATAGGCCTGTCCGCGCAGATCGCAAATGCCCCGTTGCAGGGCAAGCGACCAGCCCAGCGATTGCACCTGTTTGATGTAGGGTGAATAGAGCGACCAATGCAGGGCAGAGCCATTCTCGCCGGCCAGAACGGCGCACGCGGTCAGGCGCGCGACCTGGTCTGCAAAAGAGAGCAGTTCGGGGTGCAGAATGGTAAAGCCGCTGTTGGCATAGATCGCCTCGATCTCGGCGATGTTGGTCACGCGGGATTTGGCATGGCCCAGTTTGCCGCGCGATACGAAGATGCGCTCGCCCGAGGCGACCGGTGCCGACAGGCCGGACCCGCTGATCAGCGGCAAGAGACCGGAAGCATAACGGTAGCGGCCGACAAAGACCTGTGGCGGCACGATCAGGCTGAGCAGACGCGCGGGCGATGTGATAACGTCGATACGGGCGGGGTCTACGCCGATCTGGTCAAGGAACCAGCGCATGCCTTGCAGCGCCGTAGACTGCACGCCAGGCGCAGCAAAACCAAGGATGCGCAGGTCGGAATTGGTGTCCAATGCCGCGCGAACCGATAGCAGGCGGGGCAGAGTTTCGGTGATGAAATGGCCGAAATGGCCGTAGATCATGCCGCTCCAGACATAGGGATGGGGCAGCAGGTCGGGCGAGGCGGGGTTGGGCAGACGCCGCTGGATAGCCTTGAACGCCCGCGACGACATCATATTGGCCCCCAGCGGAACCCGCCGTCCCATCGCGTCGGTGGCGCCGTAGCGTACGATGTTAAGCATTCCCGGTGCGCTCGGTGGAATGACCACCACGTCCTTCCACGGCAGCATCGGCATTCAGCGCACCTTCAGCGTTGCGAGGCCGACCATGGCCAGGATCAGCGAGATGATCCAGAAGCGGATCACGATTTGCGGTTCGGCCCAGCCCCGTTTTTCGAAGTGGTGGTGGATCGGGGCCATCAGGAAGATGCGTTTCTTGGTGCGTTTGTAATAGAGGACCTGGATGATGACCGACAGCGCCTCGACCACGAACAGGCCGCCGACGATGGCGAGGACGATTTCGTGTTTGATGCAGACGGCGATGGCGCCCAAGGCGCCGCCGAGGGCCAGGGAGCCGGTGTCGCCCATGAAGACGGCTGCGGGTGGGGCGTTGTACCACAGGAACCCCAGGCCCCCGCCGAACAGGGCGGCGGCGAAGATGAGGATTTCGCCGGTGCCGGGGACGAAGTGGACGCCAAGGTAATCGGCAAAGTTGAAGTTGCCGACGACGTAGGAGATCACGCCCAGCGTCGCACCTGCAATCATCACGGGCATGATGGCGAGGCCGTCGAGGCCGTCGGTCAGGTTGACCGCATTGGCGGCGCCCACGATCACGATCATGCCGAAGGGCACGAAGAACATGCCAAGATCGAGGAGCGCGTTCTTGAAGAACGGCAGGGCCAGTTGGTTGGTCAGCGTGTCGGGGTGGAATTGGGCGGCGGCATATGCGGCGAGCGCCGCGATGAGCAGGCCCAGACCCATGCGGATGCGGCTGGAGACGCCTTTGGTGTTTTGCTTGGTCACCTTGGCGTAGTCATCGGCAAAGCCGATCAGGCCAAAGGCCAGCGTGACCA
The DNA here is from genome assembly GCA_945871285.1 of Pseudorhodobacter antarcticus. Lineage (GTDB taxonomy): Bacteria > Pseudomonadota > Alphaproteobacteria > Rhodobacterales > Rhodobacteraceae > Stagnihabitans. Next base: position 2,865 of record CAMBWO010000220.1, on the reverse strand, counting down.
GAAGGACGATCCAGATATAGGGGTTGTCGAGGCGGGCCCAGGCAAGGGTGGAGACCAGCACGGCGGACAGGATCAAGAGGCCGCCCATGGTGGGGGTGCCGGCCTTGGCAAAGTGGGTTTGCGGGCCGTCGTCGCGGATGGGTTGGCCCTTGCCCTGTTTGCGGCGCAACAGGTCGATCAGGGGTTGGCCGAACAGGAAACCAAAGATCAGCGCGGTGGCAAAAGAGGCCCCGGCGCGAAAGGTGATATAGCGGAACAGGTTGAAAAAATCGCCCCCGTCCGAGAATTCGGTCAGCCAATAGAGCATGTCTGTCCCTTTGAGGTTGGGGTCGTGTCATTCATGGGCCTGCCCTTGACCCAATTTGCGCAGGGCGTCAACGACCAGCGACACCTTGATGCCCTTGGAGCCCTTGACCAGCACCACATCCCCGGCATCGACCAGAGAGCGGCTTTGGGCGGCAAGTTCGGGGGCGGTGGCGCAGCACTGGCCGCGCTGGTGGCGGGGCAGGGCGTGCCAGAGGGCGGCCATGCGGGGGCCGACGCAGTGGAGGGTGTGGATGGCTTTGAGGCCGGGGTGGTTTGCGATGGCGAGGTGCAGATCGCCCTCGGTCGGGCCCAGTTCCAGCATGTCGCCCAGGATCGCGATGCGGCGGCCGCCGGCGATGCGGCCGACCCGGTCCTGCGGGGTGGCGGCGATCAGCACATCCAGGGCTGCGGCGAGGGAGGCGGGGTTAGAGTTGAAGGCGTCGTCGATCAGGTCGAAGGAGAGGCCCTCGACCGGGTCCAGCGTGATGCGTTCGCGGGTGCCGCGCCCTTGGGGCGGGGACCAGTGGCCAAGGTCGGTGGCCGCGATGGCGGGGTCAAGGCCCAGCGCATCGGCCACGGCCAGGGTGGCGAGGCCATTGGCGGCGAAGTGTTTGCCGGGGCTCATCACCTTGAACAGGGTCTGGGCGCCCTGACGGGTGGCGCGGATGATGGTGGCGGCATCGCCGAGGGTGACCTGAGCCAGGTGATAGTCGGCGCCGGGGGTGGTGCCGAAGGTCAGGGTTTGGGCGGCGTGGCGTTGGGCTTCGGCCAGAAGAAGGGGCGCGGTGGGGGGATCGAGGGGGATTATGGCGGTGCCGCCGGGCTCAAGGCCCTGAAAGATGGACGCCTTTTCGGCGGCGATGCCGTCAAGGCCGCCGAATGCCTCAAGATGCGCGGGGGCAATGGTGGTGATGAGGGCGACGTTCAGGCGGGACAGGCGGGCGAGGGGGGCGATTTCGCCGGGGTGGTTCATGCCGATTTCGATGACGGCAAAGTCGGTGTCGGGGGGCATGCGGGCCAGCGTCAGGGGCACGCCCCAGTGGTTGTTGTAGCTGGCCTCGGCGGCATGGGTGCGGCCCTGGCCGGACAGGACGGCGCGCAGCATTTCCTTGGTCGAGGTCTTGCCGACCGATCCGGTGACGCCGATGACGCGGGCTTTGGTGCGGGCGCGGGCGAAGGTGGCGAGGTGTTCGAGCGCCTTGAGGACGTCCGGCACGATCAGGAGGGGAGCGTCGGGGGCCACGCCGTCGGGGCGGTGGGTGACGAGGGCGGCGGCAGCGCCCTTGGCGAGGGCGGCGGCGACGAAATCATGGCCGTCGCGGGCGTCTTTCAGCGCCACGAACAGGTCGCCGGGCTGGAGCGTGCGGGTGTCGATGGAAACGCCGTTGGCGGCCCAAGGCCGGGTTGTGGTGCCCTTGCTGGCGGTGGCGGCGTCGGCCGAGGTCCAAAGGGTCATGGGACGGTCCTTGGGGGTAGGGTGTGTGCTGTGCACGCACCTTGGCGGGGCGGTTGCGGTGCGTGCACAGCACGCACCCTACCCCCAAGGCGGCGGCGGGTCATATCACACCGTCCAGTGCGGCGACGGCGACGGAGGCTTGTTCCACGTCGTCGAAGGGGTAGATGTCGCCCTTGATGATCTGGCCGCTTTCGTGGCCTTTGCCTGCGATCAGCAGGGCGTCGCCGGGCAGCAGGGCATCGACGCCGCGCAGGATGGCTTCGGCCCGGTCGCCGACCTCATGCGCGTCGGGGCAGGCGGCGAGGATGGCGGCGCGGATGGTTGCGGGGTCTTCGGAGCGGGGGTTGTCGTCGGTGACGTAGAGGACATCGGCATGGGCGGCGGCGGCGGCGCCCATCAGGGGGCGTTTGCCGCGGTCACGGTCGCCGCCTGCGCCGAACACGACGATCAGGCGGCCAAGGACATGGGGGCGCAGGGCCTGCAAGGCGGTGGCGAGGGCGTCGGGGGTGTGGGCGTAGTCGACAAAGACGGTGGCGCCATTCTTGCGGGTGGCGGCGAGTTGCATGCGACCGCGGACACCGGTGAGGCCGGACAGGGTGCGCAGGACGTCGCCGGGTTGTTCGCCTGAGGCAATCACGAGGCCTGCGGCCATCAGCACGTTTTCGGCCTGGAACCCGCCGATCAGGGCCAGGCGGACCTGATGGGTCGTGCCCTTCCACGACAGGCGCAAATCCTGTCCGGTCGCGTCAAACCGTTGCGCGAGGATGCGCAGGTCGCAGGCGGGGTCGTGGCCGACGGTCAGCAGTTTCAGGCCGCGCTGGGTGGCGACGGCGGCGAGGTCCTGGCCCTTGGGGTCGTTCAGGTTGAGGACGGCGGTGCCATCGGGGGGCAGGACGCGGGTGAACAGGGCGGATTTGGCGGCGAAATAGGCTTCGAACGTCTGGTGATAGTCGAGGTGGTCTTGGGTGAAGTTGGTGAAACCGGCGGCGCGCAGGCGCACCCCGTCCATGCGGCGTTGGTCGAGGCCGTGGGAGGAGGCCTCCATCGCGGCATGGGTCACGCCTTGGGCGGCGGCCTCGGCCAGGATGCGATGCAGGGTGATG
>CAMBWO010000219.1 GCA_945871285.1 Pseudorhodobacter antarcticus | reverse complement strand
CCGAAATTCTCGCCCAACAGACACCCGCCCTTGAAATGGATGTCCCCCTCGAACCGGTCCGCCGTCGCACAAACCGCCAGCACCGCCTTCAACGCGGGCGGCTGCAAAAACGCCGTCTGCAAACAATTGAACCCGCCCCAGGACTTGCCCATCATCCCGACCGAGCCCGAACACCACGGTTGCGCGGCCAGCCATTCGATCACCTCGCAGGCGTCAGCCAACTCCTGAATGGTATATTCATCCGCCATCAACCCGTCGCTGTCGCCATTCCCCCGCATGTCCACCCGGACGCAGGCATAGCCGTGCCCGGCCACATAGGGATGCATCATCGCATCCCGCACCGCCGTCCCGTCGCGCTTGCGGTAGGGGATGTATTCCAGCACCGCCGGCACCGGGGCCCCCAGCGCCCCCTCCGGCATCCAGACCCGCGCCGACAGGCGGCAGCCATCCGACAGGACAATCCCCATATCCGGCGTCTCGACAATCTTGTGCGGAAATTCGGTGACGACGCGCATGATATCCCCCATCAGCCTGGCCGCATCTGGCCCCGCCATGGCCCAAAGCCTGCGCGGTTTTCCGCCGCTTTCCCAGCCGAAAACGACACTTTCCCGATACAGGTGGCAGGTTGGCCCTATGTCATGGCCGATACCCAAAACACTGCGGCGCCCGCCCGACCCTGCCGCCAAAGGTAATGCCATGATCCTGACCTGCCCGTGCGGCCAGACCAGCCTGACCCTGACCGGCCCGCCGATCATCGCCGTCGATTGCTGCTGCACCTCTTGCCGCGCCGCCGCCCAGCGCCTGAACGCCCCCCTCGGCCCCCATGGCGAAACGGCCTTTGTCCTTTACCGCAAGGACCGTGTGACCCTGCCGCCCCCCGACCGTATGGCCAGCTTTCGCCTGACCCCGAACGCCACCACCCGCCGCATCGTGACGACCTGCTGCCACACCCCCCTGTTTTTGGAGTTTCGCGGTGGCCACTGGCTCAGCCTTTATGCCGCCCTGTGGCGCGGTGCCGCCCCGCCGCCGCAGATGCGCACGATGGTGGCAGACCTGCCCAATCCCGCCGCCCTGCCCCATGACATCCCCAACGCCCGCACCCAGAACACCCGCTTCATGCTGGCCCTTCTGCGCGCCTGGGTCGCCATGGGCCTGCGCAGCCCCAAAATCCAAACCGCAGGAGAGTTCGATGTCTGACCCGTCCGCCAAGATCGAGGTGCGCAACATCACCTCGCCCCATCACATCACCCATGTCGACCGCGCCAAATACCTGGCCATGCGCAGCGCGCTTCTGGCCGTCCTGCCCGACACGCCGCCCGGCCTGACCCCGGCGCAGGCCCAAACCGCCCTGCTGCCCCATCTTGACCCCAGCCTGTTTCCCGGCGGGGCCAAGGCCGGCTGGTGGATGAAATGCCTGCAACTGGATCTCGAGTTCAAGGGCATCATCGCCCGCGCCGCCAAACCCCCGGTCCGCCTGCACCGCGCAATCGCCTAACGCGCCCGCCACTGCCGCAGGATATAATCCGCCGTCATCAGGTCCAGATGCGCCCCGCCGCCATTCTTGGCGATGGTGATCTCCTCCTCCGACCGCCTTGCATAGGCGCCCATCTCATAGAAATCCGCCACCACATCCGCCTCGGTGATCGCCCCAGACGCAAGCGGCTCGATCAACTCGCCAATATGGTGCAACGTCGTCGCCCGCGCATCGACAAAGACCCGCGCACGGCTCATCGCCCGGTCATCCACCTCCCGCATCCGCGGGTTATAGGCCCCGATCAGGTCCAGATGCTGCCCCGGTTGCAACCAATCGCCCTTGATCAGCGGCGCGGTCGACATCGTCGCCGTGCAGATCACATCCGCCGCCCTGACCGCCGCCTCCAGATCCTCCGCCACCGCCAACCCCGGCACCTCGGCCGCCATCCGCTCGGCCCCGGCGCGACTGCGGTTCCACACCGTAAACTCGGCCTGCGGAAACAGGCTGCCATAAGCCTCCACCATCGACCGCGCCACCGTCCCGGCCCCTACCAACAGGAACCGCCGCGAGTCCCTGCGCGCCAGTTTCGACGCCGCCAGCAAACTGTCCCCCGCCGTTTTCCACTTCGTCACCAGATGGAAATCGACCAAGGCCTTGGGCACCCCCGTCGCATCATCAAACAACGCCACCACCCCGTTGACGGTCGGCAACCCCTTGTTGCCCGGAAACACATTCGCCACCTTGACCAGCGACCCCAGCCCCGAAATCCACGCCGCGCGGTCCAACAGGACATCGCGGTCACGATACAAAAACAGGTCCGCAATCTCGGCCCGTGGCAGCAAATGCCCCGCCTCCAGCGCCGCCACCAGCCCGACCCAGGTCATCACGCCCTCGGCCTCACGCCCCACAGATTCGATCACAGCCCCGCCTCCCGTTCCGTCAACAATCCCTCAGCCACCAACCGCCGCGCCCAGCCCTGCCAATCGGTAAAGTGATGCGTGCCCCAGCCCCGCACCGCCGCCGCCGCAATATTCTCGGCCCGGTCATCGGTGAACAGCAACCGCTCGGGCGCAATCCCGCAATCCTGTTCCACCATCTCATAAATCCGGGGATCGGGCTTGATCACCCCCATCCGCCCCGACACATACTCCCGGTCGAACTCGCTCAAGAAATCCAACAGCGGCACCGCCGCCGCATAGGAACTCGCGCCAAAATTGGTCAGCGCAAACACCGCAACCCCCTTGCCGCGCAACGCCCGCAACAACGCGATCGACCCTTCAATCCGCGGACTGGCCAACTCGATCCACCGATCATGCCACATGGCAATCTCCGCCGACCAATCCGGATAGTCATCGGCCCAGGCATAGACCGTGTCGCGAAACTCGGCCCCCGCATCAACCGCATCATTCATCCCGTGCAGATCCACCGCCGCAAACAACGCCCGCCGCCGCGCCTCGCCAATCACCCGGTCATAAAACGCCTCGGGCTGCCACCGCGTCAGCACATTGCCAATGTCGAAAATAACCGCCTCAACGCCCATCGTTTCTCCGTTTCTCGCGCAATCCATCCGAAAACCGTTACACACTTTTCGGATTGCGCTCGCGCCTCACCGTCTCCCGATACAGGGTATAAAGCCCCGCCCCCACAATCAGCGCAATCCCGATCCAGCCCTGCGCATCCGGGAAGGTCCCGAAAAACACCAACCCATAAATCACCGCCAACGGCATCGAGGTATACTCAAACGGCGCAATCAACCCCGGCGGATTGGTGCGGTAGGCATGGCCCATCAACATCCCCCCCGCCGCCACCGAAACCCCGGTGCCGACAAAGAAAAGCCAGTCCCCCACCGGCGGCCAGATCCACGGCCGGAACAAGAACGCCAGCGACGCATCCCCCGACCCCGACAAATGCCCATCCCCCACCCAAATCCCCATGCAGACCGACACCACGATAAAGGCAATCTGCGTGTAAAAGTTGATCGTGACCGTGCTCTCTGTCTCTTTCATGTGCCGCGTCATGTTCTGCGTGCTGGCATAGCACGCCGCCGAAAACAGGATCAGCACCGCCGCCCAGCGAAACTCACCCTCAGGCCGCAGCATGATGATGACCCCCACCAGCCCCATCACCACCGCCCCCCAACGGTGCCAGCCGACCTTCTCCCCCAACACCACCACCGATATCAGCGTCACCAGAATGGGCGCCACAAACCCAATCGCCGCCGCATCCGCAATCGGCATTGCCGCCAGCCCCAGAAAATACCCGACATTCGACATCATCACGATCATCGCCCGGATCAGATGCAACTTCGGCACCCGCGTCTTCAGGCTGGCCAGCTTCAACCCGGCAACCCGCATGAACCCCAGAATGAACGCCAGCCCGACAAAGGCCCGCACCAGAATCACCTGATGCAACGCGTAATCATCCGACAACTGCTTGATGAACAAATCGTTCAGCGACAGCATCACACTGCCGCCCACCGCGCAGGATATCCCGATGATCGCTATTCTGGACGCTGCATCACTCATGCCGCCATCTGACCTGAACGCCGCGCCAATTCTCGCCCATCTCCGACACCGCTTGGCAATTTCGGTAGGGTGCGTGCTCGCACGCACCGCCCCCCGCCCAGACGCGGCCCGCCTTGGCAGAAATCGACGCGGGGCTGGAAGAGGATTACAAAACCTCAATGTACTAGAACGCTCGGGATTGGGGTAGGGTGCGTGCTGGCACGCACCACTCTCCCGCCAAAGGTGCGTGAAATCACGCACCCTACCCCCGCTGACAAAGCTTTCCACTTTATAAACGAAAAATGCCAAGTCCTTGATCTACAATAGATATGACGAATGTTCACGCGTGAACACCCCTCACTTCGCCCGCAAAACCCGGTCCAACACATCCAGAAACCGCGACCGATCCGCTTTGGAAAACATGCGGCCACCGCCCTGCCGGAACGGGTCCGCCGCCCGCAAATCCGCCATCAGATCCCGCGTCGCCAGCACCATCCCGATGCTTGCCCGCGTCAATTCGAGCCCGTCATGCTTCAAAACCCGCGCGCCCCCCTCCAGACAACGCGCCGCCAGCGGGATATCCCCCGTCACCACCACATCCCCCGGCCCCGCCCTCTCGGCAATCCACTTGTCCGCCTCATCCGGCCCATCGGCTACAAAGACCGACTGCACCAGCGGGTTGGCCGAGGGCCGGATGCCCCCGTTCGACACCAGCACCATCGTGACCCCCAACCGCGTTGCCACCCGCTCGGCCTCGGCCTTCACCGGGCAGGCATCGGCGTCGATATACAGGGTCATCCCAGCAGCGCCCTTGCGTGGAAATGCACATGCTCCTCCATGAAGGACGACACGAAGAAATAGCTGTGGTCATAGCCCTTCTGCATCCGGAACGACCCCGGCTGCCGCCGCTCGACCATCGCCGTCGCCAAAGCCTCGGGTTGCAGCAGCTCCAAAAACCGGTCCGACGTGCCCTGATCAATCAGCATCGGCCCGTCAAAACCACGCTTTTTCATCAGCAGCGTCGCGTCATGCGCGGCCCAGGGCTCCTCTTCCACGCCCAGATAGGCCGTGAACTGCTTGCGCCCCCACAGGCTGTTGGTCGGGTGGCAAATCGGCGCCAGCGCCGAAACCGACCGAAACCGCCCCGGAAGGCTCATCGCCATGGTCAGCGCGCCATGCCCGCCCATCGAATGCCCCATGATCGCCTGCGCCGATTCCGCAATCGGATAGGCGTTGAACAAGGCGGCGGGCAGTTCCTGCGTCACATAGGTCCACATCCGGTAATGCGCGGCCCAGGGCAGATCGGTCGCATCGACATAAAACCCCGCGCCCTGCCCCAGATCATAGTCATCATCATTCGCCGCATCCTCGCCCCTGGGCGAGGTGTCGGGAAACACCAGCGCGATCCCCGTCTCGGCCGCCCAACGCTGCGCCCCCGATTTCACCATCGCATTCTCATGCGTGCAGGTCAGGCCCGACAGATACCACAGCACCGGCACCGGCCCATGCTCGGCCTCTTCGGGCAGGAACAGGCCAAAGGTCATCTCGCACTGGCAGCACTCCGACTGATGGGCATAAACCCCCTGCACCCCGCCAAATGCCCGGTTCTCCGATATCGTCCTCATGTCCCGCCCCTACCTTGATTGCGCCCCTTCTAGCAAAGCCCGGCGCCGTTGTGCAGGGGCCTCAACCCTCCGCCGCAATGGTGCGCGCACAGACGCGCCCGCCAAAGAACGCCTGCAAGATTTCGGCAAACACCGGGTCGGCCCCCGGCACACGGGCAAACAACGTGGCGCAGCTTTGCAGCTTTTGCGCATCCACCGCACCAAACACCGCCACCACGTCGCGGTCCGGCTGGCCCAACAGCGCCCGACAAATGCCCACCAGCCGCGGCCCCAACACCGGATCCGCCAGATACCGCCCCGCCTCCTCCAGATCCGCGATGCCGAATCTCTCAGCCATGGGCGAACGGCCCAAGCCCCGCAACTGCGGAAAGATGAACCACATCCAGTGGCTCTGCTTGGCCCCCGCCGCCACCTCGGCCAGCGCCCGGCCATAAACCCCGTCCTGCGCCTTCAGAAAACGGTCCAGCCCGCCGTCCATCTGCCCGATCATGGTAAACCCAAGGTTAACAGAAAATCTCAAGCCCTTGATTTAGAACGATTCCGCAAAGTGTCCACACGCGGACACCTCACTTCCCCGTCCAGACTGGGTCCCTTTTCTCGGCAAAGGCCCGCGCCCCCTCCAGCTGATCCTCCGATGAATACAGCCGGTCCACCGTCGGCAGCAGCCGTTTCGTGACCCGCGCCAGGGCATCCTGAAACCGCATGTTCTCAGCCTCGCGCACCACTTCCTTGATCGCCGCGTAAACCAGCGGCGGCCCGGATTCCAACAGCCGCGCCAGATCCCAGGCCTTGCCCAGCAACGCCTCGGGCGCACAAATCTCCTTCACGATCCCCCAGCGCAACGCCTCCTCGGCGTCAAACCAGCGGCCCGTCAGCAGCAGGTCCATCGCGACATGATAGGGGATGCGCTTGGGCAGCTTGATCGACGCCGCATCCGCCACGGTCCCCGACCGGATCTCCGGCAGGGCAAAGGTCGCGTTGGTGGAACACAGGATCAAATCGCCCGACAGCGCCAGCTCCAACCCACCGCCACAACAAATCCCGTTGACCGCCACGATCACCGGCTTGTTCAGGTTGGGCAGTTCCTGCAATCCGCCAAACCCGCCCACGCCATAATCGCCATCGACGGCATCGCCACCCGCCGCCGCCTTCAAATCCCAACCGGGGCAAAAGAACTTCTCCCCCTCGGCCCGCAGGATGCAAACCCTAAGGCTGTCATCATCCCGAAACGCCCGAAAGGTCAGCCCCATGATCCGGCTGGTGACCAGATCAATCGCGTTCGCCTTGGGCCGGTCCAGCGTGACCTCCAGAATGGCCCCCTCGCGCCGGGTCTTGATCGGTCCTTCGGTCAACATCTCCATCACATCACCCTCCTGATCAACGCATCCACCGCAATGGCCCCGCTCTCGCGCACCATCACGGGGTTAATCTCGATCTCCTCCAGGCTGGCATCAGCGGCCATCAAGGCCCCCAACCGCACCGCCAGCTCCGCCACCGCCGCCACATCCGCCCGCTTGCGGCCACGATACCCATCCAACAACGGCCACAGCCGCAGCCGCCGCAGCGCCGCCAACACCTCCGCTTCGGTCGTTGGCAGAATCAGCGTGACGGTGTCAGCCAGAACTTCCGCCGTAACCCCACCCATCCCCAGCGTCAGCGAAACCCCATAAACCGGGTCGCGCCGCAGCCCCACCAACACCTCGGCCACCGCCCCCGTCACCATCTCCTCCACCAGATAGCCCGTGGCTCCCGGCATCCCGGCCTGACCATCCAACGTGGTCAGACCCAACCGCACAGCCCCAACCTCGGTCTTGTGGGCAAAGCCCAATCCCTTGAGCGCGTAGGGCGGGGTCAACCCCGCCACGTCCAGCCCCGCCAAATCCGCCGCCGTCACCGACCGCGGCACCGCAACCCCCGCCGCCGCCAGCACCGCCTTGCCCGCCGCCTCATCCAGCAAAACCGCCTCCCGCGCGGCCAGCGGCGCCAAGGGCCGCCACCCCTCCGGTCCCGGCCCAACCTGCGCCGCACGGATGGCGGCCAACGCCGTCTCCAACCCCATCAGCGTGCAGACCCCCTCATCCATCAGGGCCATCGCACGTGCCTCGTCAAAGTTTTCCGCCATCGAGGCCACCGGCAACGCCGGCTTGCCCGTGCTGCGCTGCGCCGCCACAATCGCGTCCAACGCCGGCTGATACCCCGACGGATCGCAACGATCCGCCCGTGGCGTGTCGATGATATAAACCCCCGCGTCATAGCCTGACAACATGGTCGTAAACACATCCGTCGTGCGCGGCCCATCGCCCCAGATAAAGGTGTGGTAATCCAGTGGGTTCGCAATCGTCACGATCGGCCCCAGAATCTCACCCAACCGCGCCCGCACCGCCTCCGGCACCGGCGCAAACTCGATCCCGAACGGAGCCGCCAGATCCGCCACCAACCCCGCCTCGCCCCCCGAACAGGA
>CAMBWO010000218.1 GCA_945871285.1 Pseudorhodobacter antarcticus | reverse complement strand
TGCTGGCGGCGCTGATGCAATAAGACGCATGGACGCCGCAGGGCGCTGTCAGACGGCACGGGAGGCGGTGTTTGGGTCGCACCGTCAGGTGGTCAACTGTTGACGTTGCCGTGGCGCGTGCGGGCGGCAAGGGCTGCGACGCGGTCGTGGCTGGGGCAGGTCACGAGATGGTCGTTCACCATGCCCACCGCCTCCATGAAGGCATAAGTGATGGTGGGGCCGCAAAAGGTGAAACCCTGTTTTTTCAGGGATTTTGCGATGGTTTCAGACAGCGGGGTCTGGGTCGGGATCTGACCTGGGACAAAGCGGTTCTGTCGGGGTTGACCATCAACAAAGCCCCAAAGATAATCGGAGAAGCTTTGCTGTTCGCTGAGCGCAAGATAGGCGCGGGCGCTCTTGATCGTGCCTTCGATCTTGCCGCGGTGGCGGATGATGCCGGGATCGGCAAGGAGGGTCGCGACCTGCGCGTCCCCCCAATGGGCGATAATTTCAGGGTTGAAACCGGCAAAGGCCGCGCGGAAGTTGTCGCGCTTTCGCAGGATGGTGATCCAGGAGAGGCCAGCCTGAAAACCATCCAGGATCAGCTTTTCCCACAGGGCGCGGCTGTCCCATTCGGGCACGCCCCATTCGGTGTCGTGGTAGGCGACATAGAGCGGATCAGTTCCGCACCAGGGGCATCGGTCTTGGGTCATGTGCTGTGCCTGAAAGCCTCGGAAAGATTGGATCAAATGCCGATCTTTACCGGACCTTTACCTTTGTGGCGCCACCTTGCCAAGGACAGAGCGAGGAAGGGAAGGCCCATGGCGCAGCCGCTTGCGAAACCCAGAGTGGAGGATATGGGCGGTTTTGCCAGCCCGTTGGGTGTGGCGATATCCCAAGCGGATGCCGAAATCATGACGATGGTGGGAGATGCCGTGCGAACCCGCCGGTTGCGGCTGGCCTATCAACCTGTGGTGACGTCGCGCAACCCAAGCCGCGTGGCCTTTTACGAAGGGCTGATCCGCGTCGAGGAGCCCAATGGTCGCATCATCCCGGCCGGCGACTTCATGGGGGCGGTCGAGAATCAGGAGTTGGGCCGCGAGATTGACTGTGCGGCGCTGGAATTTGGCATGGCCACTTTGGCGCGCCAACCGCAGTTGCGGATTTCGGTCAACATGTCGGCGCGGTCAATTGGCTATGGCCGCTGGATGACAGTGCTGAAGCGCGGGCTGGACCGCGACCCCACGGTGGGAGAGCGGTTGATCCTGGAAATCACCGAAAGCTCGGCCATGCTGGTGCCGGAACTGGTGGTGACCTTCATGAGCGAGGTGCAGCGCCGGGGGGTGGCCTTTGCGCTGGATGACTTTGGCGCGGGGTTCACGGCGATTCGGTACTTCAAGGATTTCTTCTTTGACATCCTGAAGATCGACGGTCAGTTCATCCGCGGGATTGACCGTGACCCGGACAATCAGGCTCTGACGCGGGCGCTGTTGTCGATTGGCAAGCATTTCGAGATGTTCACGGTGGCCGAGAATGTCGAAACCCCGGCAGAGGCCGAATGCCTGCGCGCCATGGGGGTGGATTGCCAGCAAGGCTTTCTTTACGGCGCGCCCACCGTCAAGCCGATCTGGACAGACCCGGACCGCAAGTCTGCCTGAGGGCATCGGGTTTTATGACTGTGGTCTGGCAAGTCAACGGCGATGGGTGCCGATCCCGACGGTAATCTGCGACCTTTCGCCCAGTGACCCCGCCTTTGGATTGCGTTTGAGCCTGCATGACGCTAGGGCATGGATCAGGTGTCAGGGTGTGGTATGCGCCCCGGTCCCAATGGAAACCAGAGGCGAGAAACCATGACCAATGTTGTGATCGTATCTGCGGCGCGAACCGCTGTCGGCAGTTTTAACGGAAGCTTCGCGGCGACCCCCGCCCATGATCTGGGCGCCGCGGTGATCGAGGCGGTTGTTGCCCGCGCGGGAATTGACAAGGCAGAGGTATCCGAGACCATTCTGGGTCAGGTGCTGACCGCCGGTCAGGGGCAAAACCCGGCGCGGCAGGCCCATATCAAGGCCGGTCTGGCGAAAGAGGCGAGCGCCTGGTCGATCAACCAGGTTTGCGGGTCGGGGTTGCGGGCCGTGGCACTTGGGGCGCAGCATATCCAGTTGGGCGATAGCGCGATTGTCGTGGCCGGCGGTCAGGAAAGCATGAGCCTGAGCCCCCATGTCGCACATCTGCGCGCCGGGCAAAAGATGGGCGACATGTCGTTCATCGACAGCATGATCCGCGACGGGTTGTGGGACGCCTTCAACAACTATCACATGGGCCAGACGGCCGAGAACGTGGCGAACCAGTGGCAAATCAGCCGCGAGATGCAGGATGCCTTTGCCCTTGCCAGCCAGAACAAGGCCGAAGCGGCGCAAAAGGCCGGGCGCTTTGCCGATGAGATAGTGCCCTTCGTGATCAAGACCCGCAAGGGCGACATCACGGTCGATCAGGACGAATACATCCGTCATGGTGCCACGTTGGAATCGATGTCCAAGCTGCGCCCGGCGTTCGTCAAGGACGGTTCGGTCACGGCGGCCAATGCCAGCGGGTTGAACGACGGTGCGGCGATGGTGTTGCTGATGTCGGCGGATGAGGCGGAACGGCGGGGCCTGACGCCGCTGGCGCGGATTGCCTCCTATGCCACGGCGGGTCTGGACCCGTCGATCATGGGGGCGGGTCCGATCCATGCCAGCCGCAAGGCGCTGGAAAAAGCGGGCTGGAAGGTCGCCGATCTGGACTTGATCGAGGCGAACGAGGCCTTTGCGGCGCAGGCCTGTGCTGTGAACAAGGACATGGGCTGGGACCCGGCGATCGTGAACGTCAACGGTGGCGCGATTGCGATTGGCCACCCGATCGGCGCCTCGGGGGCACGGATCCTGAACACGCTGATCTATCAGATGAAGCGTCAGGGGGCTGCCAAGGGTCTGGCGACGCTGTGCATCGGCGGCGGCATGGGCGTTGCCATGTGCCTTGAACGGGCCTGAGCGGGCTTTGAACTTGGGCGGCGCGCAAAGCATTGGCGCGCTGCCTTTTGCATGACTATCAATGAATTATAGCATCGGGCGGGGAGGTCTGACATGGGACGGGTTGCATTGGTTACGGGGGGCACGCGCGGCATCGGGGCGGCGATTTCGATCGCCCTGAAAGCGGCGGGATATACGGTTGCGGCGAATTATGCCGGCAACGAGGCGGCAGCGGCGGCCTTCACCGCCGAGACCGGGATCAAGGCCTACAAATGGTCGGTTGCCGATTATGACGCCTGCAAGGCCGGGATCGCAGCGGTCGAGGCCGAGTTGGGGCCGGTCGATGTGCTGGTCAACAACGCCGGGATCACGCGGGACGCGATGTTCCACAAGATGACGCCGCAGTCGTGGAAAGAGGTGATCGACACCAACCTGTCGGGCCTGTTCAACATGACGCACCCGCTGTGGACGGGGATGCGGGACCGCAAGTTTGGCAGGGTGATCAACATCAGTTCGATCAATGGGCAAAAGGGGCAGGCGGGGCAGGTGAACTATTCTGCCGCCAAATCGGGCGATCTGGGGTTCACCAAGGCTCTGGCGCAGGAAGGGGCGCGGGCGGGCATCACGGTCAACGCGATTTGCCCCGGGTATATTGGCACCGAGATGGTGCGGGCAATCGACGAGAAGGTGCTGAACGAGCGGATCATTCCGCAGATCCCGGTGGGCCGTCTGGGCGAGCCGGAAGAGATTGCGCGGATTGCGGTGTTCCTGGCATCGGACGATGCGGGGTTCATCACGGGGTCGACGATTTCGGCAAATGGCGGGCAGTTCGTCGTGTGATTGCTGTGGGCGCGGGGGTTTGAGACCCCCGCGCCCAGATTCCAGATCCATCTTGGATTTGGAGCGAAGTCGGATATTTGTGCCAATATGAAAGGAAAGCCGACATGAGCCGCAAGCGGGCGACTTTGATCGGTTTTTCCGCCGTGTTGATGTGGGCATTGTTGGCGGTGTTGACCATTGGCACCGCGCCCGTGCCGCCGTTGCAGTTGAACGCGATCTGCTTTGCCATTGGCGGGGCGATCGGGTTGGTCTGGATGGCGCGCGGGGCCGGGTTTGGTGCGTTGCGCGGGGTGGGCTGGAAGGTTTACGCGGCGGGGACGCTGGGGCTGTTTGGCTATCACTTTTTGTATTTCACGGCGTTCCGGTTGGCACCCTATGCCGAGACGGGGCTGATTGCCTATCTTTGGCCGCTGTTCATCGTGCTGTTGTCCGGTCTTTTGCCGGGCGAGCGGTTGCGGGCCTTGCATGTGGTGGGGGCGCTGATCGCCTTTGCCGGTGCGGCGCTGATTCTGTTGCGGGGCGGGGCGGACTGGCAGGCGGGCGCGGTGCCGGGGATGGCTTTGGCCTTTGTCTGTGCGGTGACCTGGGCGGTTTATTCGGTGGCATCGCGCCGTTTTGGCACGGTACCGAGTGAGGCCGTGACGGTTTATTGTCTGGCGACGGCGGTGCTGTCATTGGGCGCGCATCTGACATTGGAAACAACGGTTTGGCCAGGCGAGACATCGGGCTGGGTGTCGGTGGCGCTGTTGGGGTTGGGGCCGGTCGGGCTGGCGTTTTTCACCTGGGATGTGGGGATGAAGCGGGGGGACATCCAGATTTTGGGTGTGGCATCCTATGCGGCACCCTTGTTGTCGACACTTGCGCTGATCGTTTCGGGACGGGCCGAGGCGACGCCCGTGCTGCTGGTGTCGGCCGCGATGATCACCGGCGGGGCGGCATTGGCCGCCCGCGCCAGCCTGCGATAGCCTCAGGCACCTTGGAGGCGCGAGATTTCTTCCTTGAGTTTGAGTTTTTGCTTTTTCAGTTCGGCGACGTGAAGGTCGTCGATACCGGGCGCACGTTGCGCCTGTTCGACGGCGGTAGAGAGGGTTTCGTGCTTACGTTTCAGTTCCGCAATATGCGAAGCGATGGTCATAAGGTTCCTCCTGTGCCAGTTGCGATGGGGACAGTGCAGCACGAATTTGACCGCCTGTCACCAAATCTTCACATGGCGTTGCGGCTATATGATTTCAATTCAGCGGAACATGGCTGAAAGATCGGCAGCATCGCGCAGAACTGCCTGCGCCTGCGCCGTATAGGATTCGCGGTCGCCGTCATGGGCATCGCCGGTATGGATCACTAGAGGGGCCAAAAGACGAAAGGCGGCGCGGCCGGTCTTGCGGGCGCGCAGCAGGATGCGCAGGGCCGGCTGGCCCTGTCGCGGGGCCAAGGGCAGGACGGAGGCCGAGCCGAGACCCGGGCCGAGGCTGGCCAGCAGGTCTGGCAGGCTGTCGGCCCCGGCGATGAGGGTGAGCCAGCCGCCGGGTTTGAGGCGGCGGCTGGCGGCGGCGACCCAGTCGGCCAGCGGGGTTTCGGCGCGCAGTGCCGTGTCGCGGGCAGCAATGGGAGAGGGCGAGCCGCTGCGGGGATAGTAGGGCGGGTTCGCGATGACGTGGTCAAAGCCAAGCTTCAGGACGGCGGGCATGGTGGCCAGATCGCCGGTTTCGACATGAAGGGCGATGCCGTTTTCGGCGGCGTTGCGACGGGCGAGGGTGGCGTAGGCCTCTTGCAGTTCAAGACCGTAAAGGGTCAGGCCCGGAACGCGGGTGGCCAGGCACAGCACGGCGGCACCGGCGCCACACCCAAGGTCGAGCACAGATTGGCCCGGTTCGGCCGGGCAGGCGGCGGCCAGAAGGACGGGGTCGGTGGCGGCGCGGTACCCTTTGCGCGGTTGCCAAAGTTGCAGCCGGCCACACAAAAAGGCGTCACGGGATAGCTGTTCCTCCGAAAAGGTCATGCTGGGCAGACGTCGGTGGGAAAGTCGTTGTCGATCAGGGTGGCGCGGGCCATGAAATGGTCGCGGTCGGCAACCATCAGGCGGCGAGGCAGCAGGAAGGTCGAGCCGTGCAGGATGCTTGTGTGGACGTCCATCTCGAAGGTCGCTATACCCTCGCCGTCCAGCAGGGCCTGGGCAAAGGCGATCAGGGTTGGGTCGGTCGTGCGCAATAACAGCTTCATTCCCAAGGTTTAGGGGGCTGGGGCCGTCATGTCGAGGGTTGGGATGGGATTGATGAACGCAAGGGCAAAGCCGCAGGACAGGTTGGCCGAGGCTCTGAGCGACGATATGGCGGCGGTGGGCAAGTTGATCCGCGAGCGGATGGCGAGCGAGCATGCCCCGCGCATCCCGGAGGTGACAGCGCATCTGGTCGAGGCGGGGGGCAAGCGGTTGCGGCCGATGCTGACCTTGGCCGCGGCGCGGATCTGCGGCTATGGCGGACCCTATCATGTGCATCTGGCGGCCACGGTTGAGTTCATCCACACGGCGACGCTGTTGCATGATGACGTGGTTGACGAAAGCGCGCGGCGTAGGGGGCGGCCGACGGCGAACCTGCTGTGGGACAACAAAAGCTCGGTTCTGGTTGGGGATTACCTGTTTTCGCGCAGTTTCCAGTTGATGGTCGAGACGGGGTCGCTGCGCGTTCTGGACATTCTGGCCAATGCAAGTGCCACGATTGCCGAGGGCGAGGTGTTGCAGTTGACCGCGGCGCAGGATCTGGGCACGACCGAGGCGATCTATTTGCAGGTGGTGCGCGGCAAGACGGCGGCGCTGTTTTCGGCGGCGACCGAGGTGGGGGGCGTGATTGCGGGCGCCCCCGAGGCGGTGACGCGGGCGCTGTTTGATTATGGCGATGCCTTGGGGATTGCGTTTCAGATTGCCGATGATTTGCTGGATTATGGCGGGTCGGCGGTTGCGATCGGCAAGAACACCGGGGATGATTTCCGCGAGCGCAAGGTGACGCTGCCGGTGATCAAGGCGGTGGCCAAGGCCACGCCTGAGGAGCGGGCCTTCTGGGTCAGGGTGATCGAGAAGGGCAAGCAGGAGGACGGCGATCTGGCCCATGCGATGGCGCTGATGGAGCGGCATGGCGCGATGCAGGCGGCGCGGGATGAGGCGCTGGGTTGGGCGGCCAAGGCGCGGGCTTCGTTGGCGGCGGTGCCGGAGCATCCGTTGCGTGACCTGTTGGCGGATCTGGCCGACTATGTGGTGTCGCGGATCAATTGAGGCGGGGCCCGATCGGTGGAGTGTCCACGCGTGGACACTTTGGAAAAATGTTCAATATCAATGGTTTGCCATTTTCTGGTAACCATATTTTAACCTTTTCGGGCCGCGGTCCGCAGGAGAGCATCTTGTGGGGTCAGGACGCGGGCGACGCTGATCCACCATGCGGGGTGATCTGCGAAACTGGCGGCGGCGGCGTGAGCGGCGGGTTCGGCATCGAACCAGCCCCAGCAGGTGCTGCCGGAGCCCGACATGTCGCAGTTTTGACAGCCGGGCAGATCGCGCAGGCGGTTCAGGATCAGGGGGACCACGGGGGCAAAACCGTCGTCGGCCACCACTTTGGTCAGCATATTCTGCTGGCCCAAAAGCCAGGCGTGAAAATCCTGGTCGGACAGGGTTTGATCCTCGGCCAGCCACGGCCCGGTGCCATGGAGCTGGTCGTGTTTCTTGAAAACCTGAACGGTGGGGATGTGGATGCCGGGATTGACCAGCACAAGCCAGCCCGGTGGCAGGGCCGGCCAGGGAGAGAGGATTTCGCCGATGCCCTGCATTCGGGTGGGGGCGGGGGCGGCGAGGCAGACCGGGATGTCGGCGCCGAGGGGCAGAGCCTCGGGTCCGGTCAGGGGGGCGACGGTCCAGAGGCTGGCGAGAAGGCGGATCGCGGCGGCCGCATCGGAGGAGCCGCCACCGATGCCTGCGCCATGGGGCAGGTGTTTTTCAAGGTGGATGGCGGCGCCCGTGGTCACGCCGCGCAGGTCGCGCAGGCGGTGGGCGGCCTTTAGCACCAGGTTCGTGGCACCGGTCGGCACGCCTGCGGCCTTGGGACCACCTATGGTGAGGGTCAGGGCATCGGACGGGGTGGCGGTGAGCCAGTCGCCCGTTTCGGCAAAGACGACAAGGCTGTCGAGCAGGTGATAGCCATCCGCCCTGAGGCCCGTGAGGTTTAGCGTCAGGTTGACCTTGGCTGGGGCAAAGGACCTAG
>CAMBWO010000217.1 GCA_945871285.1 Pseudorhodobacter antarcticus | reverse complement strand
CAATCCACGCCGCGCGCCAGACCGCGCTCGACGCCGCGTTTCTCAGCACCCCAGAGAGATTCGTCCGCCAGCGTCCCAAACCACCCCAAATCCCGACTGCTGTCTGGATCAACCCGCCCAAGAAGACGGAGCCAGCCCAAGCCTAAACTCAAAAACCCGCTGTCTCAAAGCCGTTGACACGTTCCGCCGCGCCTGTGACGATCTCTGGTCGGTTCAAGTCTTCCATTTCACTGCGCGGCGAATCCGTCACAGGACCAACCATCAGCGCCGCAAACTCCACGGGATCCTCCGGCGCAGGCAACACAAGTCGCCCCATTCGCGCCAGCGTCCGCCATGAGGAAACATGGTTCGCAGGAACGCCATGCCGACGCGCGACACCGTTCACCGCTACGCCCGGCTTCAGCGTTTCCGCAACGATCCGCGCCTTCACCTCATCCGGCCACTTCCGGTTCCGACGGCTGCGACCGCCAACCGGGAGAACCTCTATTCCAGCCTCCATGGAGAAACTCCGTCCTGATCAACATCAGGCTCCAATCAGCCGATTACGACCAAGGCAGGAAGGAGGGGATCAGGCGACGCTGACGCTTATTGACAGCCAACATCGCCTTCAAGTCTTCGCTGAGGATCGGGGCGCAATCCCCGGTGCGATACCGCAGCGCCGACAGATTTGCGCCTGTGTGGGCGGCGGTATGCCCGAAGCCAGCCGTCTCACGATCCAGCGTCTCGTCATGCAGCACTCAAAATCCGCCATTCGCCCGGACCGGCCGGTCCAGTTCAATAAAAGCGCCGCAGCGGATGCCTTCGGCCATCACTGCCTCACCAAACTCGGGGTCGGCCAGCGACCGGCGCAGGCGTTGCCAATTCAGCCGCGTTACATGGCCGTCGTGGACCATTTGCAGCCCATGCCGAGTCAAACTAGTTCCCTTTCTCGCGATCCCACCTTGGCCGAAAGCCGTTTGCCGGTATCGGCAGCGAACAGATGCACCGCCCCGGCCCCGATGCGTATGCCCATCGGCTTGCCCTTTTCCACGGCGGGCTTGTCGGCGCTCAGGACCGTCAGCATCAGATCCTCGAACTGAAAATGATAAAGCCGCGCTGCCCCCAATTCCTCGGCGAATTCAAAGGCCGCGTCAAACGCCCCCTTGCCCGCAGGCACCAGGGCCAGCTCCTCGGGCCGCAGGCCGATCTGGGTGAACTGGCCGTCATGGGCGGCGGCCAGTGGCACCGGCAGCGGGATTTTCGCGCCATTGGCTAGGACAACCGCCGAGTCCTGCGCCGAAATCTGCCCTGAAAGAAAATTCATCGCAGGCGAGCCGATGAAGCCGCCGACATAGACCGAGGCGGGGCGGTGATAGATCTCTTCGGGCGTGCCAACCTGTTCGATGACGCCCTTGTTCATCACGACCAGACGGTCAGCCAAGGTCATGCCCTCCTGCTGATCATGCGTTACAAAGACCGAGGTGGCATGGATGTGATTGTGAATCCGGCGGATTTCGTGACGCATTTGCACCCGCAGTTTGGCGTCCAGGTTCGACAGGGGTTCGTCGAACAGAAACACTTTCGGTTCGCGAATGATCGCCCGCGCCATCGCCACGCGCTGCCGCTGGCCGCCCGACAACTGGCCCGGACGCCGCTCCAGAAACTCGGTAAGGCCGACCGAGGTGGCAACGGCCTGGACGCGGGCCAGACGGTCGACCTTGGGCAAACCCGCCACCTTGAGCGCATAGCCAATATTCTCGGCCACGGTCATGTGGGGGTAGAGGGCATAGTTCTGAAACACCATCGCACAGCCGCGCTGATGGGGTTCGAGGTCGTTCACAACCCGGTTGTCGATTGTGATGTCGCCAGAGGTGACAGATTCCAATCCGGCAATCATCCGCAAGAGGGTGGACTTGCCACAACCGGATGGCCCCAGGATGACAATGAATTCGCCCGTTGCGACTTCCAGGTCGACACCATGCACAACCTCTTGCTTGGCATAGGATTTCCGGACGTTCCGGATCGAGATTTGTGCCACGGTGGGCTCCTATTTGTCGGTGTTGATCAGGCCGCGCACGAACCAGCGCTGCATGAAGATGACCACCAGAATTGGCGGCAGCATGACAATCAGCGTACCCGCCATCGCGATATGCCATTTCGGCACCTCGCCCCCTGTGGCGCTGAGTTTCGGTACCAACCGCCCCAACTCGACCGCGACCATCGCATAGGATTGGTCGGTGACGACGAGGAGCGGCCATAGGTACTGGTTCCAGGCATAGACGAACATGATGGTGGCCAGCGCGGCGATGTTGGTGCGCGACAGGGGTATCAGCACATCCCACAGAAAGCGGAGCGGCCCCGCACCATCCATCTTGGCGGCCTCGACCAGTTCTTCGGGTATGGTCAGGAAGAACTGGCGATAGAGGAACGTGCCGGTGGCTGTGGCGACCAGGGGCATGATGAGGCCTGCGTAGGAGTTGAGCAGGTTCCACTCCATCTTGACCTCGATCCCCGATACCGCGCTGATCAGCCAAGTGATGCCGGACAGGTCCAGCAGGGTTTGGAACGGCAGCAAGGCATTGGCGGCGACGGCATAGGTTGGGACGATGCGCACCTCCAAGGGCAGCATCAGGGTGATGAAGATCAGCCAGAAGATCGGCATCTTCAGGCGGTGGTCAAAGAAGACCAGGCCAAAGGCGGTGATGCAGGACATCACGATCTTGCCCGTCATCACGCCAAAGGCGACGATAAAGGTGTTCAGGAACCGGTCACCCAGATGGCCCTTGGTCCAGGCCTCGGTCAGGTTGACCCAAAGCTGATCGCCCGGCAGCAGGTTGGGCGGCACGGCGATGACGTCGTTCAATGTGTGCGAGGCGGCGACGATGGTCAGATACATCGGCAACAGCAGCAGGATCAGGCCGGAGGCGAGGATCAGGTGCGTGACGATGTTCAGGATGGGGGTGCGTTCGATCATGTGTAGTGCACCTTGCGCTCGATAT
Source organism: Pseudorhodobacter antarcticus (assembly GCA_945871285.1). Lineage (GTDB taxonomy): Bacteria > Pseudomonadota > Alphaproteobacteria > Rhodobacterales > Rhodobacteraceae > Stagnihabitans. The sequence goes on along the minus strand of CAMBWO010000217.1, from coordinate 5,106 downwards.
AGCGGAACTGGACGAAGGTTAGGGCAATCACCAGGCCCATCAGGATGATCGACTGGGCGGCGGCGCCCGAGTAGTCTAGGCCCTGAAACCCGTCGTTGAATATCTTGTAGACCATCAGGTTGGTCGCCCGGCTGGGGCCGCCTGCCGTCATGGTGTCGATGATGCCGAAGCTGTCGGTAAAGCTGTCGGTGATGTTGATGACCAGGACGAAAAAGAAGGTAGGGGCCAGCAGGGGCAACTGGATGTCGCGCATCCGGCGCAGGGTGCGCGCGCCATCCATCGCGCCCGCCTCGATCAGGCTGCGGGGGATGGATTGCAGGCCGGCCAAGAAGAAGATGAAGTTGTAGGCGACCTGTTTCCACGCGCCTGCCAGGATCACCATGGCCATGGCTTGCGTGCCATTTTCGACCGGGTTCCACAGGTCAGGGAAGACCTGGTTGACGAACATCATGATCCCCGCACCGGGCGAAAAGATGAAGCGGAAGGCGAGGCCGACGGCAGGGGCGGCGATGGCATAGGGCCAGATCATGCCGATCTTGTAGGCCTTGTAGCCCGCCAGTTGGCGGTCGACGAAGATGGCCAAGATCAGGGCCATGCCTACGGCCAGCGCGGTGGAGCCAAGGGCAAAGACGATCGAAAGCCAGACTGAGGACCAGTAGAGGTCATCGCTCAGGATGGCGCGGAAGTTGTCCAATCCGACCCAGGTATTACCACCGCCCCAGGGCTGTTCCAGCGTAAAGGCCCAGTACATGGCCTGGCTGGCTGGGAAGTAGAAGAAGGTGAAGACCACGATCAGTTGCGGCGTCACCATCAAGGCGGCGATCCAGTTGTTCTTGAAATAGGCGCGGCGCATGAGGTGCCTCCAAAGGAAAACCCCCCTCGGCGGACCGAGGGGGGCAGGTTCAGATCAGGGCAAGGTCTTGCCGGCATAGGTCTTGGCGAACTTGGCCAAGAGGGCGTTGCCGCGTTCGACGGCGGTGTCATATGCCTCTTGCACAGGCTTGTCGCCAGCGAGGGCAGCCTGCACCTCGGAAAGCCATTCAGCGCGCAACTGGATCATCGAGCCCAGACGGAAGCCACGGCCTAGGGGCCCCGGTTCGGTGGCGGTCAGCGAGGCAATGGCAACTTCGCGGCCCTTAAATGGAGCAGCCGAGTAGAAACCCTCGCCGGTCAGCGCGTCAAAGGCGGACTTGGTGACGGCGATGTAGCCGGTGTTCGACACGAAGAACTTGATCTCTTCCGGGGTGGCGATGAACTTCAGATATTCCGCCACGCCGCGGTATTCCTCTTCGGTCTTGCCCGCCAGCACCCAGAGCGAGGCGCCGCCCACGACGGAGTTGTGCCGCTCCATCCCCTTTTCGGTGGGGATCATGGCGACGTCCCAGTTCAACCCCTCGGCATGTTTCAGGTTCAGAGAGGAGTGGCTCGCGATCGACCCGAAGAAGAACGAGCAAAGGTTCTGCGAGAAGGCTTCCTGAGAATTCATGCCACCAGCCGACACTTTCATCTCGGCCAGACCGGCGTCGAGCCAGGACTTGATGTCTTCCATATGCTTGACGGCCGAGGTGGTGTTGTAGACGAGCTGGGTATCGAGGCCGTCGTAGCCGTTGTTGTTGGTGGCGAGGGGGATGTTGTTGATGGCGGAGTATTGCTCGAGGTCGATCCAGACCTGCGGTTCGTAGCCATAGGCGCATTTTGCGGCGTTCTTGGCCTTCAGCGCCTGCAGGGCTGCGCCGAATTCGTCCCAGGTGGTGGGGATGGCGACACCAGCGGCGGTCAGGTCATCGGTGTTGTAATACATGACGGCGGTCGAGGAGTTGAAAGGCATCGAGAACAGCTCGCCCTTGGACGAGGCGTAGTAGTTGCCGATGGCCGGGAAATAGTCGGACCAGTCGATCTCTATGTTGTAGTCCTTCATCATCTGTGTGACGGCGTAGAACTGGCCGGACATCATCAGGTCGGCTGTGCCTGCGTCAAAGGATTGCAGCAGGGCGGGCGCCTTGCCCGCACGGAAGGCAGCGATGGCGGACTGGACGACGTTTTCATAGCCGTCATAGCCGGTGCAGACGGCTTCATACTTGTCTTGCGAGGCGTTGAAACGGTCGCAGGTCTGGGCAAGTACGACGCCCAGATCGCCCGTCAGGCCATACCAGTAGTCGAACTTGATCTTGTCGGCCGAAGCGGTCGTGGCAAAGCATGCCACGGCCAGCGCGGCGAGCGCCGGGTAGGTCTTGGTCATCGTCATTCTCCAGTTTGGGCACCCGTTTGGCAGCAGGGTGTGCGGCATGGATAGGGGGGGTCTGTGTCAGCGTCCCGACACTTGGTTAAAGCTTTGGAAACGGGTTTGTAACAGGACCGGGTCGGGGACATGTGCGGGTTTCACGCGTGCAAGGCGGATTTTTTGACGTGAAATCAGTGGTATGGCGGTTTCTGGTTCGGGGAGCAGCCCTTTGCGTAGCCCCCCATCCTAGTCCATATGGCATAGGGAGCGGCAGCGGGACTTGCAGCAGCAGCTGGCCCTGGGGGATGAGGACCTTTGCGCGGCCCTCCTGACGCTGGACTATTCCCACACGGGGTAGGGGGAGGTAGGCGGGGTCTGCAGTCGATCCATGGGGAGTGGGGAGAATGCTCGGGCGCCACGATCACCCTGGCCCCTGTTACAAGTGAGGAGGGGGAGTGCCCGGGGTATGGTGTCTGTGGCCGCGGGGGAGCCGGGTATCTTTGGGCCTCTCGTTCAAGCTAACCCGCTTCTGCAAGGGGAGAGGGGGTGTTTGGCGGGGGCTTAGGTCGGTCTTTGAGGGGTAATCTTGGTGGGCGAGGTCCCGCTGGAGCTCGCCCACAGGGGGAGAAGGAAAGGTGAATGGCCTAGCTGGTGGTCGGAGGGGTGGTCCTTTCACTGACCCCTCACCCCGGTCCTCTCCCACGAGGGGAGAGGGAATCGCTTGGGGCCCGGGCGTCATGTGTCGGTGCTGGTGATGGTGATGGTGAACCTGAGGGGGGTCAGTCGCCGGGGGTATGGACAGCGATGATGCTGTGGTCGTTGAGGAAGTCGTCGAAGAGGACGGTGGTGGAGTGCGGCGTGCCGAGGATGACGGCCATCTGGCCGGGGCCTGTGAGACTGCGGAAGGGGGTGGAAGGTTGATCGGCGTTGAAATCGACAGAGTAGTGACCGCCTGCGAGGGTGGTGAAGGGCAGGCCGTGATAGGTGGCGGTCGAGGTCAGGTGGACATGGCCTGCAATGACCTGGCGCACGTCGTCATGGGTCTTCAGCGCGGCGATGAAGGGTGCGTCGTCGTGCAGTTTGATCGTGTCGGCCTCGATATGAAGGGCGTTGGCGTTGTGGTGCAGGACCACGACAATCGGACGGTCGGCGGCCTCGGCCAGGCGGGCGGTCAGCCAAGCGAGCTGCGCCGCCGTCAGAACGCCATCGACGCGGCCAGGTTCCGACGAATCGAGTACGATGACACGGTAGCCTTTGGCGTCGATCACGTGATTGACCTTGCCGGTCTCATCCGCCTGATCGGCACCAAACACCGACAGATAGGCGTCCCGGTCGTCATGGTTGCCCAGCGTGATATAGGTCGGAATGCCGATCCGGCCCGTGATCTCGCGCAGACGCTCATAGGCTTCGACCTCGGCCGCGTCGGCCAGATCGCCGGCTATGATGCAGAAATCGGCGTCGGCGTAGCGGTCATTCACACAGGCGACGGCCCGTTCCAGCCGATCCGCCGTGTCCAGCGTCATCGAGGTTGCGCCATGACCCACTAGGTGCAGGTCGCTCATCACCACAAATTTCAGGGTCATTGGCCCAATCCATTCGCCATCAGATACTCCATCGAAGCCGGGATGCCCGCCTTGTCTTCCAATTCCAGAATCAGGCGCGGCTTGACGCTCAGCTTGTCCAGCGCGGCAAAGACCGAAGGCCACAGGATGTTGCCCTGACCGATTTGCCAGTGGCGGTCGGCATAGCCGTCGGCGTCTTGCAGGTGGACATGGGCCAGCATCTCTCCTGCGCGGTGGACATAGTAGTCAACCGGCGGCGCGCCGGTGGAACCGTGAGCATAGTGGGCGTGGCCGGTGTCGATGCTGACTTGCAGCGCGGCGGAGCCGAAACTTTGGCACAAATCGCGGCGGTCGTCGGGGTTGATGTCTTCGATATTCTCCATCACCAGGGTCACCCCCAAGGTCTCGGCGCGCCGAACGATAGGGGCCAGGACTTGATGGACGCGGGTGAACAGGGCATCGCGGGCCCCAACGTGGTTGTCGAGGTTATTGTAATCCCAAGTGGTGAAAGGCGAGTGGATCACCATATGGCTGGCGCCCACGGCGGCGCAGACGTCCAGACCTTGGCCGAACCGGGTTTGCACGGCGTGGCGCACCAGCGGGTCCTGGGTGTCGATGGTGAAGCCCCAGAACGGCCCATGGATACCAAGGCGGCCATTGTAGCCTGTGAGCAGGCGCTTGACCTCATCCGCCAAGGGCGTCCAGTCACCGTCCAGCACCTCGGCCCGGACAAAGCTCTGCAATTCCAGATCGCGGTCCTTTTCCAAGATCCAATCCTGATAGGCGGCCAATTCTGCATTGGTCAGTGCGGCGCCGATAATGGGGGGTGTCATGGTCGTCTCCTTGGTTGTGATGGGCGCAGGCTAGCCGTTCCGCATGATGGGTCTGTGTCGGATCCGTAACATGCGGGTGTAGGCGAACCGATTTGTCGGGTCTTTGGGCCGCAGACCATGAACCTCGAGGGCAACCCGGTGCGGCATGGTCGCGCTGGGGGGCGGGCCGTGTCAAATAGGTGGGTACCGGCCCAATGCCCTGGATCACCGGGGGTTTCAGCCGCTTTCGCCCGGGGGCAGGGACGAATAGCCCCCTTCCCTGCCACCGAGGTCAGGACCGGGGCGGACGCATGACCTTCGGGCCAGTCCAGAAGGACAAGGTCGGCGCGCTGGCCAGGCGCGATGTGGCCACGGTCGGTCAGGCCCAGGGCGGGCGGGGTTTGCCGACACCAGTTTCGATAGCGTCGCCAGAGGGGACAAGGCGTCGGCTTGCAGTGGGACCATCGCCCCCAGCGTAGCCCGACAGTAGTAGTCCGAGGCCAGGATGTCG
>CAMBWO010000216.1 GCA_945871285.1 Pseudorhodobacter antarcticus | reverse complement strand
GCACGCGCCACGCCGCCGATGGTTTGGCTGTCCGAGATCCACAGAGTGATGCCATGCAGGAAGGTGCCCACGCCCAGTGTCACGATCAGCGAATGAACGCGGAAATAGAGCGTCAGCGCCCCGTTGATCGCCCCCACCAATGCCCCGAGCGCAAGGACGGTCGGAATGATGACCCAGAGCGGCACGGCCAGTTTGGCCGACAGGATCGCGGTGACCATCGACACGAAGGTCAGCACCTGCGCGATGGACAGATCGAAATCGCCCGCTGTCAAGGGCACGACCAGGCCAAGGGTCACGATGACCAGCACCGCCTGAGAGCCGAAGATGGTGGAGAAGTTCGACCATGTCAGAAAGGTATCGGGGCGCATGGCGCCGAACAGCAGGATCACGGCGATCCAGACGATCACAAGGCCAAAGCGTTCGACCTGATAGGCAAGGTTAGTCTGACGCATGGGTCCGGTTCTCCTGATAGCAGGCATGGGCGATGGCGGATTTCGTCACATCATCACCGGCAAGCTCGGCCTTGATGCGGCCCCGGTCAAAGACCAGAACGCGGTGGGCGATGGTTTCCAGCTGTTCGAATTCCGAGGTGGCGCAGATGACCGAGGTGCCATTGCGGCACAGCTGCACAAGGCGGTCATAAATCTCGCGCCTTGCCCCCACGTCGATGCCCTGGGTGGGTTCGTCCAGCAGCACAAGGCGGGGCCCCAGTTGCAGCCATTTGCCCAAGACCAGCTTTTGCTGATTGCCACCCGAGAGTTCAGAGGCGGGTTGGCCCGGGTGATCGGCCTTGACGGCAAAGCGGGCCATGAGGCTGGCGGTGATGTCGGACAAGCGGCGGTGGTTCAGCATGAGGGCGCTGTGGCTGCGGCCCAGCAGGGGCAGCGTGACGTTTTCGGTCAGCGACAGGTCCAGCGCCAGACCGGCACGCTGGCGGTCGGCCGGGATAAGGGCGATGCCGGCGGCGATGGCGGCAGAGGGGGTCATGCGGGTCAGGTCATGCGTGACGGGGGGCAGGCTCAGCTGGCCCTGCCCTGCCGGCGTAGCACCGGACAGAAGATAGGGGATTTCGTCATAGCCCGAGCCGATCAGGCCAGTCAGGCCCAGAATCTCGCCCGGACGCAGGGTAAAGCTGACATCGCGGACGATCTGGCCGGACAGGGCGCTGATCTGAATGGCGGGATCGGCGCTGGCGGCATAGGGGCCGATCACGCGTTCAGTGGTCATGGAGCGACCGACGATGGCGGCCACGATCTGGGCGCGGTCGGTGCTGGCAGTTTCAAAACTGCCGATCACCTCGCCATCCCGCAGAACGGTGGCGCGGTCGGTGATTTCCATCACCTCGTCGATGTCATGGGAGACGAAGATGATGCTGACGCCGGTGGCTGTCAGGCGGCGCATGGTGGCGAACAGCAGCCGCACATCCTCGATCGGCAGGAAGGGCGTGGGTTCGTCCAGCACCAGCACCCCGCTAAAGCCGTGGGCGCGGTGGACCTGCACACGGTCGGCGGCGCGCACGATGGCAAGCTGGGCGCGCTGCACCGGCGACAGGGCGCTGACAGGGGCGTGGGGATCAAGGGCCAAGTGATGGTCGGCAAACAGGCGGCGGGCGCGGGCGGCCTCGGCCCCCCAGTTGATGGCCCAGGGGTTCAGGCGGTCGTAGTCCCCGGCGATCAGGTTTTCCAGAACCGACGTATCGGCCAGCAGGCCCAGGTTCTGGTGGACAAAGGCCAGCCCATGCGCCTCGCTTTTCCCCAGGGGGATTGGCAGGGCGATGGGCTGGCCGTCGATGGATAGGCTGCCTTCGTCAGGCGCGTGAAAGCCTGACAGGATCTTGATCAGCGTCGATTTGCCCGACCCGTTCTTGCCAAGAAGCCCGTGGATTTCACCTGGCATCACGGTCAGGTCCGCGCGCGACAACGCACGGACCCCACCGAATGCCTTGGTCAAGCCACGGATCGCCAGACGCGGGGCGGGCAGGTCACTCACTCGGCCAGCATCCACAGGTCTTTGTAGCCCGCCAGATAGGCGTCGCCATAGCCCATGGCGGCATCGGCGGGCGCACCAACCTCGGCCACGTTCTCGGCGCTGAACACGCGCAACGGAACCTTGCTGTCACGGATTGCCTCTTGGCCACACAGCAGGCGCATTTCGGCGTCCAGCATGGCATGGGCGATCCAGTCCAGGTTCTCGCCGATGTCCATTTCGACCGAACCGTCGCGGATCAGGTCCAGCACGAAGGGCGTGCCGTTGAACGTGGCGACCTTGACAGCATCGCCCTTGCCGGCGATGGCGATGGCGGGGGTCACGAAGGTGGACATGCTGTCATAGATAGGGATGACATAGTTCAGTTCGGCGTTGGACTGCAGCGCGCCTGCGACGGTTGGCTGGATCTTGGTGGCCCATTCGATGATCGGCACGTTGACGATTTCATATTTGCAGTCCGGGCAGTTGGCCGCAAAAGCCTCGGTCAGGCCGGACACGATGCTGTCGGTCGACAGCGCCTCGTTCGAGACCAGAACCAGCGCGTTGGTCTTGCCGCCGGTCTTGGAGATGGTCCAGTTGGCCATCAGCTCACCCGCCTTCTTGTAGTCAATGGCGGTGGCGGCATCGACGCCTGCGGGGGCGTCCTGTTCGAGGCCCGTCAGGTGGGAGGTGACGACCTTGACCCCTGCGGCCTGAGCGGCAGCAACCTGAGGTTCAAAAAAGCGCGGATCGGCGCCGGCCAGCAGGCTGACCAGATTGAAGCCGTTGTTCACGGCATGTTCGATGCCCTGAATCCACTGGGTCGGATCACCCTGGTTTTCCCAGACCATATGCTCAAAACCCAGCTTGGCGGCCAGTTCGGCCTTGTGGTCCGAGATGGTCTTGATGAAGGGAATGGCGCTGGAGGCCGGGATGGTGAAGATCTTCTTGTCGGCCATGCAGGCTTTGGCATCAAAGGCCGGGCCGGCGGCGGTAAAGGTGGGCAGGCCCGAATAGCTGGCGATGGCGGCGGTCGCCGCGGCCACGCCATCCTGGGCATAGGCCGGAGAGAGGGACGCAAGTCCCAGTGCCGCTGCAAGCGACGTCGTGCGAAGGTGCGATGTCATGTCGTTCAATCCCTGATGAAGGTGGACTTTTCTTCTGCGGTCTTCACTTCTTTTGCCCGCGCAGGGCCTGCGTCGCCGCAAGGTCCAGTCGAGCACCGTTTATGATGACGCCGTAAGCCGTTCGCGCCATGTCGGCGTCAAGCAGACCATCCAGCACATCATCAAGAACATCTTCGGGCGCCCGCAGCATCGGGTCGCCATACCCGCCGCCGCAGGGGCCATAGGCGGTGATCCGGTCACCCTTGGCCAGGTGCCGGTAGGGGATTTTGGACGGCAGGTTTTCCATGCTGCCATCCAGATGGGACAGTTCGACCTTGGCCGGAGAGCCATCCGACCCGCCGAGGAAACCCCACGGGTTGAACCGCTGGCCATCGCCTTCGACCGAGACGGCCCCATCCTCGAGCAGTTCAAACGACCGGATCGACCCTATGCCGCCGCGCCACTGACCGGGGCCCGCCACGTTCTCGCGCAGTTCATAATTCAGAACGCGCAGGGGCAGATGGCTTTCGATATCCTCGACCGGGTTGTTGCGGGTGTTGGCATAAAGGGTGTCCACGGCATCCATGCCGTCCTTGCCGAAACGGCCGCCATAGGCACCCTCCATGATTTCCATATGCACCCACGGGTTGCCCTTGGAGACGCCGGAAAACGCCATGACGCGCAGGTTGCCGATGCCCGCGCTGACCTGTTGCGGCACGGCGGGGGCGATGGCCTTCATTACGGTATCGGCCAGCGCATTGCCGGGGCAGAAGCGGGCGATGACGGGAGCAGGGTAAATCGGGTTTGCCAGGCAGCCCTTGGGGGCAAAGATGGTGATGGGCCGCGTGAGCCCGCTGTTTTGCGGGATGTTGCCATAGACATCGCTGTCCAGCAGGATGGACCGCAACGTCAGCCACACCGCACAATCGACCGTGCCGACGAAGGGCATGTTGATGGGCTTGTTCGTGGTTTGCGGCGCGGTGCCGGTCAGATCGACATGGATGTCCGAACCCTTGATCGTCAGCGTCGCCTCGATCGGCAGTTCCTTGAGCGCGGGGTCCGCGCTGTCGAGATAGCCGTCTATATAGGTGCGGGCGTTATAGACGCCGTCCGGGATGGCCGAAATCGCGTCACGCATCAGCTTTTCGGAATAGTCGAGCAGGTCCTCATAGGCGCCAGTGACGGTTTCCAGTCCATACTGGTCCAACAGTTGCGAATAGCGATCGGCCCCGATGCGGGCGGCAGCGACCTGCGCCTCCATATCGCCCACAACCAGATCGGCGATGCGGATGTTGGAGCGCAGGATTTGCCAGACCGGTTCCACCTTGCGCCCCGCGTCATAGACGCGGATGGCCTTGAATTGCAGCCCTTCGGCATAGGCGTCAACGGCATCGACGATGCCGCAGCTGCCCGGCGTCAGCGCGCCGATGTCCAGGTGGTGCGCGGTGGTGACGGAAAAGCCCGCCAGCGCCCCGTGGTGAAAGATCGGCACGGCAAAGCCCACGTCCGGCCCGTGCGAGGCCCCGCCATAGGCGTCGTTGTGCATGAACACATCGCCCGGATTGACCGTATCGCCGCGCTTGGACAACTCGCGCAGGATGCCTTCGATATAGCCGGGGATCGGACCCGATTGCAGCGGGGTGGACATCGTGCATTCGCACAGCTGCCGCCCGGTGGCATCGGTCAGGGCGGCCCCGAAATCCTCGGATTCGCGGATGATGCTGGAATAGCTCATCCGCATCAGCTTATGCCCCATCTCGATGGCGATGTTTTCAAGGGCCCCGTGGATGACGGCGGCCAAAAACGGATCAACGCGCGTTTTCATTGTGCTAGCCCCCGATCAAACATCATCGCGCATCATGCGCACATTGCCGAACCTGTCGGCGCTATAGCTCCAGCCGGGCGGGACCACGGTGGTCGTGTCAGTCTGCAACAGGATCGCCGGGCCGTGCAATTCCAGGCCGACCGGCAGGCTGGTGCGGTCCAGATAGGGCGTGTCGCAGGTTCGCAGCACGTCACCCACGCGGAACACGCAGCGGCCGCGCCCGATTTCGCGGGGCTGGTCCGCGCCGGTATAGGCCGAGGGTTCGCCCAGCTTTTCCACCTCGCCGATGCCACGCACCTTGACGGTGACAATCTCGATCGGACTGGCCTCGAAGGCGTGACCGTATTCGGCGCGGTGACGGTCGTGGAAGGCCGCCCAGACCTTTTCCAGCGCCGCTTCTGTGATCTCACCAGCCGGGAAGTCGATCTTCAGCTCATACCCCTGCCCAACATAGCGCAGATCGCCCTGACGCATCATGCGGGTGCGCGCGACCGGCACGCCATCCTTGGATAAGATGCCCGACAGTTCGGTTTCCATGTCGTTGAACAGGCCCTGCAACCGCCCCGTGTCCAGCGCGCCCTTGACGGCAAAGGCGGTGCGCAGCGCGTGGTATTCCAGATCGGCGGTCAGCAGACCGATGGCCGAGGTGATGCCGGGATGCGGCGGGATCAACACCTGACGCACACCCAGCATACCCGCCACTTCGGCGGCATGCAGCGGGCCCGCTCCGCCAAAGCCGCACAGGGTAAAGTCGCGGGGGTCGATGCCCTTTTGCACGGTGCGCGAGCGGATCGCGTTCGCCATATTGCTGTTCAGCACCGTCAGCGCGCCTTCAGCCGTCTCGTCCGGGGTGCGGCCCAGTTCGGCGGCCAGTTTTGCGATGACACGGGTGGAGGCCGCAGCATCCAGCGTCATCTGACCGCCCAGAAAGTTGGTGGCGGCCAGCCGGCCCAGCACGAGATTGGCATCCGTGACCGTGGGCAGCGTGCCGCCCTTGCCATAGGCGGCAGGGCCAGGATCGGCGCCGGCGCTTTCGGGACCGACGCGGAAGGCGTGGCCGCGGTCGAGATAGGCGATCGAGCCGCCACCTGCGCCGATGGTATGGATGTCGATCATCGGCAGCATGACCGGGAACCCGGCAATAGAGGCGCTGCGGGCGTCCGCCTCGGACAGGCGGCCATCGCGGATGATGCCGATGTCAGCACTGGTGCCGCCGATGTCCAGCGTGATCAGCCGATTGGTGCCGGCATGTTCGCCGACCCAAGCTCCGCCGCGCACACCGGCGACAAGACCGGACAGCAAGGTGGTGGCAGGGCGTTCGGCGATCATCTCGGGCGTGGCAAGGCCGCCGCTGGATGTCATGATCCGGAAGGCGCCGGTCACGCCAAGGGCATGCAGTTCGTCCTGCAATTCGCTGATGTAACGCCTGACCTTGGGGCCGATGAAAGCCGACATGGCCCCGGTGGTGAACCGCTCGAATTCGCGGAACTGAGGCGACACCTCAGCCGAGGTGGTGACGAACACGTCCGGCAGGATGTCGCGCACGATCTGGGCGGCGCGGCGTTCATGGGCAGGGTTCACATACGAGAACAGGAAGCCGACCAGAATGGATTCAACCCCCGACTCGCCCAGTTCACGCGCCATAGCGGCAACGGCATCCTCGTCCAGCGGGACCAGTTCGGCGCCCGAGGCATCCAGACGGCCGGCCACGGTCTTGCGAAAGCGGCGGCGGATCAGCGGGCGGCTTTGCCAAGGTAAATCCTGCATGATCGAATAATGCTGCGGGCGCTGGTGCCGGCCGATGTGCAACACATCGCGAAAGCCGTCATTGGTGATCATCCCGGTCACGGCCCCGCCATGCGTCAGCATCGCGTTTGTGCCCACCGTCGTGCCATGGAAGACGCTGTCGATCTGGTGTGGTTCAATCCCCGCCAAGGCGCAGATCGCCTTTACGCCGTTGACGAAACCCAAGGCCGGGTTCGACGGCGTCGAAGGCGTCTTGTGGATCGTGACCTTCCGCTGGTCCAGATCGGCCAGCACCAGGTCCGTGAAGGTGCCGCCGACGTCAACGCCCAAAGCAATCATCGCAATCTCCAACACCCGTTTGAAGAAAGATTGATCCATATGGATCGACATGACAAGACAGAATCTTTCGGCTACATCACATGCCGAGGGCTGCATCGGAAGACTTCCATGGCACTGAACGAAAAACTGGCAACCGTGTTAGCAGGCGACCTGCGAGAGCTGATGCTGGTCAGCTATATCGTGCTGGGCAACAACGCCGTCACGAATCGCTTCATCGAACGCTGTTACGGGATGCCGGTGCATGCCTGGTCCAGCCTTTATGCGATTGATCGTTTTCCCGGCATCCGCGCCAAGGAAATCCGCACCATCTTTCCAAGGCCGCAGAACACGATCAGCCGGGCGATCTCGCTTTTGGAACAGCGTGGTTATGTGCGGCAGGGGGCGTCCGAATCCGACGGCCGCGAAAAGCGGCTGTTTGCGACGACCGAGGGCCAGCAGATTCTGGCAGAAATGACCGCCATGTCGCTGCGCAGGCAGGCGGAACTGTTCGCTCCGCTGACGGCAGAAGAGCGCGACACGTTTTTCGGTCTGGCGCTCAAGATCGCAGCCGGGCAGAACCTGCTGCAGTCTGTCGTCCTCGGGTCACATGAAGCGCCAAGCTCTACACTGGCGTCGGACCAGAATCTCGCCCAAAGTGCCTATCTCGATTGACAGGTTCAATCCGCGTCATTTCGTTTTCTGAAAGATGGTCCTACGAACCGGCGGCCGAAGTCGGAAGAATGAAATCCCCATCTTTCATCTCGAGAAGATCCCCCTGAGTGCAGAACGTGACCGGGCCGTGATACGCGGGGCGGTCTTGTCCGACTCGTCCCTTAATTCGCTCAGCCAGCCGAGTTCGTTAGTTGGCCTTGAATAATGCATTCAGACTGATGTGACAGCCTTATACTGGCGACCCGGGTGGTATAGTGTGTTCAAAATGGCGACGACAATGCAGACCAGCCAAGACCTGAGGTGGGCCAGGATCTTGCGGATGTTGTGCCCGCAGGCGAAGAGGGCGTCGCCGATGGTGCCTTTCAAGGCGCAGCGTGACAGGCGACCGTCGGTTTTCATGTGGCCGATTTCGGGTTCTATGGCGCTTCGGCGGCGGAGGTCCGCGACCAGCTTCGGTG
>CAMBWO010000215.1 GCA_945871285.1 Pseudorhodobacter antarcticus | reverse complement strand
TTGGTTGCGGGGGCAGGATTTGAACCTGCGGCCTTCAGGTTATGAGCCGTAATTCGCCAAAACTTGAAAAATGAACGATTTCAGACTCCTAACTGATAAGCCTTTGATAGCAGGACCTTTGTTGGACGGGATTGGCATGGTTTCGCCGGGTTCAGACGGAACAAGACATGCACAGAACTGCATTCAAGGGTTGACCAGGCGTTGACAAGAGCTGCCGCTAGGGTCCTCGAAAGATCATCAGTTCGGTCACAAAACACCCTCGTCGTCGTCCTAGCGCATCGCCGTAAAGGGCGGAGGCTGCGTGAAAACTCCAATTTCGAGAATCTGAGGAGAACAGTTTCCTCAGGAGCCCGCCGTTGGCGGCCCGCATCAGAACGAAATATTGCAATTGCTCCGGCGGGAGAACGTCGTTCCGGGGCCGACCATGCTTGACCGAGTTTTCACGCAGCCTCGCCGGAAAGCAGCCTGATGGTGGTGCGAGACGGCAAATGCGCCGACGACCTGAAGCGGCCACTCGTTCATGCAGAGCATTTCCGGAATGGATCGACATGGAGGGCGGTAGGCGATACCCCCACTGTAGGGCTGGTAAGCCTAAGACATCAGGTACAGCTGCCCGCAATGGATAGGCGCTGGTCAATACAATCCAATTTCTTCCCGAAAACGGCAAGAAAGTATCAGTGACCTGTTGGTGGTGTAGTAGCCTGCAGCAGAATAACGCGATACTTCAAGTGACACGCCGAGGTGGAGGCCAAAAGCGGAACGACGGCAAGAACCGGACCCAGGGTGCGGATTTGCTGAGGGAGGAGACGCTGATGAAGCCAGACCTGGAAGTCGTCCAGATTGGACGGTCACAATCGTTCAAGGCGTGGGAGCACGGCTATCCGTACCATACGGTGCGCTGGCATTTTCACCCGGAGTACGAGATTCACCATGTCGTGGCGACCTCGGGTCACTATTTCGTCGGCGACTTCATCGGCACGTTTGAACCGGGCAATCTGGTCCTGACCGGGCCGAACCTGCCCCACAACTGGGTGTCGGATGTGCCCGAAGGCACCGTTGTGCCGCTGCGCTGCCGGGTCGTGCAATTTTCCGAAAGCTTCATTCCCGATGCACGCGCGCTGTTGCCCGAACTTTCCGCCTGCGAGGATCTTTTGAACCTGAGCCGGCGTGGGGTGCTGTTCAGCCCAGCCACCGCCGAATTGGCAGCGCCTCTGCTGGCCGAACTCGTCACCGCCCAAGGCATACGCCGGCTGGAAGTCTTCATCGCCATGCTGGGTGTTCTCAGCGGGGCGAAGGATACCCGGCTCTTGACCTCGACCAGCTATTTGCCCGACCCCTCGGGTTTCATGTCGACCGGCATCAACGAGGCGCTGGCCTATATCAACGCCAACCTGACCGAGCCTTTTGGCGAGCAGGATCTGGCCGATATCGCCGGCCTCAGCCCATCGACCTTTTCGCGCAGTTTCCGCAGGCACACCGGCTTGGCCCTCGTCAAATACGTCAACCGCCTGCGCATTAATCTGGCCTGTCAGCTTCTGATGGGAGCGGAGCAGCTGAAGATCACGGATGTTTGTTTTTCGTCCGGCTTCAACAACATCTCGAACTTCAACCGGCAGTTTCTGGCGCAGAAGAGGATGACGCCCTCTCGGTTCCGCGAGTTGCTGGAGGAGAACCAAAGCGCCGCCACAGCGGCGTAAGATCATCAGATCGCCGCCCCGCGGCGGAATGAGGGAGGACTACCGCAACGGCAAAACGGACAAGGCGCGGGTTTTCCGCGATCAAGGAAGGTTTGCCTGACGCATACCAAAAGCTGGAGGCCCAAAAGGCGGCGGAACCATCCGGATCCGCAGACGTTGCCTTATTGGCCAAAGGTCAAGCGAAGTACGGTCTGTCTGCGGCGACCCGCGCAGTCCGACCGGATGAACAATCCTGCGGTCGCTATGGAGGACGACATGAAGTCTCTTTTCACTCTGACCAGTGCGCTTGCACTGACCACCCTGATGGGCTCTACCGCTTTTGCGGAGCCGTCGGGCGTTGTGGCATTCCTGATGCCCGACCAAGCCTCGACCCGTTACGAGCAGCACGACTTCCCGGGCTTCAAGGCTGAGATGGCCAAGTTGTGCCCCGATTGCACTGTGATTTACCAAAACGCCACCGCTGACGTGGCCTTGCAGCAGCAGCAATTCAACTCGGTCATCGCCCAGGGCGCCAAGGTGATCGTGCTGGACCCGGTGGACTCGGCAGCCGCTGCCGCCTTGGTCAGCCTGGCGCAATCGCAAGGCATCAAGGTCATCGCGTATGACCGCCCGATCCCGGACAAGGCCGCTGACTACTATGTGTCCTTCGACAACAAGGGCATCGGTAAAGCTATCGCCGTCTCGCTGATGGACCACCTGAAAGCGCTTGGCCTGCCCACCGACAAGGGCGGCGTCCTGCAGATCAACGGCTCGCCCACCGACGCGGCCGCCGGCCTGATCAAGGACGGCATCCATGAAGGCATCGCGGCTTCGGGCTATGCGACTCTGGCCGAATTCGACACCCCCGATTGGGCCCCGCCGAAAGCACAGGAATGGGCGGCAGGCCAAGTTACCCGTTTTGGCGCGGATATCATCGGCGTCGTGGCGGCGAATGACGGAACCGGCGGCGGCGCAGTTGCGGCCTTCAAGGCGGCAGGCGTGAACCCGGTTCCCCCGGTCACCGGCAATGACGCGACCATCGCTGCACTGCAACTGATCATCGCGGGCGACCAGTACAACACCATCTCGAAACCTTCCGAAATCGTCGCTGCCGCCGCCGCCCAACTGGCAGTGGCCTTCCTGAACGGCGAGACCCCCAAGGCCGAGATGACCCTGTACGACACTCCCTCGCAGCTGTTCACCCCCGCTGTCGTGACGCGTGAAAACCTGAAGGCGGAAATCATCGACAAGGGCATCAACACCGCTGCAGAACTTTGCGTTGACCGCTACGCCGCGGGTTGCGCCGAGCTCGGCATCAAGTGACCTTGTGATCCGTCGCCCGGCCCCTTCCTCCCATGGGGGACGGGCGACACCCTTTTGCAACAGGAGCGCGCCATGACCACCGCCAAGACCCCAACCGGCGAGCTCTTGCTCAGCTTGCGGGGCATATCCAAGAACTTTGGCGCCGTTTCTGCGCTGACCGATATCGAACTGGACGTCCATGCCGGCGAAGTCGTGGCCCTTGTGGGCGACAATGGCGCCGGAAAATCCACTTTGGTCAAAGTGCTGGCCGGGGTGCATCAGCCAACCTCTGGCAACATCTCCTATCGGGGCAAACCTGTCAGCCTCTCTAGCCCCGCCGCCGCGCTGGAACTGGGGATCGCCACGGTTTTCCAAGACCTTGCCCTGTGTGAAAACCTTGACGTGGTGGCCAACATCTTCTTGGGCCAGGAACTGAATCCCTTTCGTCTTGACGAAGTCGCAATGGAGGTTCGCGCTTGGACACTGCTCAACGAACTCGCCGCGCGTATCCCTTCGGTTCGCGAACCGATCGCCTCCCTGTCTGGCGGCCAAAGACAGACCGTCGCAATCGCTCGCTCGCTGCTCTTGAACCCGCAAATCATCATGCTTGACGAACCGACAGCTGCGCTTGGCGTGGCGCAGACGGCCGAAGTGCTGAACCTTGTGGAACGCGTCCGCGACAAGGGCCTTGGCGTTATCATGATCAGCCACAACATGGCCGACGTGCGGGCCGTGGCTGACCGCATCGTCGTCTTGCGGCTGGGGCGGAACAACGGGGTCTTCACCCCGGAAGCCTCCAATCAGGAACTTGTCGGTGCCATCACGGGTGCCACCGACAATGCCGTATCGCGCCGTGAAAGCCGGATAGCGGAGGAAGCGTTATGAGCGAGCCCAAGAAGCCAACACTCGACCGTGCAGATGCCCGGGTGACCCATGCTAGCGGCATCGGCGGCACAATCAGTGCCTTCATCGACCAAGTGAAATCCGGCGACCTCGGGGCGTTACCCGTCATCGTAGGGCTGGTGATCATCTGGACGGTCTTCACCATCCTGAACCCGATCTTCCTGTCACCGAACAACCTTGTGAACATGCTGTTCGACTGCTCCACCACCGGGGTGATTGCCCTCGGCATCGTCTGCGTTCTGATGCTGGGCGAAATCGACTTGTCCGTCGGTTCCATGAGCGGTGTGGGTTCCACCATCATCGGCGTGCTTTGGGTCAATGCGGGCGTGCCCTTGCCGCTGGCAATCCTTGCCGCAATCATCGCCGGTGCGATCATCGGCAGCATCTACGCCACTCTGCGCAACCGTCTGGGGATGCCCAGCTTCGTTTCCACCCTGTCCGGCCTGCTTGCCCTTCTGGGCCTGCAACTGTACCTGCTTGGCGCCACCGGCTCCATCAACCTGCCTTACTCCTCCAACATGGTGAACTTCGGCCAACTGCTGATCATGCCCGCCGTCGTGTCCTATGCCCTTTGCTTGCTGCCAGGTCTGGTCATGCTGGTCGTCGGTTTGCAAACCAACGCCAAGCGCCGTGCTGCCAATCTCTCGGCGGGGTCCTCCACCGGGTTGGCGATTAAAGCCGCGCTGACCACCATCGGTCTGGTGGGGGTAATCTTCTACCTCAACCTTGGCCGTGGTGTGCCGTGGATGTTCGCGCTGTTCGTCGCCCTCGTGCTGATCATGAACTATGCCTTCACCCGCACCCAATGGGGCCGGTCCATGAAAGCCGTCGGGGGCAATGCAGAGGCCGCCCGTCGTGCCGGGATCAATGTGCGCGGCATCTACGTAAGCGCGTTCGTGCTGTGCTCCAGCTTCGCCGCCCTCGGTGGAGTCATGTCGTCCGCCCGCCTCGCCTCGGCCAGCCAGCAGGCCGGCACCGGCGACGTCAACCTGAATGCCATCGCAGCGGCGGTGATTGGCGGCACTTCCCTCTTCGGCGGACGCGGCACCGCCTTCTCGGCACTCTTGGGCATCATCGTCATCCAGTCCATCGCGAACGGGCTGACGCTTCTGAACCTGTCGTCCAGCCTTCGCTACATGATCACCGGCGGAGTCCTTGCGATTGCCGTCATAGTTGACAGCTTGGCGCGCCAAAGCCGCGTCTCGCACGGCCGCGCCTGAACCCGCGCGCCTCATCAGGAGACTAAAATGTCGGACGAACTCAAAGGCAAGGTTGCCGCCGTCACGGGCGCCGCCTCCGGCATCGGGCTGGAATGTGCCAAGACCATGCTGAAGGCCGGGGCGACCGTGTTTTTGGTCGACCGGGCCGAGGACAAGCTGAAAGCGCTCTGCGCCGAACTTGGACCGAACGCACGCCCCTTGGTGGTGGACTTGCTGAACCCCGCCTCCGTCAACTCCATGCTGCCCGCCATTCTGGGGGAGGTCGGACAGCTTGACATCTTCCACGCCAACGCTGGCGCCTATATTGGCGGCCAGGTGGTCGAAGGCGACCCGGATGTCTGGGACCGTGTCCTGAATCTGAACGTCAATGCTGCCTTCCGGTCCATCCACGCTGTCCTGCCGCATATGGTGGAACGTAGCACCGGGGATATCATCGTCACCTCCTCCATCGCCGGCCTTGTCCCGGTGGTCTGGGAGCCGATCTACACCGCCTCCAAATTCGCCGTTCAGGCCTTCGTTCATACCGTGCGCCGTCAGGTGTCCAAGCATGGCATCCGTGTCGGTGCCGTCTGCCCCGGCCCGGTGGTAACAGCCCTGCTGGACGACTGGCCGAAAGCCAAGATGGACGAGGCTCTGGCGAACGGCAGTCTGATGCAGCCGATCGAGGTGGCTGAGGCAGTGTTGTTCATGCTGTCGCGTCCGCGCAACGTGACGATCCGCGATCTGGTGATTTTGCCCAACTCCGTGGATTTGTGACATGTATGTTATCGGGATCGACGTCGGCACCGGCAGCGCCCGGGCAGGTGTGTTTGATCTGGAAGGGCATATGGTCGGGTCGGCCAAGGCCGAGTTGACGATGTGGCGCGATGCCGGTTCCATCGTTGAACAGTCAAGCGACCAGATCTGGGCTGCAGTATGCCATGCCGTGCGCGGTGCCGTCGCGGCGGCGGGGATTGATCAGCGCCAAGTGCGCGGCATTGGCGTTGATGCCACCTGTTCGCTGGTCGTACTGGGCCAAGGCGGTGTACCTTTGCCCGTGTCGTCGGACGATGCGCAACGCAATATCATCGTCTGGATGGACCACCGTGCCGTGGGTCAGGCCGCGCGGATAAACGCTACCGGGCACCCTGTGCTGGCCTATGTCGGCGGCGTGATCTCGCCCGAGATGGAGACGCCAAAACTGCTCTGGCTTCGTGAAAATCGGCCAGAGGTGTTTGACGCGGCCTGGGGCTTCTTTGATCTGGCTGATTTCCTGACCTGGAAGGCGACCGGTTCTTTGGCGCGGTCGACCTGCACCTTGACCTGCAAATGGACCTATCTGGCCCATGAGGGGCGCTGGGATGCCAG
The DNA here is from genome assembly GCA_945871285.1 of Pseudorhodobacter antarcticus. Classification (GTDB taxonomy): domain Bacteria; phylum Pseudomonadota; class Alphaproteobacteria; order Rhodobacterales; family Rhodobacteraceae; genus Stagnihabitans. Next base: position 1,674 of record CAMBWO010000215.1, on the reverse strand, counting down.
CTATTTCAACGCGATAGGCCTGGATGTGCTGGCCGATGAGGGCTTTGCACGCATTGGCGCCGAAGTGGTGGAGCCGGGCACGCGACTGGGCCAAGGGCTGACAGCCCAGGCGGCGCTGGATTTGGGATTGCCGCAGGGCACTCCGGTAGCGGCGGGTCTGATTGATGCGCATGCAGGGGGCCTAGGCACGGTTGGGGCCGTAGGTAGCGACGCCACACAGAACATGGCTTACGTCTTTGGCACCTCGTCCTGCACCATGACGACCACCGAAAAGCCGGTATTCGTGCCGGGTGTCTGGGGGCCATACTACTCCGCCATGCTGCCAAACATGTGGTTGAATGAGGGCGGCCAATCGGCCGCCGGTGCGGCGATCGACCATCTGCTGACGCTGCACCCTGCACATGCCGAGGCCGCCGCTTTGGCCCGCACCGAGGGTCTGTCCCTGCCGGTCTGGCTGGCCAATCGCGCGATGACGTCAAACCTCTCCGAAGCTGTCGATCTGGCGGCGGGGCTACACGTGGTGCCGGAATTCCTGGGCAATCGAGCGCCCTTTGCCGACCCCAACGCGCGGGGCCTGATTGCGGGCATCGGCATGGGTGCCGACATTGACAGCCTGATCTCTCTCTACATCGCTGGGCTGTGCGGGCTCGGCTACGGCCTGCGCCAGATCATAGACACGCAAGCTGCCCACGGCGCGCCGATCCAGCGCATCGTAATCAGCGGGGGTGCCGGCAGTCACGACCTGGTGCGCCAGATCCTTGCGGATGGGACCGGCATCCCTGTGTTCACCACCGAAGCCGAAGAACCGGTTCTGCTGGGCTCTGCCATCCTTGGTGCCGTCGCAAGCGGCCATTTTGCAGATGTTCAAGGGGCAATTGCGGGCATGTCGCGTGTAAGCGGCAGCTTCACCCCGGCAGCGGGTGCCGTGCGCGACCTTCACATCCTACGTTTCGCAGCCTTTGAGACCCTGCAACAAGCCGCTCGTGCCGTCGAGCGGGTAGCGCTTTCGAGTGGGCATTGAGTGGTTACGGTTGTCTTTTCTGCCAATCGGTCATCTGACCGGTGAGAACAGCAAGGACGACCTCGCCGCACGGGGGGAGCGACTGTTCTGGCATCTCCACGTGGAATGACTAGTAAGGGCCGCGCTTGCTCAGCAGAGGGGCGCGTTTAAATCCGTTTGCCGAAGCGCGCTTGAACCATGAGGCGATGGCTCTCCAGCTCTCCGACCGCATTCTTAACTGCTTTTCTGAGTTGCGGGTCATGAAACGGGCCGAACTTGCTGACTTTGGCCGTTTCACTACAACCACGGAGACGTTCGCCACTTTCCATCGCACTCTCCCTCGCCAATCGTTAGATTGAGCAAACAAGCCGAGTCCGTCGCCGGCAACGGCAGCTTTCAGGGCCGCTGAGTGGCGGTAGGCGGCCATCTCGACCGGCAGGAATGGGCCGCTCGCGTCGTTGCATTCATCCCTTCGGCGTCACATCCCGCATGCTTGACCTCAACAGTAGTGCCACCTGGTCCGCAGTGAACTTGAACCCCTGCCCGTCGGGGATGCGCTCTGCTGATATCGGGTACTTCGGGCGACGGGGGTCGATGCCCACGAGGCGGAAAGACTCACGACCGGTGCTGAATGTGCGCCCGTAGTCTGTTGCCGACAGTCCGAAGGCTTCGGC
>CAMBWO010000214.1 GCA_945871285.1 Pseudorhodobacter antarcticus | reverse complement strand
CTTCAGGACATGATTTCTAGCCCTCTTTCTAGTGCATTAACGATCTGTTAACACGTCTTAATTTTCCCTTAACGAAAGATATGAGGGTGGGTCTGTTCAAGGATCCACTTGACCTGTGGACGATCATTGGATTGGGATGTATCCCGCTTCCCGCGTACCAAACAAAAGAGACAAGAAGAGTCATAATGATAGAGACAGGGCAAGGTATCAGGCCAACCCGCAGTGCATTGCTTGATGTTCTGACCCGGAGAACCGCGCAGCGGCGGCCCATGTGGTTCATGCGCCAAGCAGGACGGTATCTGCCTGAGTATCGGGCGGTTCGCGAGAAGGCGGGGTCTTTCCTGGATCTTTGCTACAATCCTGATCTTGCCTCAGAGGTAACCATTCAGCCATTGAGGCGGTATGACCTCGACGCAGCGATCCTGTTTGCCGACATTTTGGTGGTCCCCCATGCCATGGGCTTGCCACTGAAGTTTGCGGAGGGCGAAGGCCCCATCTTGGGGACCGTGCGCAGCATGGAAGACTTGGAGCGGCTCAAGCCGGTGTCCGGTACATTCGAGGTGGCGCAAGTGTGCCGCACGGTTGGTCTGACGCGGGCACAGCTTCCGTCCCATCAAGCACTTATCGGTTTCTGTGGAGCGCCGTGGACGGTTGCCAGCTACATGGTGGCTGGTGGCAGCTCAGATCGTGTCATGGCCAAGGTAGCGGCCTATCAACGGCAGCCTTGGTTCTGTGCGTTGATTGAGCGTTTGGTGACGGAATCTATTGATTATCTGAGTGCGCAGGCCGAGGCCGGGGCACAAGTGGTTCAGATCTTTGACTCCTGGGCAGGGGATCTGGTGGGAACCGAACTGGAGGATTTCGTGATGAGGCCACTTGCTGCGATTGTGGCGGGCGTGAAGGCTCGTCACCCTGATTTACCGGTGATCGTTTTTGCCCGTGGGGTTGGCATCGCGCAACGCAGGGCTGCTGTGATTCCGGGCGCCAATGCCGTTGGTGTCGAGACGGAATTTGAATTGGCGGACCTCCCCATGGATGTTGTGGTTCAGGGCAACCTGAATCCGGTGGCCTTGCTCGCGGGGAAAGATGTGGTTGCCGCGGAAGTTCAGCGGATTTGCACGTCGGTTGATCGCCAGCGGCATGTTTTCAACCTTGGTCACGGTATCAGGCTAGGAACTGATCCTGAGGTTGTAGGATCTGTGGTTGATGCCGTCCGGCGACATGATGGGTGACGCATACGGCTGGTTGAAGGTTGTTCATATTCTGGCCATCATCTCTTGGATGGCGGGGCTTTTTTACCTGCCCCGACTCTTTGTTTATCATGTTGAAAATAAAAAGAAAATAGAGTTAACTCAGGTTTTCAAGGTCATGGAGGGGCGGCTGCTCCGCGCCATCATGCGACCTGCTGCTGCGGTCTCCGTGGTGGCTGGTGCGCTGCTGATACATGTGGGCCGGTGGGATCAGTCGATGCCAATCTGGCTTTGGCTCAAGCTTTTGCTGGTGCTTGGGATGGTGGCTTTTCATGGGTTGCTGGAACGCCATGCGGTCAGCCTTCGGGAGGACCGTGAAACCAAGGATGGGCGGTATTTTCGTGTTATCAACGAGGTTCCGACGGTCCTGCTGATCGGAATCGTGATTTTGGTGATTATCAAGCCGTTCTGAGTTTGTTGTTGGCTGAAGTGCTGGGAGCGGCTATATTGTCTCTGCTTCGCATCGCCTCCGGCTTGATGCGCCCCCGCCTCAACGTTCCCGCTGCTGTGCCGGAACTCCCCATAGTGAAAAGATCATGACTGCCATAGACGATTTGAAAGAGATCAAGCTCCAGGATCTCAAGTTGAAGACACCGGCCGAGCTCGTCTCGCTGGCGGAGGAACTTGAGGTTGAGAATGCGAGCGCATTGCGCAAGCAAGAGTTGTTGTTCGCGATACTGAAGAACCTGGCCGTTCGCGATGTCGAGATCATCGGCGAAGGCGTGGTTGAGGTTCTGCAGGACGGCTTCGGCTTCTTGCGGTCTCCCGATGCCAATTACCTGGCTGGTCCGGACGACATCTACATCAGTCCCAGCCAGATCCGGAAGTTTACGCTTCGCACCGGCGACACGGTGGAGGGCCAGATCCGCAGCCCGAAGGAAGGCGAGCGATACTTCGCCCTGGTCAAGGTCAACAGGATCAACTTCGAGGATCCCGAAAAAACCCGCCACAAGGTGCATTTCGACAACCTCACACCGCTCTATCCCGACGAGCGACTGGAAATGGAAACGGGCGACCCGACGAAGAAGGACTACTCGTCTCGGGTGATCGACATCGTCTCACCGCTTGGCAAGGGCCAGCGCGGGCTGATCGTCGCTCCTCCGCGCACCGGCAAGACGGTGCTGCTGCAGAACATCGCTCATGCCATCACTGCAAATCATCCGGAATGCTATCTGATCGTTCTGTTGATCGATGAACGCCCCGAGGAAGTCACCGACATGCAGCGCTCGGTGAAGGGCGAGGTGATCAGTTCGACATTCGACGAACCGGCCTCCCGCCACGTGCAGGTGGCGGAGATGGTCATCGAGAAGGCCAAGCGGCTGGTGGAGCATGGCCGTGATGTGGTGATCCTGTTGGACTCGATCACCCGCCTTGGCCGCGCTTACAACACTGTCGTGCCGTCCTCTGGCAAGGTGCTCACCGGTGGTGTCGATGCCAATGCATTGCAGCGCCCGAAGCGGTTCTTCGGTGCTGCCCGGAATATCGAGGAAGGTGGCTCTCTGACGATCATTGCCACAGCGCTGATCGATACCGGCAGCCGCATGGACGAAGTGATTTTTGAAGAGTTCAAGGGAACCGGCAACTCGGAAATCATCCTTGACCGCAAGGTGGCGGACAAGCGCGTGTTTCCGGCCATCGACATTCTGCGCTCAGGCACCCGCAAGGAAGAACTGCTGGTCAAGCCGGATATCCTGAAGAAGACCTATGTGCTGCGGCGCATCCTCAATCCCATGGGCACTGTCGATGCGGTAGAGTTCCTGCTCGACAAGCTTCGTCAGACCAAGGGCAATAGCGACTTCTTCGACTCCATGAACGCCTGATCAGGCGCCCGCGTCGTTCGATTCGAGGTCGAAATGACGGCCAAAGACACGATTTTCGCCTTGTCCTCCGGGGCCGGGCGCTCCGCCGTCTCAGTGATCCGCGTCTCCGGACCTGATTGCGGTTCCCTTCTTTGCAGCCTGATTGGCAAGATGCCGCGGCCGAGAGAGCTCGCCCTTCGGTTGGTGCGACACCCCCGCACTGGCGAGCAGCTCGACAAGGCGCTCGCGGTATGGCTGCCTGCTCCCGGATCCTTCACCGGTGAGGACTGTGCGGAACTGCATCTCCATGGCAGTATGGCGGTCGTCAGTGCCGTGATGGCGGCCATGAGTGATCATCCATCTGTTCGCCCGGCGGAAGCGGGTGAATTCACCCAGCGAGCCTTCCTCAACGGAAAGATGGATCTTGTAGAGGCCGAGGGCCTGGCTGACCTTCTGGAAGCCCGCACGGCCGCGCAGCGACGGCAGGCCCTGCGGCAAATGTCAGGCACGCCCAGTTTCACCTTCGATGATTGGCGCCAGCAATTGCTGCTCATCCGTGCCGATATCGAGGCCGTTGTCGATTTCGCAGACGAACCTGGCGTGGCAGAGGAGGCTGCAGCTGGCATAGATGCCCGCATCCACGATTTGTTGACGCATATGACCACCGCCGTGGAACGTGCCGCGGTAGGCGAAGCGGTGCGAGGAGGAGTCAATGTGGTTCTTGCCGGGCTTCCGAATACCGGCAAATCGAGCTTGCTCAATGCGCTTGCGCGCCGGGATGCGGCAATCGTCTCCGATGTTCCCGGCACGACCCGGGACACGATCGAGGTGTCTCTCGACATCAGGGGTATTCCAGTGATCCTGACCGACACTGCCGGCCTGCGCGAACGTGTTTCCGACCAGGTGGAGCGCGAGGGGGTTCGTCGGTCCGAACTTCGGATCAGGGATGCGGACATACTCGTCTGGGTGTGGTCCAGCGATGTTCCTGGCAGTGCTACCCCGGCTGGGGATCCCAGCCTTGTTGTTCAGAACAAGTGCGACTTGGAATCGGGACTCCTACGAAACGAAAACCCACACATCGTTTCTCTCTCCACCCGCTCCGGGGATGGAATTCAGGAATTTATCGAGCGATTATCGACATTACTGCAGTTACGTTTCGGTGACGTAGAGTCATCGTTGCTGGTAAGTGCCCGGCAGATTGCGGCGGTTCACAATTCGATTCGGTTACTCAACGAGGCGCTGACGGTGTCACCGCAGGCTCTGGAGCTCAAGGCTGAGGAGATTCGCCTCGCGTCTGAGGAAGTCGGGAGGCTGACAGGCAAGGTGGGGGTTGAAGAGTGGCTTGGAGCGATCTTCAGCCGCTTCTGCATCGGAAAGTGACCGTGTTTCACGTGAAACGCTGACGTGTTTTGACCTGTTGATGCGCTTGGCGTAGAGAAGCGCGCATGGACACCCATTTTGATGTCATTGTCATTGGTGGCGGCCATGCCGGCACCGAAGCTGCTGCAGCGGCTGCCCGCCTCGGCGCACGCACCGCGCTTCTCACTCACCGCGCTGAAACAATTGGCGAAATGTCGTGCAATCCAGCCATCGGCGGGCTTGGCAAAGGCCATCTGGTGCGGGAGATCGATGCGCTGGATGGTTTGATGGGCCGAGTGGTTGACCGGGCTGGAATTCAGTTCCGGCTGCTGAACCGCTCCAAGGGCCCTGCTGTTCGCGGCCCGCGCGCGCAAGCAGATCGCAAGCTGTATCGCCAGGCCATGCAGGCTGTAATTTCGGCTCAACCAAACCTGACGGTCATTTCCGGGGCCGCGCATGGCTTTCGACTCCGCGATGGCAGGCTGACGGGCGTTACTTGCGAGGATGGCCGAGAATTCAGCTGCTCCACTGTTGTTCTCACCACGGGCACCTTTCTGAATGGCCTGATTCATATCGGCGATCGACGGATCCCCGCTGGGCGCCACGGAGAGCCGCCCAGCAGAGGATTTTCCGAGCAGCTGAAGGGTTTCGGGCTCAGAATGGGCCGGCTGAAGACAGGTACGCCCGCCCGCCTGGACGGACGCACCATTGACTGGAGCCGGCTTGAAGAACAGAAGGGTGATGCAGAGCCAGTTCCCTTCTCTTTCTTGACCCGGCGGATCGAGACGCCTCAGATCTCTTGCCATATCACGGCGACCACGGCCGAAGGCCACCGCCTGATACGAGATAACATGCACCGTTCACCCCTTTACTCCGGTCAAATCGAAGGGGTAGGGCCACGCTATTGTCCGTCCATCGAAGACAAGGTGCAGCGCTTCCGCGACAAGGACAGCCATCAGGTCTTCCTTGAGCCGGAAGGGCTTGACGACGACACCGTCTATCCAAACGGCATTTCCACATCGCTCCCTGAAGATGTCCAGCAAGGCTTCATCCGAAGCATGCCGGGGCTCGAAAACGTCACTGTCAAGCGCTGGGGTTACGCCATTGAGTATGACTACGTCGACCCACGTGAATTGACGGCGTCCCTTGAGGTCAAGAAGATCCCAGGTCTGTTGCTGGCAGGTCAAATAAATGGCACCACCGGTTATGAGGAAGCTGCCGCGCAGGGATTGGTGGCAGGGGCAAACGCGGCGCGACAGGCGGCCGGGCTGCAGCCCCTGATCATTGATCGATCCCAAGCCTATATCGGCGTTATGATTGATGATTTGGTCACGCGCGGAGTTGCCGAGCCCTACCGTATGTTTACATCTCGTGCTGAGTATCGGCTCTCACTGCGTGCCGACAATGCTGATCTCCGGCTGACGCCCTGGGGGCTTGAGGTTGGCTTGGTGGGGCGGGAGCGCCAAATCCAGTTCGCAACCCGTGAGGCCGCGATACGGGACGGACTGGACATGGCGTATTCACTCACCATGACGTCTGGCGAAGCTGCCCGCAGGGGCTTGAAAGTCAATCAGGACGGCCTGCGGCGAACCGCCCTCGACTTGATCGGCATGCCGGATATCGGTTGGGGGGGCGTCGTGGCGCTTTGGCCTCAACTGGCTGGACTTCGGGCGGATGTCGTCGAAGCGCTTGAGGCGGAAGCCCTTTATTCCGGCTATCTGCAGCGCCAGGAGTCAGACATTGCCGCACTCCGGCGGGAGGAAAAAATGGCCCTACCGGGAGGGCTCGATTACACCGCCATGCCCAGCCTGTCGGCGGAACTGCGCCAAAAACTAATGGCCGTGCAGCCGGCAACCCTTGGGCAGGCGGCCCGGATCGATGGCATGACACCAGCAGCCCTTGCTGTCATTCTTGGTCATGTGAAGCGCAGAAATCGGCAGAACGCCGCATGACACCGCCCGGGGCTATCGAGTTACTCGATCGATACAATGTTTCACGTGAGTCACGGCAGAAGATCGAGACATATGTGAAGCTGCTGCTGACCTGGCAGCAACGCATCAACCTGATTGGTCCGGCGACCGTTGCCTCCCTCTGGGACCGGCACATCTGCGACTCGCTACAACTTTTGCCGCTCATGCCCAAAGATATTCGCGCCATTGCCGAGTTGGGCTCGGGTGCTGGCATTCCCGGCCTGGTTCTCGCCATGGCGTCAGGCCTTCAGGCACATCTCTACGAAAGCAATGGAAAGAAGGCCGCCTTTCTTCGCGAGGCAGCCCGCCAAACCGGCACTGAGGCGACCGTTCACAATGTCCGCCTGGAGACATTGTCGGCGAAGACCGACCTCCCGAAAGTCCAGTGCGTGGTTGCGCGGGCGTTGGCTCCGCTGCCCCTGCTGCTCGATTATGCCGAGCCGTTTCTCGCCTCCGGCGCGCTTGGGCTGTTTCACAAGGGACAAGATGTAGACGCTGAATTGACCGAAGCCACAAAATACTGGAGAATAGGGCTGACCACGCATGCGAGCCAGTGCGACTCGCGCGGCGTCATTCTTGAAATCCGAGAGGCCACCCGTGTCTGATCACATCCCTGGCAGTTCACCTGCTCCGGCTCCGCGCATTCTTGCCGTTGCTAACCAGAAGGGCGGGGTGGGCAAGACCACGACGGCCATAAACCTCGGAACAGCACTCGCCGCCGTCGGCGAACGGGTCCTGATCGTCGATCTCGATCCGCAGGGCAATGCCAGCACGGGTCTCGGCGTACACCGTCGCCAGGGGCAGAAATCGACGTATCATGTTCTCATGGGCGAAGCGTCTCTCCGCAACGTGATCGTCGACTCCGGCATTCCCCGACTGCATTGCGCGCCATCCACGATGGATCTGCTCGGCGCCGAGCTTGAACTGGCCAACATTGACCGCAAGACCTACCGGCTCGCCGATGCCATCGCGCAGCTCTGCCGGGAGAACGATCCCGAGCGCAGCTACAGCTATGTGCTGGTCGACTGCCCGCCCTCCCTGAACCTGCTGACCATCAACTCGCTTTCGGCTGCAGATGCGATCCTGGTGCCGCTGCAATGCGAATTCTTTGCCCTCGAGGGCCTGAGCCAGCTGATCAAGACCGTTGAGCGCGTAAGGACCAATTTGAACCCTCGCCTCACCATCCAGGGCGTGGTGCTGACCATGTTCGACCGACGGAACAATCTTTCGGAGCAGGTAGCGGAAGACGTGCGCAGCGTGCTGGGCGACAAGGTTTACCAGACGGTCATACCGCGCAACGTACGCATTTCCGAGGCGCCATCCCACGGCAAGCCGGTGCTTCTCTACGACAATGCCTGTGTTGGTTCACAGGCCTATATTCGGTTGGCGTCGGAGATCATCCGGCGCGAACGCGAGTTGCGCGCAGCCTAGATTCGATTCCGTAACGACCCGCGATTGGCAGAGTAGGACAAGACATGGACATGGGCAGCCCCCCCAAAAAGCGGCTTGGCCGCGGACTTGCCGCACTCATTGGTGAGGACACCAGCGAAGAAGCGGTGGTGCAGGATGTGCGCTCGCTTCGCCACATGCCCATCGATCTGTTGAAGGCAAGCCCCAACAATCCGCGCAAGAGCTTCGCCGAAGGCGACCTCGATGATCTGGCGAAGTCGATTCGGGAGAAGGGACTCCTGCAGCCGATCGTGGTGCGCCCCGTTGCCAATGGCGACTACGAAATCGTCGCCGGCGAGCGCCGCT
>CAMBWO010000213.1 GCA_945871285.1 Pseudorhodobacter antarcticus | reverse complement strand
GCGGTCAGTTTCCCACGCAATATCCGGTCCCTCCCTGCATGACACCACCGCCGGGCATACAGGCTGCCAGCGTTGGACGCGGCGCATCCGTCTGGCGAACAGGTGCGACGGCGACGGCAGGTTGAAGCGTCGGCGGTGTGCCGTAGGTGAAGGTTTCCCGCAAGCCATTTGCCGTCTGGACCGACTCACTTTGCTGCGGAACGCCGGCAACATTCGGCAGCGCAGAACTGCCCATCACTTTGGATTCTATGCACAGGTTGATCTGATGGGCCTGGGTTGAAGTGATAGCCGCACTCCGCACGACACGCCGGCCCAACCCATCAGTTCTAAACACCTCTTCAACAGCGAATTGCGTGCCGTCCGGGAACCCGCTGCTGCGCACACAGTCCGCAATCACGCTGTCGGGCACCGCCGTCGCCGTGAACATCGAACCCCCGATCACACGGCCGCACGGCAGCAATAGCGCAAAACGCCCCAAGATCAAAACTTCCGCTCGGCCGGGGCGATCTTCTTCAGGCTGATCCCGCCATTCGCCTCGGTCGTCAGCGGGTCCTTGTGCACGGCGCGGTAGTCCAACCGCACCTTTGCCCCATCGACCCAAGCCAGCGAATGCTTGCGCCAGTTGGCGTCGTCGCGGGTCGGGTAATCCTCATGCGCATGGGCGCCCCGCGATTCCTTGCGCGCTTCGGCCGCGACAATCGTGGTCAACGCATTGGGCATCAGGTTGGTCAGTTCCAGCGTCTCCATCAGGTCGCTGTTCCACACCATGCTGCGGTCGGTGACCTTGATGTCGGCCATGCGGCCCGCCACGGCCTGCATCTTGACCACGCCTTCGGCCAGCGTCTTGTCGGCGCGAAACACCGCCGCATCGGCCTGCATCGTCATCTGCATCTGCAACCGCAACTCCGCCGTCGGCACCGCCCCATTGGCATGGCGCAGCCCGTCAAAACGGGTCAGCGCGCGGTCCACCTCGGGCTTGTTCACCGGGGCCAGACGTTCCTTGGGGTCCACAATCTCACCCGCCCGGATCGCCGCCGCCCGGCCAAACACCACCAGGTCGATCAGGCTGTTCGACCCCAGCCGGTTCGCCCCATGCACCGACGCACAACCCGCCTCACCCACCGCCATCAGGCCGGGGTAAATCGCATCCGGGTTGTCGGCGGTCGGGTTCAACACCTCGCCCATATAGTTCGTGGGGATGCCGCCCATGTTGTAATGCACGGTCGGCAACACCGGGATCGGTTCCTTTTGCAGATCAACCCCAGCAAAAATCCGGGCGCTCTCGGAAATCCCCGGCAGGCGCAAATCCAGCGTCGCCTTGGGCAGATGGTTCAGGTTCAAATGGATATGGTCCTTGTTCGGCCCCACCCCACGCCCCTCGCGGATTTCCAGCGTCATGCAGCGCGACACATAATCCCGCGGCGCCAAATCCTTGTAATGCGGCGCATAGCGTTCCATGAACCGCTCGCCGTTCGCGTTGGTCAGATACCCGCCCTCGCCCCGCGCCCCTTCGGTGATCAGGCAGCCTGATCCGTAAATCCCGGTCGGGTGGAACTGCACGAACTCCATATCCTGCAACGGCAACCCCGCACGAGCCACCATGCCCCCACCGTCCCCGGTGCAGGTATGCGCCGAGGTCGCACTGAAATACGCCCTTCCATACCCGCCCGTCGCCAGAACCGTCATCTTGGCGTTGAACACATGGATCGTGCCATCGTCCAGCTTCCACGCCACAACCCCGGTGCAGCGCCCGTCGGTCATGATCAGGTCAATCGCGAAATACTCGATGAAAAACTCCGCATTGTTCTTCAGCGACTGCCCATAAAGCGTATGCAAAATCGCATGGCCCGTCCGGTCCGCCGCCGCACAGGTCCGCTGCACCGGCGGCCCCTCGCCATATTCCGTGGTATGCCCGCCAAAGGGCCGCTGGTAAATCTTGCCCTCCTCGGTCCTCGAAAAAGGCACGCCGTAATGCTCCAGCTCATACACCGCCTTCGGGGCCTCGCGCGTCAGATACTCCATCGCATCCGTATCGCCCAACCAGTCGCTGCCCTTGACCGTGTCATACATATGCCACTGCCACGAATCCGGCCCCATATTCCCCAGCGAAGCGGCAATGCCCCCTTGGGCCGCCACCGTATGGCTGCGCGTCGGGAACACCTTGGTCACACAGGCCGTGCGCAACCCCTGTTCGGCCATGCCCAGCGTGGCGCGCAATCCCGCACCACCCGCGCCCACCACAACCACGTCATACTCATGCACTTCATACGGATAAGCAGTCATTCCATTTCCCTCAAAGGGCAATCTTGATCAGGGCATACAGCCCCGTCGCAGCCAACACCCCGGCAAGCGAGGTCGCAAATATGATCGCAATCTTGCGCGTGCTGCCATGGGTGTAATCCTCCAGCAGCGTCTGGGCCCCCTTGGCGAAATGGCGCATCGCCACCACCAGAACCAGCGCCGTCAGAATGGCTGGAAACGGCCGGGCAAAGGTCGCCAGAACCTCGGCCCGCGTGCCGCCCAAGGCGTGGCCAAAGATGTACAGCCACGCCGGCAGCATGACGGCCAGCGCCACCGCCGACACCGTCATCGACCAGTGATGTGCCGTCCCGCTATGGGCTGACCCCCGGCCCTCGGCCCGCTTGCGGTCTGTCAGATAACGCATGTCCCGCCCCCTCAAATCACGATGAGGGTCAGGATGGTCAACACCACCGACCCGATGATGCAAACCCAGCCCAGCAGTTCCGCCGTCTTGATCTCCAGCCCATGTCCCGCATCGAAATACAGATGCCGCAGCCCCGCCAGATAGTGATACCACACCCCCAGCAGCGACAGCGTGAACACCAGATCGCCGAACCAGCTTGTCGCCACCGCATTCGCCACCGCGAAATACTCGTCTGACACCGCCGCCGCCAGCAACCACCACACCGCAAGGATGACACCCACGATGATGCCATTGCCGGTGATCCGCGTCAGGATCGAACTGACGCTGGTCATCTGGATGCGGTAAATCTGCAAGTGCGGCGACAGAGGGCGTTCCACCCGTTTTGCATCTGCCATGTCCCAATCCCCTACCTTGCACGCCTCATGCGGCGCAGCTTGTCGTTGGGTACTGAATAGCGTGATTTTCCGCGCTGTCACGCATTTCCCGCAGGGCCGCCCCCCTGCCGCGACGATTGACCGCGTATTTCAGGCTGCCGTGATCACACGTTCAAATTTTGTGATCACACGGGCGTCAATTGCCCGCCAGGTTGAATCGCCAGATCAGATCCACCCCCACATAGGGCACGATGTCCGACCCGTCATAATAATGCGCCACCACATCGGTCGTCTCGCTCAGGGCATAGCTTGCACCCAGCTCCCACGCCTGCGCCGATCCGTCCACCCCGAACCCGCCCGACAGCGTGACCCGGTCAAAGGCCGCAACATCGGCCCCCAGCATCGCATCGCCGACACCGCTTTCGGGGTCCAACCCCATGTCCAGCGTCGCCATCACCCGGCTGCCCAGCGGCAGGGCCAGCCCGGCCTCGATCCTGCCGCAGCAATCGCCGCCATCATTGGGCAGGAAACTGCGGCGATAGGACACGTCGTAACTCAGCGCCCCCGCCATGTTGCGATAACCCAGATAGGGCGCGACTTCGGTGTTGGTGCTGTTGTTGTAGACATGCGCCTCGACCCCGCCATAAATGCCGCCAAAGTCGGCCTCCAGATGCGGATTAAGGTCGATGCGCTTGCCCGCCTCGTCCCCCACGGCAAAGCCCAAACGCACGGCACCTTGCACCTGCGCCAAGGCCGGTGCCGGCACCAAAGTCAGGCCCGTCAGGGCCGCGATCAGAACGTAACGCATGGATCACCTCAGACCAGTTGCGACGACATGCCGCTCCTGTCCATGGTAGCATCCATACCCCCCGCCACAAGCCGTGGTTTTCAGGGCCGGGCGAAATGGCGCCTATTGCTCGCCCAGCTTCAGGTCCGGATCATAGGTCCCCGGCACCACCTTGACCACCGCCTGCCCGCAGCGCATCACGCCCCGGCTTGCGTCAAAGGCATAGGTCGGGTCGCCCTGCAACTCCCACCCCCTGCTCAGGGCCAGTGAAACCCTGTGGCAAAAGGCAGAGGTGTCGTCATCGGTCAGAAATCGGTACAGCTTCATCTCTCACCCAAAGACCGGATAGCCAAGCCACGCGTGGACATAGCCAATCACGCCCACCAGCAGAACCGAGATCACAAGGTAAATCACATCGTTCACCACCGGCCCCTTGGTCGGGCGGACCCAGCCCCGCTCCATCCGGTTGATCAGGATCATGTCCACCACCGCCCAGGCCAGCAACCCGCCAAACAGCACCAGCGACGCCAGGTCACCGTTCACCAGCAAATGCGCCAGCGCCCAGACCTTGACCGCACCCAGCATCGGATGCCGCAACCAGGTCCGCATCACCCCGCGCGAATGGCCCAGGTTCACCAGAATGACGGCAATCACCATCATCAGGTTGTTGATATGACGCATGAACTCCGGCAGATACCACAGGTCCACGACCTCGGCGGTCTTATAGCCGTAAATCATCAGGCCAATCGCCAGCAGCGACAGCACCGCCGCCACGCCCTTGCCCGGTCCGTCGCCCAAGCCCGCCCGGAACCCCGGCGTCACCCGCTTCATCAAATGGGAATAGGCCCAAAGCGCCACCCCGATCACCAGCCAGATCATCAACCGCCCCCATGCCCCGTTTTGCCCGACCTTAGGCAAGTTCGCTCAGGCTTTCCAGTCCGAAGGCGAATCGCAGCCTTAACCAATTCTTCGGCTTCCCGGCGCAGCCTTGACCCATCGCCACCTTCAACCGGAAGGCCTGACCATGGACCGCACGCTTTTTGCCCTGTCGCTCGGCCTCGCCGCCTTTGCCCTGCTGCCCGGCATCGCCCGTGCCGCCCCGCAATGCGCCCCCCGCGACATGGTCGCCGCCAACCTCGCCACCCAATTCGGCGAAACCCGCCGCATCATCGGCCTCGCTCAGGACAACACGGTGATGGAACTTTACGCCGCCCCCGAAACCGGCACCTGGACCCTGACCGCGACCCTGCCCAACGGCACGACCTGCCTCGTCGCCGCAGGCTCCAGTTTCGAGGCGACGGCCGACACCCTGCCCGCCAGGGGCGACCCGGCCTAGCCCTGCAACCCCTTCCAGATCAGTTCGATCCCGATCAGCAGCAGTGACCAGGTGACGATGGTGAAGAACAGCTTTTCGGGCAACCGTTTCACCACCCAAACCCCCACGAACACCGCCACCGCCGCCACCGGGGCCAGCTTCAACGCCACCTCCAGCGAACTCAGGTTGATCTGCCCCAGAAAGAAATAGGGCACCAACTTGACCGCGTTGATATAGGCGAATGCGATGGTCGACGTGCCCGCAAACACCGCCTTCTTCAACCCCAGCGGCAACGTCCACACCTGATAGGGCGGCCCGCCGGTATGGCTGACAAAACTGGTGAACCCCGCAATCGAACACCAAAACAGCCCCGACCCCCACGCGGCCCGCTTCGGTTCCGCCACCACCTGACGGCGCAACAACTGGTTCAGCGCAAACGCAACCGAAATCACGCCCACCAAAACCGTCACATAAGACTCGGGCACGATCTTCGCCGTCGCCCAACCCACCGCCACCCCAATCGTCATCGACGCGCAGGCAATCATCAGCACCCGTTTGTCGAATTCGCGGCGATAGGCATAAAGCCCGAACCAGTCCGACACGACATAAACCGGCAGCAGCAACCCCGCCGCCGCCACGGGTGAAATCACCAGCGCCAGCAAGGGCACCGACAGCGCCCCCACGATCGGCACCCCCCCCTTGCTGACCCCCGTCAGCACCGAGGCGATCACAGCCACAACCCAAAATTCCCAGCCGCTCATCATGCCCTCGCCAATTTCGGCACCCTGTTACCGCAATCATCCTCCCTGCGCCATAAACTTCCACTTTGCCGCAGTGCAGCAGGCTTGCGTTGCCCCCATTTTTGGGCTTACCCATCCGCGCAACAAATTCACCAAAGAGGGATATCATGGCCAGACCGAAAATTGCGCTGATTGGTGCCGGACAAATCGGGGGCACGCTTGCCCATCTCGCCGCCATCAAGGAACTGGGCGACATCATCCTGTTCGACATCGCCGAAGGCACCCCGCAGGGCAAGGCGCTGGACATCGCGCAATCGGGTCCGATCGAGGGGTTTGACGCCTCCCTCAAGGGCGCCAATTCCTACGCCGATATCGCCGGCGCCGATGTCTGCATCGTCACCGCCGGTGTGCCCCGCAAACCGGGGATGAGCCGCGATGACCTTCTGGGCATCAACCTCAAGGTCATGAAAGCCGTGGGCGAGGGTCTCAAAGCCCACGCGCCGAACGCCTTCGTGATCTGCATCACCAACCCGCTCGATGCGATGGTCTGGGCGCTGCGCGAGTTTTCGGGCCTGCCCCACCACAAGGTCGTCGGCATGGCCGGCGTTCTGGACGCCGGCCGCTTCCGCCATTTCCTTAGCCTCGAATTCAACGTGTCCATGAAAGACGTCACCGCCTTCGTCCTCGGCGGCCATGGCGACACGATGGTGCCTTTGGCCCGCTATTCCACCGTCGCCGGCATCCCCCTGCCCGATCTGGTCAAGATGGGCTGGACGACCCAGGACAAGCTGGACAGCATCATCCAGCGCACCCGCGACGGCGGCGCCGAAATCGTGGGCCTTCTGAAAACCGGCTCGGCCTTCTACGCCCCTGCCGCCTCCGCCATCGAAATGGCCGAAGCCTATCTCAAGGACCAAAAGCGCCTCCTGCCCGTCGCCGCCTATGTCAAGGACGCCTTCGGCCTTGACGGCATGTATGTCGGTGTCCCGGTCATCCTGGGTGCCGGTGGCGTCGAGCGCCTGGTGGAAATCCAGATGACCGCAGACGAACAGGCCATGTTCGACAAATCCGTCGACGCCGTCCGCGGCCTCGTCGCCGCCTGCAAAGTGATCGACCCCTCGCTGGCCTGATCCAAACCAGAACGCGCGCCCTCACCCGGCGCGCGTTTGCCACACCGCGCAGCGCCTCATGGCCCGCGACCAAGACCCCTGCACGTGCCCTCCGCCCCGCCGCCCCCCGGTCTGTCCCTCGGCTACCTGCCGGGCAGCGCCTCTCAGGCTGGGACCGTTTCCAGATCGGGTCCGACGCCACGCGCGCACAAACCACGGACAATCCCTTCGGCCGTTCCACGCCGCGTCCGGCCCCCAAGGCCAAGATTTCCCGCCGTCCCCCCTTTTCATCTTTTCAGAAATATCCCACAGGGGGTGCGGGGGATGTGAAATCCCCCGATCTTCCTCACCAAAGGCTCCTCATGGACTATTCCAAATCCGGCAACGCCGCCAATCCCAAAGGCACCCCCCGTTTTGACGCGCAAAACCCGCGCGGCGCCCCCAAGGACAAACACGGCCAAACCCCCGACAAAGCCACCCTTCTGGCCCGCCTCAAAGCCGCAGCCGAGGCGAAAAAGCCCGGCTGAGTGCCGTCGCCTGCGAACCTGCGCAAAGCTCAGCCCGCCACACCCTCCAGCCAGCCGCTCACCACGGCAACCACCGCCGCTGGCTGTTCAAACGGCGTCAGATGCCCCGCCCCAGCAATCGCCCGCACTTCCGCCCGCGCAAACAGCGCGGCAAAGGCCGCCTGATCCGCCTGCGGTGACAGGTGGTCCTGATCCCCGGTGATCAGCAGCACCGGAAAGCCAAAACCTCCGACATGCGCCCCCGCTTCCGGCCGCGTCAGCGCCAGCGATGCCGATGCCAGCACCGTCGGCACCCATCCCGCCGCATAACCCGCCATATCCACATTGGCCGCCTCAATCCGCGCCTGTCGTTTCGCCCCCTCGCCCGCCGAAGCCGCCGCATGGGCCCCATTCGCCAACACCATCGCCCGCACCCGGTCGCCCGGCACCGCCGCCATGACCCGCCGCGCCATGCTTTCGGTCGTGTCATCCTGCGATGTAGTTGGCCTTGAATAATGCATTCAGACTGATGTGACAGCCTTATACTGGCGACCCGGGTGGTATAGTGCGTTCAAAATGGCGACGACAATGCAGACAAGCCAAGACCTGAGGTGGGCCAGGATCTTGCGGATGTTGTGCCCGCAGGC
>CAMBWO010000212.1 GCA_945871285.1 Pseudorhodobacter antarcticus | reverse complement strand
GCCTCGTCCCAGACCAGACCGGCGGCCCCGGCGGCGATGATGCTGTCGCCGTATTTGAAGCCTTCAAGGCTGCCAGCGACGCGGCCGAACACACCATAAAGGTTCGGGCCGATTTTACCTTTGCCGGCCAGAACAGCACCGGTGTCGTCAATCACGGCATGGCAGGTCTGGCATTGCTTGAAAGCTTTTTCGCCATTGGCAGCGTCGCCTGCCGCAAAAGCAGGAGAGGAAGCCATGGCAAGCACGGCCAGCAGAACAAGTTTGGATTTCATTCAAGTCTCCCTTCGGCGCCCGGTTCCGGGGCGTCAGATGATTGGTAATTGCAATTTAGCTCATGCCACGGCGCGGGCAAGAGCACATCTTTGCCATAGCGCCGAAAGAGCCGAAACCAGATGGTCGATGTCCGCATCGCTGTGAAAGGGCGACGGCGTGATGCGCAGGCGCTCGGTCCCTTTGGCGACGGTGGGGTAGTTGATGGGCTGCACATAGACGCCCCAGTCGCGCATCAGGATGTCGCTGATCATGCGGCATTTCACCGGATCGCCGATCATCACGGGGATGATGTGGCTGTCATTGGCCATGTGCGGGATGCCGGCGCGGTCAAGTTTGGCGCGCAGTTTGGCAACCTGTTCCTGCTGGCGCTGACGTTCGAACCCGGACCGTTTCAGGTGCTGGATCGACGCCGTTGCCGCAGCGGCCACGGCGGGCGGCAGGGCGGTGGTGAAGATGAAGCCCGAGGCAAAGGAGCGGATGAAATCGCACAGGGGGGCCGAGCCAGTGATGTAGCCGCCGACGACCCCGAAGGCCTTGCCCAAAGTGCCCTCGATCAGGTCGATCTGGTCGGCCAGGCCTTCGCGTTCACTGACGCCACCGCCGCGCGGGCCATACATGCCGACGGCGTGCACCTCGTCGATATAGGTCAGGGCGCCGTGGGCGCGGGCGACCTGGACGATTTCCTTGATGGGCGAGATGTCACCATCCATGGAGTAGACCGACTCAAAGGCCACGACCTTGGGGCGGTCGCCCACCGCCTTGAGCTTGCGGTCCAGATCGCGCCAGTCGTTGTGTTTCCAGATGACCTTGTCGGCGCGGGAATGGCGGACGCCTTCGATCATGCTGGCATGGTTGCCGGCATCGGACAGGATCACCACATCGGGGATGCGGCTGCCCAGGGTGGAGAGGGCCGCCCAGTTGGACACATAGCCCGAGGTGAACAGCAGCGCCGCATCCTTGCCATGCAGGTCGGCCAGTTCAGCCTCGAGCAGCAGGTGGTTGTGGTTTGTGCCCGAGATGTTGCGCGTGCCGCCAGACCCGGTGCCGCAGGCATGGACACAGTCCACCATGGCCTTGACCACATCGGGGTGCTGACCCATGCCCAGATAGTCGTTCGAGCACCAGACGGTGATTTCAGTCACCTCGCCGTCCTTGTGGTTCATCGCGCGGGGAAATTCGCCGCGTTTGCGTTCCAGTTCGGCAAAGGTGCGATAGTTGCCATCGGCCTTGAGGGTGTCGATCTGGGCGCGGAACAGGCTGTCAAAGTCCATGGGGATCCTCTTGAAGGCGATCTGCCATTCTGGGTGTTGGGGTTTTGCGGGCTGGCAACATCCAGCGCCACAGTTTTTCATCGGGCAGCGGCAGCACCATGAACCAATGTTCCAGCACAGCCAGCAGGGCAAGGCAGGTCAGAAGGGCAAAGCCGATGGCGGTGCCCGGGGTGGTGGCGCTGATGGTGCGTTCCAGAAGCAGAGCCGTGGCGATGGTCAGGAGGCTGACCGAAAAGGGAAAGAAGGGGGTGATGCGGGACAGGCGGAAATGGCTGGCAAGATGGGTCAGGGGGCGCGGCAGGAACTGAATGTTGATGCGGGGCACGCCGAAGAACAGGTTCAGCTTGGCCAGGATGCGGGCGCCGAACAGCAGGGCAAAGGTCAGAAAGGCAAAGGGGTTGGCGGCGTCGCGGCTGGCCCAGGCCATCAGCGCGAGGGTGGCAATCAGCAGCGCCTCGTGCCAGGCGATGGTGCCGACGGCGCGCCAGAAACGGGCGACGGGCGGGGCATCGGTGGGGCAGGGGGTGCGGTTGGGGCCGGTGATGATGCCGGACAGGAAGGCCAGTTCGATCCAGCCCCAGATCGCCACGGCGGCAAAGAAGCCCAGATAGGTGCCAAGGGGCGTGGTGTCGGCCAGCGACGCGTGAAAGGCAAAGATGCCGCCAAACAGCAGGGGCAGGCCCAGCACGACCGAGAGGCCGTGCTGGTGTTCATTGCCGTTGTCGGCCACCCGGACACGCCACAGGATCAGCCCGGTGGAGAACCACCAGACGAAAAGTGCGATCACTGCGGCATGCCAGGGGCTGTCGGCCATGATCAATAGACCGGCTCCATCCGGACATTCGCGGGCGGCACGGTCTTGATCACCGGCATGGTGTAGATCGCCACAAAGCCGCGCAGGGCGGCAGCGCCCGCAACCATGCGACCGATATAGCCCGACACACCGCCACGCTTTTTGGCGGCGTCCATCGCGATGAAGGCGTCGCGCATCCGGCGCAGGTTCGGGAGCCAACGCTTGTTGTCGATGTCAATCTCGATCGGGAAGACCTGACGGGCGATGGCGGATGTCTTCTTGAACACCTCCTGGTCATACCATTCGATATCGACGCCCAGGGCCTTGTGAAACTCGGGGCGGGCATGGTCGCGGACATACATGGTTGAATAGACGGCGGTCAGGAAAAAGCGGATCCACAGCTTGTTGGCAAAGGAGTTGGTCAGCTTGGGATCGGTGCGCATGATCAGGGCAAACGCCTCGCCATGGCTGAACTCGTCGTTGCACCATTCGCGGAACCATTTGAAGATAGGGTGGAAGCGCTGTTCGGGATGCGCCTCGAGATGCCGGAAGATGGTGATGTAGCGGGCGTAGCCGATCTTTTCGGACAGGTAAGTGGCGTAGTAGATGAACTTGGGCCGGAAATAGGTGTATTTCTTGGCCTTGGTCAGAAAGCCCAGGTTCACCGCCACACCCGCCTCGCGCAGGGCATCGTTGATGAAGCCGGCATGGCGGGCCTCGTCGCGGGACATGTAACTGAACAGCTCGCAAATGTCGGGGTTGGAGCCGCGGCGTTTCATCTCTTTGTACAGCACACAGCCCGAAAACTCGGCGGTGCAGGAGGACACCAGAAAGTCGATGAACTCACGCTTCAGCGGCAGGGGCATGTCGGCCCAGTTCGCATCCCATTCGGCGTTCTTCTTGAAATGGCCCTTGTTGGGGTCCGATTTCATCTGGGCGATCAGCTTGTCCCATTCGGGGCGGACCGAGGAGACGTCAAGCTTGTCCATCTCGTCAAAGTCGGTGGTGTAAAACCGTGGGTTCAGCAGGGTGGTTTCGGTCGCCATGGCCGTTGTGTCAACAGTCGGCTCCTCGATCAACTCGGCTTCGGCGGTTTCGGGGTACAGGTCCATCGGGGTGGCGTTCACAGCTTCACCTCGTCGGAAAAGGAAAACTCGCACAACTCCATGAAGCCGAAGTCGCCGGTCATCCGGGTCCATAGGCGTTCGATGGCGGTGGCGCGGGTGATGGTGGCTTCGCGGTCCTCGACGATGACTTCGCCGTAGGCCGCCATGATCGGCTTGCCGTGGACCAGCACCTCATCGCCGGGATAGACCACGGCGCCGTTGTTGAAGCGGACATGCGCGTGCAGGCTTTCGAAACGGTGACTGACCTCGACGGTGCAGGGGACCATTTCGGATGATCTTGTGAATATACCCATGATTTCGTTCCCTTGTTTTTTGGTCTTACTGTGACATGAGCCGTTCGAACGCAGCCCTGTTGTCGTTTCCGAAGGCGCCAAGTTCGGCGGACCATCCGGAGTGGTCATCCACGACCGTCAGACGGCCGTTGGCAAATTTCACGATCCGCACCGGCAACAATTTGTCAACGCCAGCCGTGAGGCGGGCCCTTTCCAGCCCGTTCTGGATCACGGTGATGAAGCCTCCATGCGGCAGGTCCATCAGCAGGGTGCCATCGGCGGACAGCACGGTCACGGCCTGCGCGCCCCCCCCTTGCAGGATGATGCTGCGTTCGGCGACGATGGCGGCCGGTTTGGGCACGCCGACCTGATCGCGGCCGGTCAGGGCAGAATAGCCAGTCAGGATCACACTGGCCAGCACCAGCGCCAGCATTCCGCGCAAAAGATTGGCCGGGATCATCTCGGGTTTGGGGTCGGCTTTGGTTTGGGCGACCATGATTTCCCCCTATTCTGCCGCAACGGCGCTGGAGGGCGCGGTGCGGGTGACGAAGGGCTGGCTGACGCGGGTTTCGGCGGCTTCGGACAGGATTTGCGCGACGCGGGCGGCGTCGGGAATGCAGCGCAGGGCGGGTTGGGTGTGGGCCAGATGCCAGGGCCGCACATGCGGCCAGCACATCAGGAAGGACAGGCGGGTGTCGCCCAGCGTTTGCAGGGCGATCGTGCCGGTGCCGCTGCGTTTGAGGTCAAGGCTGGCGGCGCCGATCTGTTTGTAGGGCAGGTTCAGCGTCACGGTCAGGGCCGCGCCGATCCGCATGGCAACGCGGGCGCTGGTGACGGTGTAGACGGTCGAACGTGCCTGAACCGTGGCAATCAGCAGGATGATGCCGCAGGCGACCAGGCCGATGGCAAGGTAGGGCAGCATCACCGCCACCACCGACATCACGCTGCCATCGGACACGACCGACGCCCGCCAGATGGCGAGCGCCACGAAATAGGCGGCGACCCAAGTCAGGCCCATCGCCTCGCGCGCAAGGGTCAGCGCATGGGGGCTGCCTTGCCACAAAACCACCTCGCCCTTGGGCGGGGTGGCGGGCAGGCCCGGCACAGGTTCGATGGCGAAGTCGTCATGGTCTTGCATCGTCAGTCCCCCCTAGAACCCGCGCTTGCGCTTGTCGGCGGCATACATCGTGCCCCCGGCGTAGTAGCCGCTGATCTTGTCTTCCTCGAGCAGGGTCACTTCGCTGTCGGATTTGGTCATCGGCACGCCGGCGAACAGGTCGGACGAGATCGCATTGATGCGGACGCGGTCGGCCCAGATCTTGACCATCGGCATGGGCACCAGACGCTTGCCGCCCTGGTTCAGCTGAATCTCCAGGTAGCGGACCAGCTGTTCGGGCGCATCGACCCACATGTCCGAGATATGGCCGATCACCTCGAGGTCAGAGGCCTGAACCGGCAGGCCACGCGGGTCGCGCCCGGCCGAGACGGCAAAGCCTTCGGCCTGCGACATCGGCACGATCTTGTTGTGGCCGTGGCCGTCCAGTTCCGGCACGTCGCGGCGTGGTGCCCAGGAGGCGGGGCCGACGCCATCGACCATCGGGTTGCCGGTGGGCATATGGGGGAAGCCTTCGGACACGGCGGTGCGGGCCATGGCCAGCGTGCGCTTTTCGGGCTGGTAGTCAGGCACCGTCACGTCAGCGCGGCCATGGGCCAGCAGAAAGGTCTTGGGTTTGGGCAGGCCAAAGGGGCCCTGGTTGGGGGCGGGCTTGCCGTCCTCGGTTTCCAGGGGATAGCCTTCGCGCATGTTCTCGGTCTGCAGGTAATAGACGAGAACGGCGAAAAAGCCCCAGAACAGCCAGATTGCCAGGCTTGCGAGATCGAAATTGCCGAAGAAAGTGACGCCAACCATAACTTGGTCCTCCGAGGGTCAGGTAGGGAATTCCATGATGCCCGGGCGGGCGGTGTTGGAATCGGTTTGTGGGGTGTAGGGATTGGTCCGCACCAGCGGGCCGATCAGGATAAGCGATACAAAAAGCACAAGGATTTCGGTGTGATAGACGAATGAGTAGCCGAATGACGGGGTCGCCAGCGTGCTGCCCAGGTGGCCCGCCATCGCATAGCCCCCCACGGTGTCGCGCAAGGCCCCGCCGACGGCGATGGACAGGCCCGCCGCCGTGGCTTGTGCGGCCCCCCAGGCACCCAGCGCCAGACCACGGCCCGACAGGCCGCGCTCGGGCAGGGCCATGGCGGCGGTCAGGGTCGAGACGGCGAACAGGCCCGCGCCAAGGCCGATGCAGATGGCACCGATGTAGAACAGAACCGGGGATGACATCAGCCCGGCCAGAATGACGGTGGTAAAGGCCAGCACGCCGACCAGAATGCCACGAGCGGCCATGCGGAACATGTCATAGCCCTGGCTCATCCAGCGGCCCGCCAGAATGAAACCCACCAGTGCTCCAAGGGCATTGGCGGCGGTCAGCCAGGTGGTGGCACCGACGGAAAGGCCCAGGATCTGGCCGCCGTAGGGCTCCAGCAGAACGTCTTGCATCTGAAAGCCCATCGTGCCGGTCACGACAATGACAAGCAGGCGGGTCACATGGCTGTCGGCCACGAAATCACGCCAGGATTCAAGGAAGACCGGGGGTTTGGTGGCCATCTCCTCGGCCGACATCGGGCGGACCTTTTCCTGTTTCCACAGGGCGGTGATGTTCAAGACCATTGTGACGACGGCGCAGCCCTGCACGACGCGGATCAGGCGGATCTGGTCGAAGTCGCGCAACAGCCAGCCGATGATGACCGAGGACAGCGCCATGCCCAGCAGGAACATCACATACAGCAGCGCCACGACGCGGGGCCGGGTTTCGTCGGTGGCGCAGTCAGAAGCAAGCGCCAGGCCCGCCGTCTGGGTCATGTGCAGGCCAAGTCCGGTCATGAGGAACGCCAGACCCGCCAAAGCCTCACCCGCCCAGGCGGGGCCGTGGATCTGGTCACCTGACAGCACGATCAGGGCAAAGGGCATGATGGCCAGGCCACCCATTTGCCACAGGCTGCCGAACCACAGGTAGGGGATGCGTTTCCAGCCGATGAAGGAGCGATAGTTGTCGCTGCGGTGGCCCAGCATGGCGCGGAAGGGGGCGGACAGGACGGGCAGCGCGATCATGAAGGCGACGACGGTGGCGGGCACCGCCAGTTCGACGATCATCACGCGGTTCAAGGTTCCCAGAAGCAGAACGGTGGCCATGCCGACCGACACCTGAAACAGGCTGAGGCGCAAGAGTTGCGCCATCGGCAGGCCGTCCGAGGCAGCGTCGGCAAAGGGCAGCCAGGCGCCGGTCAGCTTTTTGATCTGGGACTTGCCAAGGATCACGGACGATACTCCAGACATTCGGAAATGTAGAAGCCGCGGGAGACGCGGTCGATCTTGCTGACCTTGCCTTGGGTGACGCGGGTCAGGGTGGCGTGGGCGTGGGGGACCATCACGGGCGAGCGGTCAGCGCGCGGGAAGGCCTTGCCAAGGGTCCAGAAGGTCATCAGGAACGGGGTTTTCGGCGCGACGGTGAACACCACGGCGCGGCTGGTGCGCTCGCCCAGGCGCGACAGGGCCTGTTTGATGTCAGCGGTGTTGTAGTAAATCAGGCTGTCCATCGCCAGGACGAAGTCGAACGCGCCGTGGTCGGCCGTCATGTCACCGCTGGCAAAGGTCACGCGGGGAGCATGTTCGGCGGGCAGGCGGGCCTGCGCGATGGCGACGAGGGCGGGCGAGATATCGACCGCCACCACATCCGCCCCACGGGCCGCCAGTTCCGCCGTCATCTGCCCGGCACCACAACCGGCATCCAGCACGCGCACGCCCGCCAGATCGGCGGGCAGGCGGGACAGCATCAGGGCGCGCATCCGGTCGCGCCCCTCGCGCACCGTTTGGCGGATGCGGGAAACCGGCGCGTCTGAGGTCAACCGCTCCCACACCTTGGTGGCGGAGCGGTCAAAGTAGTCTTCCACACGGGACAGGGTGGCGGAGTAGTCGGCCATCAATCAAACCCCAGAAGTTCAAAGATTTCACGGTCGGGCAGTGGGGCGGGCGACGAGCCGGATTCCTGAACCGAGCGCCAGAGTTTATCGGCCAGCCGCATGTATTCGGCGCGGGCCATGACGATGTCCTCGCTGTCGTCCATCTCGAACAGGGTCTTTTTCTTGAGGCGTGAACGACGGATCGCGTCGATGTCGGGCATATGGGCGATGCGGTTGAAGCCGACGCGGTCGCAGTAGCGGTCAACCTCGGTCGTTTCGCGGGAACGGTTGGCGACGCAACCGGCCAGACGCACCTTGTAGTTGCCCGATTTGGCCTGAACGGCCGCGATGATGCGGTTCATGGCGTAGATGCTGTCGAAATCATTGGCGGTGACGATCACGGCACGGTCGGCGTGTTGC
>CAMBWO010000211.1 GCA_945871285.1 Pseudorhodobacter antarcticus | reverse complement strand
CCATCTTTTCTTCGACGACGATGATTTCCTTGCGGAAGCGGTGCAAAAAGCTGTGCGCCTCTTTCGAGACGATGTCGAAATCGCGGCCGATGACCATGCCCGCCTTTTCGGCGGCGGCGACGCAGGCGACAGCACTGGTGGGCGAGCCTGACATGATGCCGTCAATTGTGGGCCTCTGCCCAAAACGCTGGATCATGGCGGTTTCTATGTCATTGGCGGGGGTGTCACTGGTGATGGCCTCGATGATTTCATGGTCAAGGCCGAGGCGTTGCGCCTCGTCCAGAAAGCCGGTGGTCATGTGGACGGAATAGCTGTGTTCGGCGGGGGGGCGCACCAGGGCCAGGTATTTGCGGCCCTTGGCGTGCAGGGCGCGCACGGCGATGCGGGCAAAGGCCTCGTTGTCAAAGTCGAAATAGGGGTGGTCGATGCCCATGTCGGTGCGGCCATGGGTGACAAAGGGGAAGCCGCGTTCGGTGAGATAGCGCACGCGGGGGTCGTCCAGTTGGGTCTGGTTCAGGACGATGCCGTCGGCGCTTTCGGTTTCCACGATATAGCGGATCGGCTCCATCGGGTCCTGGTCGGGAAAGAAGGGCATGATGACCAGATGGTAGGACGATCCGCGCAGCGCCTGGGCAATGGCGTAGATCAGCTCGGACGGGTTGGACAGGTCCGACACCGTGGACAGGGTGACCGCGATCACATTCGTCTTGCCGGTGCGCAGGCGGACCCCGGCGCGGTTGGGCCGGTAGCCCAGCCGTTCGGCGGTTTCGCGGACGCGGCGTTTGGTGTCGTCGCTGATGTCGGGGGCGTCTTTCAGGGCGCGGGACACGGTGGCGATGGCCAGGCCGGTGGCGGCGGCAATCGTCTTGAGGGTCGGACGCTGCGAATCACCTGGCAGCGGATGCAGCGTTGTCATGGGAAGGATCCTGCGCCGCCGTTGCGAATCACTTGGGCATCTGGCGGGCGTTTGCAGGTGCAGCAAGACCGCAGGGTCGGCGCGGGTGGGGTGCGGGCCAATGTCCTGCGAATGAACGGTGCAGACAGGTCCGGCCCGCGGGCCAAGGACCGTGTTGCACTGCAGAAATGGTGGCTGAGATTCATGTTTTCGGCACTTTGCGGGCGTTCCCTGTCGCCTATTCAGCGCCCCAAAAAACGTGATCGGCAAGTGAAAAGATGACTTGATCGAAAAATCTATAACGTTATAGGATCAGCTATAACGTTTTAGAAACTTCAAAACTGTCTGGGAGGACTACATGAAGATTTGGAAACTGGCCGCGGCGCTGTGCGCTTCGGTGGCACTGCCGTCGGTCGCCATGGCCACGGATTGCGAAGTCACCCACTGGTGGACCTCGGGTGGTGAAGCCGCCGCCGTGGGCGAGCTGGCCAAGGCGTTCGACGCCTCGGGCGACAAGTGGATTGACGGCGCCATCGCCGGTTCTGGCGGCACGGCCCGTCCGATCATGATCAGCCGGATCACGGGGGGCGATCCGATGTGCGCCACCCAGTTCAACCATGGCCAGCAGGCGCTGGAACTGGTTCAGGCTGGCCTGATGCAGGATCTGACCGATGTTGCGGAAGCCAACAACTGGAAAGAAACCGTGTTCCCGCCGGATCTGCTGGATGCGTGCACCGTGGACGGCAAGATCTATTGCGCTCCGGTGAACATCCACTCGCCCGAATGGCTGTGGTTGTCCAACAAGGTTTATGAAGATCTGGGCATGCCGGTTCCGAAGAACTGGAACGAGTTTGTCGCCTCGGCTCCGGCTGTTGAAGCGGCTGGCAAGATCCCGCTGGCCTTGGGCAACCAGTCCTGGCAGTCGAACCTGGCTTTTGGCGCCATCACGGTTGCCATCGGCGGGATTGACCTGTGGAAGGCCGTCAACCTGAACAAGGACATGGCCGCTGCTGCTGGTCCGGAAATGCTGACTGTGTTCCAGGCTGCTGCCGAAGCGCGCAAACTGGCTGCCAAATCGACGGTTCAGGACTGGAACCAGGCAACCAACCTCGTCATCACCGATCAGGCCGCTGGCCAGATCATGGGTGACTGGGCACAGGGTGAATTCCAGGTTGCTGGCGAAGTTGCTGGCAAGGATTACACCTGCTTGCCGGGTCTGGGCGTGAACAAGTTCCTGTCCACCGGCGGCGATGCCTTCTACTTCCCGCTGAACACCGACCCGGAAATCACGGCGGCGCAAAAGCGTCTGGCCGCACTGCTGGTGACCCCGGAAGTTCAGGTTGCGTTCAACCTCAAGAAAGGCTCCTTGCCGATCCGTGGTGACGTCGATCTGGCCGCTGCCAACGACTGCATGAAGCAGGGTCTGGAAATCCTGGCTGCCGGCAATATCGTCCCCGGTGGCGATCAGGTCTGGTCGCCCGACGTGCAGACCCAGCTGGGTGACCTGCAAGTCGAATTCTGGAAGTCGCAGGACATGACTGCCGAAGCCGCACAGGCCAAGTATGTCGAAATCCTGACTGCCGGCCTCTGATACCAGGCAAACCTACCAGAGCCGCCCGTCACAGGGCGGCTCTTTTTCAACTGGGGCTGGGGAGGCTTGGGAATGGCGACGGGTGTGCGAAAAAGCTGGTTGTTCCGCAATGTGAACGCCAAGATTGCGGCGCTGCCGATGGTGTTGACGACGCTGGTGGTGTTTGTGGGCGGCACGATCTGGACGGTTGTCTATTCGTTCACCAATTCCAAGCTGTTGCCACGGGCCGATTTCGTGGGGCTGGCCCAGTATGAACGGCTGTGGGCCAACAGCCGCTGGATGCAATCCATTGAAAACCTGGCGGTTTATGGCGCATTTGCCCTGGTCTTCACCATTGTGATCGGGTTCCTGCTGGCCGTCTTGATGGACCAGAAGATCCGCTACGAAGACACCTTTCGCACCATCATGCTGTATCCCTTTGCGCTGTCCTTCATCGTGACGGGGCTGGTCTGGCAGTGGATCCTGAACCCCGAGTTCGGCATCCAGTCGATCGTGCGGAGCATCGGTTTTGAAAGCTTCACCTTCGACCCCTTGTATAACCCCGATATCGTGATGTTCGGCCTGCTGATTGCCGGAATGTGGCAAGGCACCGGGTTCATCATGTGCATCATGCTGGCGGGTCTGCGCGGCATTGACGAGGATATCTGGAAGGCCACCAAGGTGGACGGCATTCCGACGTGGAAAACCTATATCATCGTGATCATTCCGATGATGCGGGCCGTGTTCATCACGGTGCTGGTGCTGGTCACGAGCGGGATCATCAAGCTGTATGATCTGGTCGTCGCGCAAACCTCGGGGGGGCCGGGTTTGGCCAGCCAGGTGCCGGCGATGTATGTCTATGACTATCTGTTCACCGCGCAGAACCTTGGGCAGGGCCTGGCGGCATCGACGATGATGCTGCTGTCGGTGCTGATCGTTCTGATCCCTTGGGCTTATCTCGAATTCGGAGGCAAGAAGAATGGCTGACCTCACCTCCGCTGCACCGGCGCGGCACGGTGTCCTGGAAGGCGCCCGCGGCACCAGACCGCGCCGCGCCCTGTCGGGCCGCAACATCATGATTTACGGCATCCTGATCGTGATGTGCGTCTATTACATCCTGCCCTTGTGGGTCATGGTGATGACCTCGCTGAAGGGGATGCCGGAAATCCGGCTGGGCAACATCTTTGCCCCGCCGGTCGAGATTACCTTTCAACCCTGGGTCAAGGCGTGGTCCGAGGCCTGCACCGGTCTGAACTGCGAAGGGCTGAGCGTGGGCTTCTGGAATTCGGTCCGCATCCTGATCCCCTCGGTGATCCTGTCGATCGCGGTGGCGTCGGTGAACGGCTATGCGCTGGTCAACTGGCGCTTCAAGGGGTCGGACATGTTCTTTACCATCCTGATCTTCGGGTCGTTCATTCCCTATCAGGTGATGCTGTATCCCATTGTGATCCTGCTGCGCGAGATGGGGTTGTATGGCGGGTTGTGGGGGCTGGTTCTGGTCCATACCATCTTTGGCATGCCGATCCTGACGCTGCTGTTCCGCAACTACTTTTCCTCGATCCCCGAGGAGCTGTTCAAGGCGGCGCGGGTTGATGGCGCGGGATTCTGGGGCATCTATTTCCGCATCATGATGCCGATGTCCCTGCCGATTTTCGTGGTGGCGATCATCTTGCAGGTGACGGGCATCTGGAATGATTTCCTGTTCGGCGTCGTCTATACCAAACCTTCGCTGTATCCGATGACGGTGCAGTTGAACAACATCGTGAATTCGGTCCAGGGGGTCAAGGAATACAACGTCAACATGGCGGCGACCATGCTGACGGGCCTTGTGCCGCTGTTCATCTACTTCGTTTCGGGCAAACTTTTCGTACGCGGCATCGCCGCCGGCGCCGTGAAAGGCTAACGCATGACCAATTCCATCGAAGTCAAGGATCTGACGCTGAACTTTGGCGCGACCTCGGTTCTGAAGAACATGAACCTGACCGTAGCCGAGGGCGAGTTCATCGTTCTGCTGGGGCCGTCGGGTTGTGGCAAATCCACGCTGCTGAACTGTCTGGCGGGGTTGTTGGACATCACCGACGGGCAGATCTGGATCAAGGGCAAGAACGTGACCTGGGCCGAGCCAAGTGACCGGGGCATCGGCATGGTGTTCCAGTCCTATGCCCTTTATCCGCAGATGACGGTGCGGGGGAACCTGTCGTTTGGCCTGAAAAACGCCCGGGTTCCGGCGGAGGAGATTGCCAAGCGCGTGGCGCGGGCGGCGGAAATCCTGCAAATCCAGCCGCTGCTGGACCGCAAGCCGGGCGCTCTGTCAGGGGGCCAGCGTCAGCGGGTGGCGATTGGCCGTGCGCTGGTGCGGGATGTGGATGTGTTCCTGTTCGACGAGCCGCTGTCGAACCTGGACGCCAAGCTGCGCAGCGAATTGCGGGTCGAGATCAAGCGCCTGCACTCGCGCCTGAACAACACGATGGTTTACGTGACCCATGACCAGATCGAGGCGCTGACCCTGGCCGACCGCATCGCGGTCATGCGCGGCGGCATCATCCAGCAGCTGGACGAGCCGCACACGATTTACAACCGTCCGGCCAACCTGTTTGTGGCTGGGTTTATCGGCAGCCCCGCCATGAACTTCATCAAGGGCGAGACGGTGAATGGCGGTCGTGCGTTCAAGTTCGGGTCGGTGACGCTGGATCTGGCGGGCTATGAGGGTGGGGCGATCATGGACCGGCCCAAGGCCATGCTGGGTCTGCGGCCCGAGCATCTGACCATTCTGGACGACGCCATCGACGGCGCGACCTTCCCTGCGACGGTCGAGATTGACGAGCCGATGGGCGCGGATTCCCTGGTCTGGCTGGAGGCCGAGGGCAAGCAAATCTCGGTCCGGGTGCCGTTTGAGCATCGCCCGAAGGCGGGGGCCCGCGTGCATCTGAAGGTGGACATCGCCAAGGCCAGCCTGTTTGACGAAACGAACGAACAGCGGATCTGACCGATGCTGGATTTGTGCGGAGACTGGTCGCTGAGTGACGACAGCGGCGCCTATCAGGCTGTTTTCCAGCTGCCCGGTGACGGCATTGATGCGCTGTTCAAGGCAGGGGCGATTCCCGACCCCTATTTTGGCCGCAACGAATATGGGTTGCGCTGGATTTGTCAGCGCGACTGGGTGGCGCGGCGCAGCTTCGCCGTGACCTCGGTCGATCAGGTTCTGGTCGTGTCCATGCTGGACACGGTGGCCGAGGTGCGGATCAATGGCGATCTGGTGCTGGCGTCCGACAACATGTTTCGCAGCTACCGCGTCGATGTGTCGGGCGCGCTGCGGCTGGGCGAGAATGAGGTGGCGATCACCTTCCGCTCCTCTGCCGTCGAGGCGGCCAGGCGGCAGGCGGCGCAGCGCTATTTCGTGCCGTTCAGCGCCAACAACACGCCCATCCCGAACGGCAACATGCTGCGCAAGCCGTCTTGCGATTTCGGTTGGGACTGGAACATCGCGCTGGCGACCTTTGGGCTTTATGGCGATTTCCATCTGGAACCCAAGGCGGCGGCGCGGATTGCGTCGGTTGTGGTGGCGCAGGCCCATGCGCCCGGCCGGGCGACGGTGACGGTCGAGGCGGCAGTGGAGGGCGAGGGTGAGGTTGCCTTTGCGCTGTGCGGGCAGACCGCGACGGTGCGGGCGGTGGCGGGCAAGGCGGTGGCCGTGCTGGTGGTGGAAAATCCAGTGCTGTGGTGGCCAGCGGGGCAGGGGGCGCAGGTTCTGCATGACCTGACCGTGACCTTGGACGCGCAGGTGGAACGGCGGCGGATTGGTCTGCGGTCGGCAGAACTGATCACCGAAAAAGATGCGGCGGGTCTGGGGTTCAAGGTCCGCATCAACGGGCGCGACATTTTCTGCAAGGGGGCCAACTGGATTCCGCAGGATGCCCTAGCGGGCCGGATCAATGAGGCGGACACGCGGGGGCTGTTGCAGTCGGCGGTCGATGTCCACATGAACATGCTGCGGGTCTGGGGCGGCGGGCGGTATGAGGCCGACTGGTTTTATTCCTTATGCGACGAGTTGGGCCTGATGGTCTGGCAGGATTTCATGTTTTCCTGCCACATCTACCCGGCGGATGAGGCGTTTTTTTCGGGCGTGGCCATCGAGGTGCGTGAACAGGCGCTGCGGTTGAACCATCATGCCAGCCTGGCCCTGTGGTGCGGCGACAACGAATTGATCGG
Source organism: Pseudorhodobacter antarcticus (assembly GCA_945871285.1). GTDB lineage: Bacteria > Pseudomonadota > Alphaproteobacteria > Rhodobacterales > Rhodobacteraceae > Stagnihabitans. The sequence continues at coordinate 1,497 of CAMBWO010000211.1, read as the reverse complement.
CGCGCTGACCTGGTTCCCCGAGACGCGGGCGAACCGTGACCTGTATCTGGTGGGCTATGACCGGCTGAACCGGACGATCGAGCAGGCGCTGAAGGCTGCGGTGCCGGGGGCGGTGTGGTGGCCCTCCAGCCCCTCGCCCGGCCCGATGGACTTTGGCGACGCCTGGCATCAGGACAACAAGGGCGACATGCACTTTTGGAGCGTGTGGCACGAGGGGCGGGATTTCGACCATTACCGCGACGTGTCGCCCCGGTTCTGTTCGGAGTTTGGGTTCCAATCCTATCCGTCGATGGATGTGATCCGGCGTTTCGCGGAGCCTGCGGATTTCAACATCGCCGCCCCGGTGATGGAGAGCCACCAGAAGAACGCGGGCGGCAACGCGCGGATTGCGGAAACCATGTTCCGCTATTTCCGCTTTCCCGTGGATTTCGAGAATTTCGTCTATCTGTCGCAGGTGCAGCAGGGGCTGGCGATCAAGACCGCCGTCACCCATTGGCGCAGTCTGAAACCGCATTGCATGGGCACGCTGATCTGGCAGTTGAACGACACCTGGCCGGTGTGTTCCTGGGCCAGCCTGGACCATGGCGGCGGGTGGAAGTTGCTGCACCACATGTCCCGCGAATTCTATGCGCCGGTGATGGTGACGGCGGTGCCGGGGGCGGATGCCTTTGATCTGCGCGTGGTCAATGACAGCAATGCCCCGGTCGATCTGGACCTGGATGTCTATGCGGCGGCGATGGATGGGTCGGTGCGGGTGCTGGGGACCTATCCCGTCACCGCCGATCCGGACAGGGCGCATAGCGTGGCGACCATTCCCCGCGATGCGGTCAAGGACGGCGAGGTGCTGGCCACGGTGTGGCACAGCAAGGGCGGGCGTCATTTCGGCGATGTCTTTGCGCCAAAGCCGTGGAAGACCTATGATCTTTTGCCACCGAACCTGACCAAACAGGTGGAAGCCGAGGGCGAGGCCTGGAAAATCACCATCACTGCCGAGGCCTTGGCGCTGTATGTGGCGGTCGAGGCGGACCGGCCCGGGCGTTTCTCGATGAACGCCTTTACGATCTTTCCAGGCTATCCGGCGGAGGTTGTGTTCACCCCCGCCGCACCTGGGCCGATGCCAAAATTCACCCTGCGTGACCTGCATTCCGCGACCTATGGGTCGCCTTGACAAGGACCAAACCGATGTACAGCTATCAACTCTACTCCTCGCGCAACTATGGACCGCTGGCCAACACGCTGAAAATGCTGGCTGAAGTCGGCTATAAGGACACCGAAGGCTTTGGCGGGCTTTATTCCGACGACGCCACGCTGGCGACTTTGGCCGAGGGGCTGAAGGCGAACGGGCTGACCATGTCGACCGGGCATTTCGGCCTGCCGATGATCGAGCAAACCCCGGATTTCGTGATCAAGGTGGCGCGGGCCGTCGGCATGACCAAGGTCTATTGCCCGCATCTGATGCCCGCCGACCGTCCGACCGACAGCGCAGGCTGGCGTGCG
>CAMBWO010000210.1 GCA_945871285.1 Pseudorhodobacter antarcticus | reverse complement strand
GACGGCCTGCTGCTGGCGGGCGATGCCGTCTATGACGACGACTTGCTCGATGACATCCCCGGCGCCTCGGTGTCCGCCTACCTGCTGACGATGACCCGCCTCCTCAGCCTTGACTGCCGCCTTGTCCTCGCCGGCCACGGCACCCCCTTCAACCAGAACCGCCTGCGCGCCATTGCCCGTGCCTATATCCGGTCCAAGGACTGACCCCACCAGATTGGGCTTTTGCTTGGGTGGGCAAGTCCGTAATCACTCCGGTGTAAACTGCCCCAAACCCAAGGATACCAGATGATCTGGCGGACCACCCTGTTGACCCTGATGACCCTGACGCTGGCCCTGACAGTGGCCCTGTCCCACCCCGCCCGGGCCGAGGGGCCGCGCATTCTGGTGATGGGCGATTCGCTGATGGCGATGAACCGGCTCCTTGGCGGCTCGGTCGCGCAGGCACTGGGCGACACGCTGGGGGTGCCGGTGCAAGACCAGTCCGTTCCGGGTGCCCGCCACTTCTTTGGCGTGCCCCTCCTCAACGCCGCCGGGCTCAAGATCAGCGCCCAGCTGACCGGCGGCCCGTGGGACTATGTCGTGTTGAACGGCTATGGCAATGACCTGATGTTCGGCTGCGGCTGCGGCCTGTGCACAAGGATGATGAACCGCCTAATTTCCCCCGACGGCACCGCAGGCGCCATCCCCGACCTTGTGACCAAACTGCGCGCCACGGGCGCCCGCGTCATCTACACCGGCTATCTGCGCACCCCCGGCGTGATGTCTCCGGTCGAAAGCTGCGGCCCCCTCGGGGATGAGATGGACCACCGCCTGACCCTGATGGCCGACCGCGACCCCGGCATCAGCTTTGTCCTGCTGTCCGATCTGGTGACGCAGGACGGCGACCGCTCCTACCACGGCATCGACATGGTCCACCCCTCGGTCAAGGGCAGCCGCGCCATCGCCGCCCGCATCGCAGCCCTGATCACCAAATAACTGCGCGCCGCCTTGCGCCCCGGCCCAAGGCCGCCTATGTTACACCTGTCCGGGGCAACTCGGACTATGGCGATAAACGCACCCATAATACACGGCTCGGACCCGGGGGCGGTACCCGGCGACTCCACCAAACTCCCGTTCATTGCGGGCCATGGGGTCGAAATAGGATCGACGAACGTCTAAAGGGGCCAGCTTTTGCTCGGTGAGGTACCACCGTTATCGGTCCAAATGTACAGTTGCCAATGACAACCGTGCTCCGGCAATGGCTCTGGCTGCGTAAGCAGTTCGAGTCGCCGAACTTAAGTCCTTAGGCTTAGCCGCTTAAGGCGGGGCCCGCCGGAGCCTGGCAACAGAATCCGGCACTTTCCCTTTTGTCTTGCCCCAACACCGCCGCGCAGGCATGCTGAACCATGTGGCGTGTCATCCTGATCCTGCTGACCCTTGCCCTGGCCCGCCCGGTCGCGGCCTGTGAAACCGCGCTTTTGCTGGCGGTCGATGTGTCGGGGTCGATCAGCCTTCAGGAATACCATCTTCAGATGGAGGGGTTGGCCCAGGCGCTGGAAGACCCCGCCATCGTTGACGCCCTCGTCACCGGGCAGGATGGTCTGGCGCTGGTGCACTGGTCGGGCAGCCGTCATCAAACCCTGTCGCTGGGCTGGCACCGCTTGCAGGATGCGGCCGATGTCGCGGCCTTTGCCGCCGCCGTCCGGGCCACCCGTCGCCCCCAGCTGCGCACCGTCACCGCCATCGGCGATGCCATCCGCTTTTCGCTGGCCCAGTTCGGCCCGGTGCAGGACTGCGACCGCCACGTGATCGACATCTCCGGCGACGGCGCCGAGAACGAGGGCCAGAACGTCGCCACCGCCCGCCGCGAGGCCGAGGCCGCCCGCGTCATCATCAACGCCATCGCCATCGAACTGGATGACCGCGCCGACAACCTCACCGGCTATTTCCGCCGATTCGTGATCACCCCCGACGGCTTTGCCATCACCGCCCACGGCCTGCCCGACTATCCCCGCGCGATCCGGCAAAAGCTGCTGCGCGAACTGACCCGCGCCGTTTCGTGACGGGCCAGACGCCTACTAAAATACAGATTACTTTCCATACCTTGCGCCTTATTCCACGCGTGAAATCCCCCACCGCTTGACCAGACCCCGCCCCGGCCCTATCCCTCTCCCCAGGGGTCCCGCGTCCACCCCGGTCAAGCGTCGCATCCCGTTCCCCAAAGGCGCGCCGATGCCCCCCACCCTCACCGACCTGACCCGCGCCTTCGCCCGCATCGGCCTGCTGTCCTTCGGTGGCCCCGCCGCCCAAATCGCGATGATGCACCGCGACATCGTCGACGATCGCAAATGGGTCAGCGAAAAGGATTACCTGTCGGCGCTGTCGTTTTGCATGCTGCTGCCCGGCCCCGAGGCGATGCAACTGGCCACCTGGATCGGCTGGCGCCTGCACGGCACGCTGGGCGGGCTGATCGCGGGCCTCTTGTTCGTGCTGCCCGGCGCCGTGGTCGTGCTGGCACTCAGCATGATTTACGCCGCCTTCGGCCAGATCCCCCTCGTCGCCGCCCTGTTCACCGGCGTGCAAGCCGCCGTCGTCGCCATCGTGCTCGAGGCGCTGCTGCGCGTCGCCAAACGCGCCCTGAAATCCCGCGAGTACTGGGTGATCGCCGTCCTCGCCTTCGTCGCCCTGTTCTTCTTTGGCGTGCCCTTCCCCGTCCTGATCCTGGCAGCCGCCGTTTATGGCTATGCAACCACCCGCACCGCAGCCGAACCGCTGACCACCCCTCACCCCTACGGCGAGACCATCCGCGCTGTCGTTGTCTGGGGCGCAGTCTGGCTGATCCCCCTTGGCCTCATCGTGCTCTGGCACCCCGGCCTTTATGCCGACATGGCGCTCTACTTCTCCAAACTCGCCGTCATCACCTTTGGCGGCGCCTACGCGGTCCTCGCCTGGATGAGCCAGACCGTGGTGGCCCAGATGGGCTGGCTGACCCTGCGCCAGATGATGGACGGGCTCGGCCTGGCCGAAACTACCCCCGGCCCGCTGATTCTGGTCACCGAATTCGTGGCCTATGTCGCGGCCCATCAACGCGACGGTGTTGCGGGCGGCCTGTTTGCAGCCGCCATTGCCCTGTGGATGACCTTTGCCCCCTGTTTTCTGTGGATCTTTGCCGGCGCCCCCTGGATCGCCCGCCTGACCGCCGCCCCCCGCCTGTCCGGTGCCCTGCGCGCCATCACCGCCGCCGTCGTCGGCGTCATCGCCAACCTGTCGATCTGGTTCGCCGCCCATGTGTTCTTTGCCCGCGTCACCCGCGTGGACGCCTTCCCCTTCCACATGAGTCTGCCCGACCCCGCCAGCTTCAACCTGATCCCCGGCCTGATCGCCCTCGCCTCGGCCTATCTTCTGCTGCGGTTGCACCAATCGCTGGCGCTGGTCCTCGCAGGTGCGGCAATTGCCGGTGCTGCGGCCTCATTGCTGTAACCCCCCCTTCCCTTCATCCCCAAATTGCCTATGTTGGGGGCGACGAAAACAGGAGCAGGCATGGCGCGGTCGATTGATTACGGGAACCTCATGCACCGTGCAATGCGCGGCCTGATCCAGACGGTGCTGCGCGATGTCGCGGCCCACGGCCTGCCCGGGGCACATCACTTCTTCATCACCTTCGACACCACGGTTCAGGGAGTTGAACTCGCCTCGTGGCTGCGCGCCCGTTATCCCAAGGAAATGACGATCGTCATCCAGCACTGGTTCGACAATCTGACGGTCAGCGACGAGGGTTTTACCATCACCCTCAATTTCGGCGACAATCCCGAACCCATGGTCATCCCCTTCGATGCCGTCCGCACCTTCGTCGACCCGTCGGTCGAGTTCGGCCTGCGGTTCGAAACCCATGAAGACGACGCCGACGAGGATGAGGACGACCCCGAAGACGATCCGCCGCCGCAGCAGGATGCGCAAATCGTCCGCCTGGATAAATTCCGCAAACAATAGGCGACCCGTCCCATGACCGACACGCTGCTTTTCCTGCGCCAGCTGATCAGCCGGCCCAAACAGATTTCGGCCATTGCCCCCTCGTCGCGCTTTCTGGCCCGCGCCATGACGGCGGCCCTGTCGCCCGCCAGCGGTCGCGTGGTCGAGTTTGGCCCCGGCACCGGGGTTCTGACCCGCGCCATCCTGGCCGCCGGGGTGAAACCGCAAAACCTGACCCTGTTCGAATTCAACCCCGATTTCGTCTCGCATCTGCGCAGCAGCTTTCCCGGTGTCACCGTCCACAACACCGGCGCCCAGACCGCCGCCACCCATGTGCCCAAAGGCGTCTCGGCGGTGATCTCGGGCCTGCCCCTGCTGTCGATGCCGTTCGAGGTGCGCGAGGCCATCGTGCGCGCCGCCTTTGACGTGCTGACCCCCGACGGCATTTATGTCCAGTTCACCTATGGCGGCAAACCCGCCGTCTCGCCCGACCAGATGCGGGCGCTGGGCCTGACCGTCGAACAGACCGCGCATGTGTTGTTCAACCTGCCGCCGGCCCGCGTCCACACCTTCCGTCGGGCCTAAGCGCGGTATACAGTCGCATACCGATTGAAATCTGCCCGATAGGGCGCTATCACGCCGCATCCCTGTGATGGAGGCTTCCCTATGTCCGCGACTCGCACCGAAACCGACAGCTTTGGTCCGCTGGACGTGCCGTCCGACAAATATTGGGGCGCCCAGACCCAACGCTCGATCCAGAACTTTCCGATCGGCTGGGAAAAGCAACCCGTCGCCATCATCCGCGCTCTGGGCGTGATCAAGAAGGCCTGTGCTTTAGTCAACATCGACCAGGGCGACATTGACGCCGCTCTGGGCCAGACCATCGCCACCGCCGCGCAAGAGGTGATCGACGGGAAGTTCGACGACAACTTCCCGCTGGTGGTGTGGCAAACCGGCTCGGGCACGCAATCGAACATGAACGCGAACGAAGTGATTTCCAATCGCGGCATCGAAATGCTGGGCGGGGTGATGGGCTCCAAAAAGCCGATCCACCCGAATGACCATGTGAACATGGGCCAATCGTCCAACGACACCTTCCCGACCGCGATGCATGTCGCCATCGGCATGATGGCCCGCGACACGCTGCTGCCCGGCCTCGAAAAACTGCACCTGGCCCTGGTCGCCAAGTCCGAGGAATTCAAGGACATCATCAAGATCGGCCGCACTCACACCCAGGATGCCACGCCCCTGACCTTGGGTCAGGAATTCGGCGGCTATGCCCATCAGGTGGCCCAGGGCATCATGCGGGTGAACAAGATCCTGCCCGAGATCTATGAGCTCGCCCAAGGCGGCACCGCCGTCGGCACAGGGCTGAACACTCGCGTCGGCTGGGACAAACGGGTTGCAGCCAAGATTGCCGGGATCACCGCACTGCCCTTCGTCACCGCCCCGAACAAGTTCGAAGCCCTTGCCGCACATGACGCCATGGTGATGTTTTCCGGCGCCCTGAAAACCGTCGCCGTCTCGCTGTTCAAGATCGCCAATGACATGCGGTTCCTCGGCTCCGGCCCCCGCTCGGGCCTGGGCGAACTGTCCTTGCCCGAAAACGAACCCGGCTCCTCGATCATGCCAGGCAAGGTGAACCCCACCCAGGCCGAGGCGCTGACGATGGTCTGCGCCCAGGTCATGGGCAATGACGCCGCCGTGGGCTTTGCAGGGTCACAGGGCCATTTCGAACTGAACGTGTTCAACCCCGTGATGTCCTATAACGTGCTGCAATCCATGCAGCTTCTGGGCGACGCCGCAGGCTCCTTCACCGACAACATGGTGGTCGGCACCAAGGCGAACCGCGACCGCATCACCAAACTTATGAACGAAAGCCTGATGCTCGTCACCGCCCTTGCCCCCACCATCGGCTATGACGCCGCCACCAAAGTGGCCAAGACAGCCCACAAAAATGGCACAACTCTGCGCGAGGAAGCCATTGCGCTGGGCTATGTCGACGGGGAAACCTTCGACCGCGTGGTCCGGCCCGAAGACATGATCGGTCCCAAGGGGTAATCCGTGGCGGAAATCGTCAACCTGCGCCAAGTGCGCAAACAGAAAGACCGCGAAGCGGCCCGTGCCAAAGGCATTGAGGCCGCCGCGAAAAGCGGGCGGTCCAAGGCGCTGAAAGCGTTGGAAAAAGCCCGCGCCGACAAGGCCACGCGCGATCTGGACGGGGCGCAGCGCGAGGGGGCCGATTAACCACGCGTTAACTTTAGTGCGTCAAGCTGGCGACGAAAGGTTCCGCCATGCAGATGCTGCCCGCCGTCATAACGCCAGACCGCTGGATAATCCAGTTGCTCTCGGCCCGCGCCGTCGCCGAAGGGGGAATTGTCCGCCGCTCGGTCGCGGATGTTGAACGCTTGGTCGGGCGACAGCGATTTCTGCACGAAGTGCCGCGCCGCGGCTTTCGCGCCATTGAAAACGCCGGGCAAATTGTCGTTTTCTGCAATTCAGACGACGTCCGCATCTTGCTCTGACGCCGCAAAAAGACCAAATTTCTTCGAAGAAATTTGCAAAAGTTTTCGAAAACTTTTGGTCAAGGTTGACATGACGCGCCCCGAAAAACACTCGCTCACCCTGCACGGCCACCGCACCTCGGTGTCGCTGGAGCCCGAGTTCTGGGATGCCTTCCGCGAACTGGCCGCGCGACAGCGCAAAACCCTGAATGAACTTGCCGCCCAGATCGACGCCACTCGCGGCGATGTCGGCCTTGCCTCAGCGATTCGCGTCTTTATCCTGCGCGCCTTGCAGGGCTGACCGGCAAAATCACCCATTGTCATTGCGCCCCCTTTGCCGCTAGGGTCGTAACAAGCGGGCATCTGTTCGCGACAAAATTCTCTGCCCCGGGTGACAGGCGCGCATTGCCGCGCCGAAAACGGGTCAGCCGGATCGGCCGCAAGGCCTGGAAATTGCCCGTCAGGTTCTTGATTTGGCGGGTTTTCATGTGGGTGTCGCAAGGCACCCGAAAGAGAACCGCGATGGTGCGCGACAACATATTGGCGAAAGTCGAGGGCTGCCCACCGGGCACCGCCCTGATTTTGCCCCGCAACCCCCTCGCCCGAACAAACCGCCCTGTCACCTCGTCGCTTGGCCCCCCGGGTCAGGCGCCGTCGCGGGCACGGCGCAGTGAAAGACCATGTCCAAGAAAATGCTCATCGATGCCACCCACGCCGAGGAAACTCGCGTGGTCGTGGTCGACGGAAACAAGGTTGAAGAGTTTGACTTTGAAACCCTGAACAAACGCCAGCTGGCCGGCAACATCTATCTGGCCAAGGTGACGCGGGTCGAACCCTCGTTGCAAGCGGCCTTTGTGGATTACGGCGGCAACCGCCACGGTTTCCTCGCCTTTGCCGAGATTCACCCGGACTACTACCAGATCCCGGTGGCCGACCGCAAAGCCCTGCTCGAGGAAGAGCGCGCCTATAACCGGGCGCAAGAGGATGACGAGAACCGTCGCTCCTCCCGTCCGGCCCGCAGCCCGCGCCCGGCAGCACCAGAAACGACCACCACGGATGATGAGGTTCAAACCGACGAACCCCATATCGGCGGCATGGATGTCGTTGATTTGGGTGAGGAAACCGGTGCCGATGCGCTGGTGCAATCGTCCGGCTCCGACCAGCCGCACGACGATCACCCGCATGACCACAACCACCACCGTGATGACGCCGACGAGGGCGACGCCCCCTTCCGGTCGATCGACCATGCGTCCGACACCGACGATGAAATTGAATCCATCGCCGAAGAGGACGTGGCCGAGGAAATCAGCCACAGCCGCAAACCCCGCGCCCGCCGGTATAAAATCCAGGAGGTCGTCAAGGTCCGCCAGATCATGCTGGTGCAGGTCGTCAAGGAGGAGCGCGGCAACAAGGGCGCTGCCCTCACCACCTACCTCAGCCTTGCTGGCCGTTACTGCGTCCTGATGCCCAACACCGCCCGCGGTGGCGGCATTTCCCGCAAGATCACCGTCGCCGCCGACCGCAAGAAGCTCAAGGAAATCGCGGGCGAGATCGAGGTGCCGGAAGGCGCGGGTCTCATCATCCGCACCGCCGGGGCCAAGCGGACAAAGCCGGAAATCAAGCGCGATTACGAATACCTGATGCGCCTCTGTGAACAGATCCGCGAACTCACCCTCAAATCCATCGCCCCCGCCGCGATTTATGAGGAAGGCGATCTGATCAAACGCTCGATCCGCGACCTCTATTCCCGCGAAATCGACGAGATTCTGGT
>CAMBWO010000209.1 GCA_945871285.1 Pseudorhodobacter antarcticus | reverse complement strand
AAACAGAACCTTCAGGCGCCCTGGCTGGCGTTTTCGGCGTTTTTCACCAGCGCCATCATGCTGTCGCTGCTCGTGTTCATCTTTGAAGGCGTGCGCGCCGCCTTTGACCCCAGAAAGACCTTTCGATGAACGTGCTGGAAGTCCGCGATCTGGACGTGCGCTTTTTCCAGGAGGGGGCCGAGGTTCACGCGGTCAAAAGCGCGTCTTTCACGCTGGCCAAGGGTGAGACTCTGGCGATTGTGGGCGAAAGCGGGTCGGGCAAGTCGGTGACGGCGCTGTCCACCGTGAAGCTGCTGCCGGATAGTGCGCAGGTCACGGGGTCGGTCCTGTATCAGGGCCGCGAAATGCTGGGCGCGTCGGAGCGCGAGTTGCGGCGGGTGCGCGGCAATGACATCAGTTTCATCTTTCAGGAACCGATGACCAGCCTGAACCCGTTGCACACAATTGAAAAGCAGATCACCGAAAGTCTGGCTTTGCATCAGGGCCTGTCGGGCGGGGCTGCGCGGGCGCGGGTGTTGGACCTGTTGAACAAGGTTGGCATTCGGGATGCGGAAAGCCGGATAGACGCCTATCCGCACCAGCTGTCAGGCGGCCAGCGGCAGCGGGTGATGATCGCCATGGCGCTGGCCAATTCGCCGGAACTGCTGATCGCGGATGAGCCGACGACGGCGCTGGACGTGACCATTCAGGCGCAAATCCTGGACCTGCTGGCCGAGTTGAAACGGTCGGAAGGCCTGAGCCTGCTGTTCATCACCCATGATCTGAACATCGTCCGCCGCATTGCCGACCGGGTGTGCGTCATGCAGGGCGGGCAGATCGTCGAACAGGGCGTCACGTCGCAGATTTTCGCCAACCCGCAGCACCCCTATACCCAGAAACTGCTGGCCGCCGAGGCGAAGGGGGTTCCGGTGCCCGTGGCCGAAAATGCGCCCGTGGTGCTGGAAACCCAAGACCTGCGCGTCTGGTTCCCCATCACGCGGGGGTTCCTTCGCAAGACGGTGGGCCATATCAAGGCGGTGAATGCGGCGACCCTGACCGTGCGGGCCGGTGAGACGTTGGGCGTGGTGGGCGAGAGCGGGTCCGGCAAGACCACGCTGGCGCTGGCCATCCTGCGCCTGACGCCGATGACCGGGCGGGTCAGCTTCATGGGCCGCGATCTGGCCTCGGTCGAGGGGCGGGCGCTGCGGGGCCTGCGCCGGGACATGCAGGTGGTGTTTCAGGACCCCTACGGCAGCCTGTCGCCGCGCATGACCGCCGAGGCGATCATCGCTGAGGGCTTGGGTGTGCATGGGCTGGAACCCGGCCGTGACCGCCGCACCATGGTGGCCGCGATGATGGAGGAGGTGGGTCTGGACCCCGCCGCCATGGGCCGCTACCCGCATGAGTTTTCGGGCGGGCAAAAGCAGCGCATCGCGATTGCGCGGGCGATGATCCTGCGCCCCAAACTGGTGGTGCTGGACGAGCCGACATCGGCGCTGGACATGACCGTGCAGGTGCAGATTGTCGAACTGCTGCGCGATTTGCAGGTCAAATACGGGTTGGCCTATGTCTTTATCAGCCATGACCTGCGGGTGGTGCGGGCGCTGAGCCACAAGGTGATGGTGATGCAACAGGGCGACGTGGTTGAGGCCGGGCCCGCAGAGGCCATCTTTGCCAATCCCGCCCACGCCTATACAAGGACGCTGATGGCGGCGGCGTTTGGGGGTATTTGATTGAAAATCCTGTTTGTGCATCAGAATTATCCGGGGCAGTTTTTGTATCTGGCACCCGAGTTGCAAAAGCGTGGCCATGACTGTCTGGCGCTGACCGATCTGACCAACCCGCGGGAAAGTGCGATCCCGGTTCTGAAATACAAGCACGAGGTGCAAAAGGTCGACCCGGCGGCGACACGGCTGGGCCGCAACTACATCCAGATGTCGGACCGCGGCGTCACCGTCGCCCGCGCCGCGCTGCAACTGCGGCAGCAGAAAAACTATGTGCCCGACGTGATTTTCGGCCATTCGGGTTGGGGCGAGACGCTGTTCCTGAAAGAGGTCTGGCCCGAGGCCAAGCTGTTGATCTATGCCGAGTTTTACTATCGCGGGCGCGGTGCCGATGTGGGCTTTGACCCCGAATTCAACAAGCCGACCTTTGATCAGGTGATGATCGCCCAAGGCCGCGCCAGCCATCTGGGGCAGGCGCTGCTGCATGCCGATGCGGGGCTTAGCCCAACCGAATGGCAGGCCTCGACCTATCCACCCGTCCTGCGCCGCATGATCGACGTGATCCATGATGGCGTGAACACCGATGTGATGCGCCCCGACCCGGACGCCCGCTTTGCTCTGCCGGGTGGCCGGACCTTGAAGCCGGGGGATGAGGTGCTGACCTTCGTCAACCGCAACCTGGAACCCTACCGCGGCTATCACATCTTCATGCGCGCCTTGCCCGAAATCATGGCGGCACGTCCCGAGGCGCAAGTGGTGATCGTCGGGGGCGACGAGGTCAGCTATGGCGCGGCCCCCAAGGACCAGAAGGGCTGGAAAGAGCTGATCCTGTCCGAGGTGCGCGACCGTCTGGACCTGTCCCGCGTGCATTTCATGGGCAAGGTGCCCTATGACCAGTTCACCTCGCTGATGCAGGTCTCCCGCGCCCATGCCTATTTGACCTATCCGTTCGTTCTGTCCTGGTCGATGATCGAGGCGATGTCGGCGGGGGCGCATGTGGTGGGCAGCCGCACCGCCCCGGTGGAAGAGGTGATCAAGGACGGTGTCAACGGATCGCTGGTCGATTTTCTGGACGTCAAAGCCTGGTCCGCCAAACTGATCGACGCGCTGGCCCGCCCCGACAAATACACTCTGATCCGCGAGGCGGCACGGGCGACGGCGCTGAAACGCTATGACCAGAAATATCTGCTGCCCAAGATGATCGACTTTGTCGAACGGCATGGGCCCCAGGGGTAAAGCTGTGCTGGCAGGCGCGCAGGCGCAAACCAGCGCCTGACTTTGCCGGGTGGCCTGCGAGTGGGCCGAACGACCAGGGACCGCGCCAGACCCGTGTGCCTGACTTCGCCCGAAACACCCGGAACGGCGTCCTGGACACGGACCGCATCGGACCTGTGATGACCTGAACCTTAACGCCGGGTGAATTCCTTGAATCCAAGCCCTTGATTCTGCAAGGTTTCAAAAAGCGTCCAGATCTGGACGCCCGTTGTGATTGCATGGCGGCCCTTGGGACGGTATAGCCCCGCAAACCCCGCTGTCAGGAGACGAAGCCCATGACCTTTGCCGCCCTTGAACCCGTCATCGACGCCGCCTGGGAGGCCCGCGATGCGGTCACCCTGACCACCACCGGCGAGGTGCGCGACGCTGTCGAGGCGACGCTGGAGGCGTTGGACAAGGGTCTGCTGCGGGTGGCGGAAAAGCGGGGGCCCAGTGCTGCTGAATCAGACTGGCATGTGAACCAGTGGGCCAAGAAGGCGGTGCTGCTGTCGTTTCGGCTGAACGATATGGCGGTCATTGCGGGCGGCAATGGCGCGTCGACCTGGTGGGACAAGGTGCCGTCCAAGTTTGAAGGCTGGGGCGAGAACCAGTGGCGCGCGGCGGGCTTTCGCGCCGTGCCGGGGTCGATCGTCCGCCGCTCGGCCTTTATCGGAAAGAATGTGGTGCTGATGCCGTCGTTCGTGAACGTCGGGGCCTTTGTCGATGAGGGGACCATGGTCGATGGCTGGGCCACGGTCGGGTCCTGCGCCCAGATCGGCAAGCATGTCCATCTGTCGGGCGGGGTCGGCATCGGTGGCGTGCTGGAACCGATGCAGGCCGGCCCGACGATCATCGAGGACAACTGCTTCATCGGCGCCCGGTCCGAAGTGGTGGAAGGCTGCATCATCCGCGAAGGGTCGGTTCTGGGGATGGGCGTGTTCATCGGCAAATCGACCAAGATCGTTGACCGCGAGACGGGGGCGGTGACCTATGGCGAAGTGCCGCCCTATTCGGTGGTGGTGGCAGGCTCGATGCCGGCCAAGGGCGGGGTCAATCTGTATTGCGCCGTGATCGTGAAGAAGGTTGACGCGCAGACCCGCAGCAAGACCGGCATCAACGAATTGTTGCGCGACTGACCTGCGACCAAGGTCTGAATAACCGGGCGACCTTGGGCCGCTGACGCAGGGGGCAGGGTGGGGCATTCAGGGGGCATGGTAACACATGCCTTGAAAGGCCAATCCGATGAAAACCCTGTTCGCTGCCCTGCTGTTGTCGACCCTCGCCGCCCCGGTCCTAGCCCTTGACGTGCCGCTGTTTGCCGTTGCTGGCGTCACCTCGTCCGACCTGCTGTTCCCGGTGGTGGACGCGTTCGGCCGTCGTTCGGGCAACTGCCCCTCGCGTCCGGGCATCGCCCGTGCAGGGTCGACCTGCGGCGGCGCGTGATCGGGGGCCGCGTCAACGCCGGCCTCAACTCCAGCCACGGCCCAACATCATGGCGGCCTTGGCATCGGCCTGCGGGCGTGCCGGGGGGCCATAGGCGGTCGGGTTGCCCTCCAGTTCCGGGAACATGGCGAACAGTTCGGCGCAGGTTTGCGGGTCGTGACCGGCCAGGGTGGCCGGGCCGGGCAGGTAGCTCTCGCTCCACAGGCCTTCGGCGTTGATGATTTCGTGCTGGTCAAACAGCAGGTGGCAATAGGTGACGGGCGCGCCGGAATGGTCCTGGCGCAGGAGGCCGGCCCGCACCAGATGGCTGGCCTTGACCAGCACCTCGGGCTCGCCACAGTAAAGTTCGGCCTGCCAGCCCCGGATCAGCAGGCGGTGCTGGGGTGACACGCGCAGGGCGCCGTGGCTGCCAAAGGTGCCGGCCGGAATGGACACGGCGGCAAAGGCCCCCTGCGAGGCCAGACTGCGCTGACCGCGCCACCGCAGGGTTTGATAGCCGTTGTCCAGCGTCAGCACGCGGTCGCCGGGCTCCAGCGACTGAACCGCGACCAACCCCCGTTCGGTCGCGATGCGCGCCCCGGACACAAAGCAGGCCACCTGGCCGTGGACAAAGCCCACGTCGCTGATGCCCTGAGCATTGGTCACTTCATACGAAAAGGTCGTGGTGCCAGCGGTCTGGTCGCCAGCGGTCATCAGGGTGATGGTGCCATCGCCGTTGACCACGACCAAAATACCGTCCGCCAGCACGACTTTGGACCCGGCCGTGACGGGCACGCCATTGATCCTGGTGATGGTCAGTTCGGATTTCGAGGCGTTGGTGTCATTCCCGGTCAGGTCCACCACGGCCTTGTCGACGCGCCCGATGTCAAAGCTGTCATCCACGGCGATGACCGCGGTTTGCACCGAATCGGCGGCGATCATCAGGTTGCTGTCCAGGCTGGCATCGCCCGCATCGGCAATGCCGATCCGGATGTCGTTCACCTCGCCCGCCTTGACGCTGGCCTTGAGGGTCAGGGTGACGGTCAGGCCGTCCATCTCGGTGTTGAGGGTGCCTTCGGGGGTGTCGATATACAGGCCGCTGTTGGACCAGGCGTTGATATTGTTGATCGAGATGTCGCCATCGCCGACCGTCAGCTGCGCCTTTTCGCCATTGACCCAGATCCCCACGGCATCGTTGAAGCCGGACCCGACAAACTCCATGTATTCTTCGGAGGAAAAGGTGATCTGCATCGTCAGAACAGACCCGTCCGGCACGAATTTGGCCGAAAAGATCGCGCCGTCAAAGGTGGTGTTGCCGGCAAGCTGATCCAGCATTGTATCGGCATCGACGCCTTTGGTGTCGGTGGTGGTGCCTGTGCCCTGGTTCGCGGCGCCGGTTTCGTTGGTGATGCTGGTGGCGCGCCCGGTGGACAGGATGACGCCGGAGTCCGAAGGGGCCACGCCGGGCGCGACCTTGTCCGCGTCCGTATAGATGCCGGCCGAGTCGGGATCGCCATCAAAGTTCGCCTCGATGACTTTGATGCCTTGGCCAAACATGACCTCGGCCATTTTCAAGGGGTCGACGCCCGTTTCGACCGGAAGGAGGATAGCGTTTGCCATGTACAGCCCGGATGGATACCGGTTTGATCATGCCGCACAGGGTTTGACGTGCGGTTAAGATCTCCGAAAGGGGGCGGGCGTTGACAAATCGCGCGTCAGCGGTCAACCAGCGCAGACCCAGTGGAGAGTGACCGTGACCGACCCCGACACGCCCCAAGACCCCAAGCCCGCCAAGCCAAAGCGGCCGCAGCAGGTGTTCACGCTGGTCGTGGAACTGGGCCGCAAGAAGGGCGATGGTCTGCCCGACAAGGCGACCGGGGCGGCGTTGATCGTCTATGCCAGCGGCGTGGATGAGGCCGAGGCGGTGCGCGAAACGGTGGCGGTGCTGAAGGAGGCGGACCTGTCGCCGCTGGACGTGTCGGGCTATGGCACGCTGGAGGAGCGGCTGGAGTCGGGCGACGAGATCGACCCCGAGGAGCGCACGCTGATGGACCGCGCCTTGGCCGAGAATGCGGTCATCGTGGCGCAGATGAATCCGTTTTACGACTGACGCTGCAAGCTTTGGGATTTCGGTGGGGAAGATGGGCGAATCGCCCATCCTACAAGTCACCCCGAAGGACCGACTTGTAGGATGGGCAGTTCGCCTTCCCTTGGGAAGGCGGTTTGCCCATCGCCCTTGGGCCCGGTCAGTTTGTGAGCAGGATGTAGCTGCCCGCAACCGTGCCGGGGTTCGTCACGGTAAGGGTGAAACTGCCATTTTCGGCGGGGGTGAAGCCGCACAGGGCGGTGTCGCTGCTGCCTTTGTCCTGGCAGATCACTTGGCCCGTGTCGTCGGTGACCCGCAGGTCGACGGCGCTGGCTCCGTTCCCCAGGATGGCCAGTTCGGCATAGGCGCCGCCAAAGAAGCTGAGCGTCCAGGTCTGGGATTGGGCCGGGTCCAGCGTGGCGGCGGTGGCGTTCAGCGATTTGGGGGGCGGGCCGGTCTGGCGGGCGATCATGTCGATCAGGTCGGTGAACATTGCGCCCGCGTCGAGGGTGCGGGCCGTGTCCAGCACGGTGGCGGGGTCAAGGGGCATCAGCGTGGCGGCCGTTTCGGGCGCGGGGTCGGGGTCGGGTGTGCGGGCCGTGTCGGTCAGGGTCAACCCGCGCAGGATATGCGCAGCGGTCAGCACCAGTAGCGGGTCCTTCTGGGCCTGGCCCAGGTCATGCAGCGACCGGGCTTGCAGATACAGCGCCACGGCGCCGGGGTGGGCGGGGGCCGTGGGGTCGATGTTGCCGTCGGCCCAGAGCGGCGTGGCGCAGATCAGCAGGGCCAGGGTCAGGCGAATGGGCATTGCGCGGCTCCTGCTTTCGCTTGGGGGTCAAGTCGGGTTATCTGATCAGAACGGGGAGACCACAAGATGCAAGCGCGCGCAATTCTGGAACGGCTGATCAGTTTTGACACCATCAGTGCCAGGCCGAACATGGGGTTGATGGCCTATGTGCAAGGTCTGCTGGCCGAGGCGGGGGTTGAGGCAGTGCTGATCCCTGATGCGGGGGGTAGCAAGGCGAACCTTTATGCAACGGTTGGCCCTGCGGGTGTGCCGGGGGTGATGCTGTCGGGCCATACCGATGTCGTCCCGGTCGAGGGGCAGGCCTGGACCCATCCGCCGTTTGCGCTGACCGAGGCGGAGGGGCGGCTCTATGGCCGGGGGGCGGCGGACATGAAGGGGTTTGTGGCGGCGGCGCTGGCTTGCGTTCTGAGTGTGGCGCGGCGGCCTTTGCGCGTGCCGTTGCATCTGGCGCTGTCTTATGACGAGGAGATTGGCTGCATGGGGGTGCGGTCGTTGATTGATATGCTGGAGGGGGCTCCGCTGCGGCCGCGGTTCTGCATTGTGGGCGAACCTACGGGGATGCAGGTGGCGACGGGGCACAAGGGCAAGGTGGCGTTGCGGGCGACCTGCGTGGGCCGCGAGGGGCATTCGGCGCTGGCCCCCATGGCGCTGAACGCGCTGCATCTGGCGGTGGATTTTGTGAATGCGGTGCGCGCTTTGCAGGCGCAGGTCGCGGCGACGGGGTTGCAGGATGGCGATTACGACGTGCCCTATACCACGCTGCATGTGGGCAAGCTGAATGGTGGGGTGCAGGTGAACATCGTGCCCAATCAGGCGGTGGTGGATTTCGAGATACGGTCGCTGGCGGGCGAGGATACCGAGGGGCTGATCACCGCGCTGCGCTTGGCCGCCGAGGGGATTTGCGCGCCGCTGCGGGCCGAGTTTCCCGAGGTGGAGATCCGGGTCGAGCGGTTGTGGGATTATCCGGG
>CAMBWO010000208.1 GCA_945871285.1 Pseudorhodobacter antarcticus | reverse complement strand
GCATCAAACAGCCGCCCGGCGCTGGACGACAGCGGCGCGTTGACGCCCTGCCGCACCGCCGCCCGCGCAACGGCCAGCGGCTTGTTGGCAAACAGCCGGTCGGCCCAGTCCGACAGCCCCGCCTGATCCAGCCGGGCCAGCGCATTGCGCCACGGCTGCCGCGCCGCCTGATCCCCCCCGATCAAGGACGCCGGTTTCAGCCAGAACCGCCGCTCATAGCCGCGATAATCGCCCAACAGCACCTCGCCCCCCCAAAACGTGCCATCCGGCCCCAACCCCGTGCCATCCAGCACGATGCCGGCCACAAGCCCCCCATCCAGCGGCCACAGGTTGTCGGCCAGACAGGCGGCCAGATGGGCATGGTGGTGCTGCACCCGGATCACGGGCAGGCCCATCGCCTCGGCCACGGCGGTGGTCGCATAGCCCGGATGCAGATCGCAGGCCACCACTTCGGGGCGATGGTCAAACAGTTGGGCATAATCGCCCAGCGCCCGGTCAAACTCATCCTGCGTCAGCGCGTCCGACAGATCGCCCAGATGGTGCCCCAGCAGGGCCCGGCCCGATTTAACCAGACAGATCGCCGCCTTCATCTGCCCGCCCAGCGCCAGCACCTGCCCCCCCGGCATCCCCGGCGGCACCAGCAGCGTGCCCGGCACCCGCCCCCGCGCCCGGCGGATCACCATGGCCAGTTCGGCCCGTTCCACCGAATCGTCCAGCCGCCGGGCAACCTCGCGGTCATGCATCAGGAACCCGTCGGCAAAACCCGCCAACTTGACCCGCGCCTCGTCATTGCCCACCACCTGCGGCTCACCCGACAGGTTGCCGCTGGTCATCACCAACACCCCGCCAAAGGCCGCCAGCAGCAAATGGTGCAGCGGCGTCGCGGGCAACATCACCCCAAGCGTCGCCAGCCCCGGCGCCACCGCCTCGGGCAAAACCGCCCGCGAGGCGACCAGAACCACCGGTGCCGCAGGGTCCGCCAACAGCGCCAGATCAGCCTCCGTCAGGTCGGCAATGCGGGCCAAATCCACCCCCATGCCCATCACGGCAAAGGGCTTGGCCGGGCGCCGCTTGCGGTCGCGCAGCAGGGCCACCGCCTCGGGGTTTTGCGCGTCACAGGCCAGATGGAACCCACCCAGACCCTTGACCGCCACAATGCCCCCCCGCCGCAAAACGGCCACGGCGGCGACAATCGGCTCCCCCTCCCCCCCCTCAAACCACAGGCGCGGGCCACAGTCCGGGCAGGCGATGGGCTGGGCGTGAAAGCGGCGGTCGGCGGGGTCGTCATATTCCGCCCGACAGGCCGCACACATCGCAAACCCGGCCATCGTGGTCTGCCCCCGGTCATAGGGCAGCCCACGCAGTATGGTGAACCGTGGCCCGCACCGGGTGCAGTTGGCAAAGGCATGGCCCCGCCTGCGACCCGGCCCGTTGATCTCGGCCAGACAGTCCGGACAGGTCGCCGCATCCGGCACCACCCCAGTCTCGGCGCCCCTACCCTGCGACGGCGCAATGCTGAACCCCGGCGGCCCATCGCCTGCCAGCGGAGACACCTCCACCGCATCGACCCGCGCCAAACCCGGCGCACGGGCGGCAATCGCCCCGGCCAGCCCGGCATGATCGCCCCAAACCTCAATCAGCACCCCCTCGGCATCGTTCCAGACCCGCCCGCGCAGGCCAAACTCTTGCGCCAGATGCCAGACAAAGGGGCGAAACCCCACTCCCTGCACCTGCCCACGCACCCTGATCCGCAGCCCCTCGGTCCGGCGGCCCGGCAGGTCTGCGCTTGTATCTGGCGGCTGATCGGTAATGCTGACGCCACGCTAGGCCAGCGCGGAAGCCCTGCAAAGCCCCGTCGCGCGACCTGTTTTTGGTGTAGACCGTTTGTTTAGGCAACCTAAAGGGTTTGTAGGTGGGTAACACTTGGTTAACCAAGGCCGTCCGATGCATGAATTAACCCTGGTCGAGGGCATCCGCACCATCGTCGAAGATCACGCCCGCACGCAGCACTTTGCCCGCGTCCTTGTGCTGCGGCTGGAAATCGGCCGCTTCGCCGGGGTCGAGAAGCAGGCGCTGCACTTTGCCTGGGATGAGGGGATGCGCGGCAGTCCGGCCGCGGGGGCTGTGCTGGAAATCATTGACTTGCCCGGTCAGGCGATGTGCATTGACTGTGATCAAGTGGTGCAGATCGACGACAGGTTCGACCCCTGCCCCTTGTGTGGTGGCGAACGGCTGCTACCCCAAGGTGGGGATGAAATGCGGATCAAGAATATGGAGGTGGTCTGATGTGCTCGGTTTGCGGCTGCGGTGACACCGTCAGGGTCGGCGATCTGGACCTGTCCCACGCGGATGCGCACCGCTTTGGTCTGGCCCACCATCACCATGGCCTTGGCCCCGCTGGCCTGTCGGTCCCCGGCCTGACCCAATCCCGCCTGATCGAGGTGGAAACCGCGATCCTGTCGAAAAACGACGCCATCGCCACTGAAAACCGCCACATCCTGACGGCGTTGGGGGTGCTGACCCTGAACCTTGTGTCCTCACCCGGCTCCGGCAAGACGACCCTTCTGTGCAAAACCATCACCGCGTTGGGCGACGCCCCCCTTGCCGTGATCGAAGGCGACCAGCAAACCAGCCATGATGCCGACCGAATCCGCGCCACCGGGGCCCCTGCCATCCAGATCAACACGGGCAAGGGCTGCCACCTTGACGCCCAAATGGTCGCCGCCGCCATCAACGACCTGCGCCCCCGCACCGGGTCCTACCTCTTCATCGAAAACGTCGGAAATCTGGTCTGCCCCGCCGCCTTTGACCTGGGCGAGGATGCCAAGGTCGCCATCCTGTCCGTGACGGAAGGCGAGGACAAGCCCCTGAAATACCCCGACATGTTCACCGCCGCCAGCCTCGCCCTGCTGACCAAGACCGACCTCGCCCCCCATTGCGACGCCGATCTGTCGGCCTATGAGGCGAACCTGCGCCGCGTCAATCCGACCATCGAAATCCTCCGTCTTTCCTCCCGCACCGGGGACGGCATGGACGCCTGGCTGGCCTGGCTGCGCGCCCGTCTGGCCGCAAAGGGGGCCACCTGACATGTGCCTTGGCATCCCCGGCCAGATCACCGCCATCACCAACCCCGCCCGCCTGATGGCCATGGCCGAGGTGTCAGGTGTCCGGCGCGAGGTCAACGTCGCCTGCGTCGTGGGCCACGACCTGAACGCCCTTGTCGGCCAATGGGTCCTGATCCACGTGGGTTTCGCCATGAGCCTGATCGACGAGGCCGAGGCCGCCGCCACCCTGCTGGCCCTGCGCGACCTGGGCGAGGCGCAAGAGGCGCTGGACCAGATGCACGCCGCCGACTTGGCCCTGCAATGAAATACGCCACCGAATTTCGCGACCCCACCGCCGCCCGCGCCCTGCTGGCCGCCATTGCCGCCCGCGCCGACCAGATCGGCGCCACCCGCGCCAAGCCTTTGAACATCATGGAAATCTGCGGCGGCCACACCCACTCGATCTTTCGCTATGGGCTGGACAAGCTGATCCACGAGGGCGTCGAATTCATCCACGGCCCCGGCTGCCCGGTCTGCGTGCTGCCCATGGCGCGTGTCGATGAATGCGTGGACATCGCCGAACAACCCGGCGTGATCCTTTGCACCTTTGGCGACGCGATGCGCGTGCCCGGTCACCGCAAAAGCCTGATGCAGGCCAAGGCTGCCGGGTCCGACATCCGCATCGTCTATTCCCCGCTCGACGCGCTGGAACTCGCGCGCCGCAATCCCCTGCGTCAGGTGGTGTTCTTTGGCCTGGGGTTCGAGACGACCACCCCCGCCACCGCCCTGTCCATCCAGCAGGCCGACCGCGAAAACCTGGCCAATTTCAGCGTCTTTTGCAACCATATCACCGTGCCCGAACCGATCCGCGCCCTGTTGCAGGACCCCGACATGCGGCTGGACGGCTTTATCGGCCCCGGTCATGTGTCCATGGTCATCGGCATCCATCCCTATGATTTCATTGCCAATGACTTCCACAAACCCATCGTCGTCGCCGGGTTCGAACCGACCGATCTGCTGCAATCCGTCCTGATGCTCCTGACTCAGATCGCCGAGGGTCGCGCGGCGGTGGAGAACCAATACGCCCGCGTCGTGCCCGAACATGGCAACCCCGTCAGCCTTGCCGCCATTGCCGATGTCTACGAACGCCGCCCCAGTTTCGAATGGCGCGGCCTGGGCGAGATTGATCACAGCGGCCTGCGCATCCGCCCCCGCTATGCCGCCTTTGACGCCGAGGAGAAATTTGGCATCGGCTATGCTGCCCACAGCCGCAACGTGCCCGAAATCCCCGGCTGCGCCTGCGGATCGGTGATGATGGGCAAGCTGAAACCGCCGCAATGCCCGCAATTTGGCACCGGCTGCACCCCCGACATGCCGCTGGGGGCGCTGATGGTCTCCTCGGAAGGGGCCTGCGCCGCCTATTGGCACTATGCCGGCGTCCGCGCCGCCCCGGTCTGACCATGGCCCTGCCCGACACCCATGTCACCATGGCCCATGGCGGCGGCGGCCGGGCGATGCGCGACCTGATCGCGCAAGTGTTCACCAGCGCCTTTCACCCCCCGGGCACCGAGGATCAGGCCCGCCTGATGACCGCCGCCCTGCAACAACCCGGCGCCCGTCTGGCCTTTACCACCGACAGCTATGTCGTGACCCCGCTTGAATTTCCGGGCGGCAACATCGGCAAACTTGCCGTCTGCGGCACGGTCAATGACCTCGCCGTCGGCGGGGCGCGCCCCCTGTGGCTGTCCGCCGCCTTCATCATCGAGGAAGGCTGCGAGATTGCCCTCTTGCGCCGCATCGTGGCCTCGATGGCCGAGGAGGCGGCCCTTGCCGGCGTCAGCATCGTCACCGGCGACACCAAGGTGGTCGAACGCGGCAAGGGCGACGGCGTGTTCATCACCACCGCCGGCATCGGGGTCATTCCACCCGACTGCGACATCGGCGCGGCGCATATCCGCCCCGGTGACGTGGTGCTGGTCAACGGGTCCTTGGGCGACCACGGCGCCACCATTCTGGCCGCCCGCGGCGATCTGGCCCTGTCGGTGGACCTTGTGTCCGATTGCGCGGGCCTTGGCCATTTGATGCAGGCCGCCCTTGCCGCCGCCCCCGGCCTCACCGCCGCCCGCGACCTGACCCGTGGCGGTCTGGCCAGCGCCCTGAACGAAATGGCGGCCGAGGCGGGCCTGTCCGTGGAACTGGACGAGTCCGCCCTGCCCCTGCGCCCCGAGGTGGCGGGGATGTGCGAAATCCTCGGCCTCGACCCCCTGTATCTGGCGAATGAGGGGCGTCTGGTCCTGTTCTGCCCCCAGGGTCAGGCCGACGCCGCCCTTGCCGCCATGCGCACCCTGCCCGAGGGGGCGGGCGCCGTTGCCATTGGCCGCGCCCACGCCGGGCACCCCGGCCGCGTCACCCTGCGCACCCGTTTTGGCGGTGCCCGCATGGTGGACATGCTGGTGGGCGACCAACTGCCGCGCATCTGCTAAAGTGCCTCTTTGGCCGCCAGCCAGTCGCCGATGATCTGCCGATGCCGGGCGCGGTCATAGCTCGCGAAATGCCCGCCATGCACCACCCTGACCGGCAGGTCATACAGCCGCACCATCGACCGGTGATAATCGGCGGCGTTGGAGTGATAGGTCTCTTCGATCAGCGGACCATCATAGACGATATCGCCCGAAAACAGGATGCCGGTGGCCGCCTCCCACAGGGCAATCCCGCCGGGGGAATGGCCGGGGGTGTGGATCACCTGAAAATTCCGGTCGCCCAAGTCAACCACGTCGCCATCCTGCAAGACCCGCGTCGCCGGGGCCGATTTCACCGCATAGGTGCTCGACAGATAGGGCTGCGACGGCAGAGTCGTGAAAATATCATCCGTCACATAGGGGTCGGCCAGCGTGTTGGCCCGTGTCGGGTGGGCAAGCAAATCCGCCTCGGCCGCATGGCACAGACGGCAGGCAAATTCGTGGTGGCAGCCGATATGGTCAAAATGGGTATGGCTCGCCACCGCCTGCAACGGGCGTTCGGTCACAATCGGCACCCATTGGCGCAGGCTGACCACCCCCATCCCTGAATCCACCAGCATGTCGCCATCCCGGCCCCTTATGTGCCAGACATTGCAGCGGTAAAACTCGGTGATATGCGGCTCGTCGATCCAGGTCACGCCGTCGACCAGGGTCCTTAGGCGCCACCAGTTTTCGGGGTGTGAATGGTCCATCACGCCTCCAGCATCACAGGGTCGGTGGCAAACAGGGTCAGCACATCACCGGGGCTGGTGGCCGTGGCCTGCGGCAGATGCACGGTCAGGCGCAGATCAGGGGCGGCCAGCGGGGTCACATGGGCGCGGACATGGGTGCCAAAGAACGCGGCATCCTCGACCCGGCAATCGCCCAAGGGCAGGCCGCCGGTCAGCCCAATGCTCTCGGGCCGGACCAACAAAACCCCCGTGCCCGCCCCCATCGGCCCCAGCGCACTTTGGCCATCCCGCACGGCGATCTGGTTGATCTCCCCCATGAAGGCCGCCGAGAACAGGCTTTTGGGCCGCAAATACACTTCACGCGGCGGGCCGATGTCGGCAACCTTGCCCGCATTCATCACCACAATCCGGTCAGCAATCGCCATCGCCTCCTCCTGATCATGGGTGACATGGACAAAGGTCGTGCCAACCCGCCGCTGGATTGCCTTCAACTCGTCCTGCATGGCGCGGCGCAGCTTCAAATCCAGCGCCCCCAGCGGCTCATCCAGCAGCAGCACATCGGGGCTGACGGCCAGCGCCCGCGCCAAGGCCACCCGCTGCCGCTGCCCGCCCGACAGTTCATGCGGACGGCGGTCCGCACGTCCCGGCAAACCCACCAGCGCCAGCATCTCCTCGGCCTGCACCCGCCGCGCCGCACGCCCCACCCCGCGCATCCGCAAGCCAAAGCCCACATTGTCGGCCAGCGTCATATGCGGGAACAGCGCGTAGTCCTGAAACACCGTTGTCGTCGGCCGCTGGGCGGGCGACACCCCCGCCATATCGCGCCCACCAATCAAGACCTGCCCCGACACCGGTTCACTGAACCCGCCAATCAGGTTCAACAACGTCGTCTTGCCACAGCCCGACGGCCCCAGCAGCACGACAAACTCACCCGCCGCAATCTCCAGACTGACCCCGTCCAGCGCCAGCGCCCCGCCATAGCGTTGCGTCACCCCCCGGATCGACACATTCGCCGTCATTTCGCCCTCCGGAACACGACCACCTCCATCAGCACCACCGCCACCACCGACACCAGAAACACCAACGCCCCGACCGCATTGGTGGCCGGTGACAGGCCCGACCGCAGCATCGACCAAATCTCGACCGGCAAGGTCACCTCGAACCGGGTCAGCAGGAACGCGATGATGAACTCATCCCACGAAAACGTCACCGACAGGAAGAACGCCGCCACCATCGCAGGCGCCAGCATGGGGGCCGAGATCAACCACAACACCTGCGCCTCGCCCGCCCCCAGATCGCGCGCCGCCCGTTCGGCGTTCTTCTGATGGTCCCCCATCGCGGCATAACAGATCGCAAAACACAGGGGCAGGTTGATCACCACATGGCCAATCCCCGCCGCCCACAGCGACAACGGCACCCCGGTCTGGTTGAACACGCGCAGCAATCCCAGCGCGATGATCAGGTAACTGACCGTCATGGGCGCAATCAGCACCCCCCGCAGCAGCACAGACCCCGGCAACCGAACCCGCGCCAAAGCGTGCGCCGCCAGAAACCCCATCGCCAGCGCCAACGCCGAGGACACAAACGCCACCAGCGCCGAATGCCCCAGCGCCACCATCAGCCCGTCGTCATTCAGAACCTTGTCATACCAGCGCCACGAAAACCCCTGAAACGGCGGCACCGGCAGGCGGCCATCCTGAAAGGAAAACACCACCAGCACCACCACCGGCAGAAACACAAACGCATAGGCCAGCGCCAGATAGACCCAGGACAGAACCCTCATAGCCTGTCCAACCGCAACCACCGGCTGCACCCGGCATAGGCCAGCGTCACCACCGCCATCAGCACCACCGACAGGGCGCTTGCCATCGGGAAATTCCCGCTGCGCCCCATCTGCAACATGATCAGCTGCGGCAAGGTCAGCTCCGCATTGCCACCCAGTATCTGCGGCGTGATATAATCGCCAATGCACAGAACAAAGGTCAGGAACGCCCCCGTCACCACCCCCGGCAATGTCAGCGGCAG
>CAMBWO010000207.1 GCA_945871285.1 Pseudorhodobacter antarcticus | reverse complement strand
GAATGCCGGCTGCGGTGCATGTCGTCGATGCCCTTCCGTACTCGCCCTCGGGAAAGCTGCTGCGCAGTCTTTTGGCCGAACGCTTTGCCGCAAAGACCGCCGCGCCCGCCGGCTCGGTGGCCGCACCGCTGACGCCGCTGGGCGACTGGGTGGCCGCGATCTGGTCTCAGGTTCTGGGCCATCCCGGCTTGCTGGGGGGTGACGATTTCTTCCTGCATGGCGGCACGTCCCTTCAGGCCGCGCAGGCCGTTGCGCTGATGCAAGAGTGCGCGCCCGATGCGCTGCTTTATGTCTCGTCGGTCTACGACGGGCCAACGCCAGCGACATATGAGCGATTCCTGCGCGACCGCCATCCCGACTTATGTGCTGCCATCCTGCGCGACCGTGTGCTTACACCAGCGCCCGTAACGCCTGTGACGGAGGACACTTTAAGGGTGTTCAACGCCGCGCTCCGCTGTCCCGCGCCGCCCGTCCGCACCGGACCGCCGAACGACCGTGCCGCCTTTATTCTCAGTGCGCCGCGGTCGGGTTCCACCCTTCTGCGGGTGATGATGGCAGGGCACCCAGCGTTGTTCGCACCGCCGGAACTGTATCTGCTGTCGCACCGCGACCTTGCCACCAGGCAGAGTTGGTTCGGGCGGGCCCATGCGTCGCAACTGGAAGGGCTGCCGCGTTGCCTCATGGCAGCAACCGGAATGGACGCGGATGCCGCAGTGGCCGCCGTCTCCGCAGCAGAGGCTGCGGCCCATCCGGTCGGCGAAGTATATCGGGAGATCCAAGCCCTTGTTTCACCTCGGATTTTGGTAGACAAGACGCCATTCTACGGCGTGCATCCCGAAACGCTGGCTGCAACCGAGGCGCTGTTTCCGGACGCCATTTACATCCACCTGACCCGGCATCCGTATGGCGTGATCCGGTCTTTCGAAAAGGCACGCCTCGACCAATTGTGGTGGCCTCGGCTGACTGGCCCAAGCGGCCCACCTTCGCCCTTCCACCCGCGCCAGCTTGCCGAGATGCTTTGGACGCAGATCGCCACAACCACTTCGGCCTTTCTGCAGGGCATCCCAGTTCACCGCCAATTGCATCTGCGCTACGAGTCGCTCGTCGCAGACCCACAGACGGCTATGGAAGATATCTGCCGTATTCTGGACATTGCCTTCAATCCGAATCTGCTGAGTCCCAAAGGGTCAGAAGCGCAGCGTATGACAGACGGCCTACGTGACGGATCGCGGATGATCGGTGACCCGAACTTCCATCGCCACACTGGTCTCAGCCAATCCAGCGCCGAAGCGTGGCGGGCGGATATCACGTCCGACTTCCTGTCAGACCGGACATGGGCCGAGGCGATCCGCCTTGGCCATGCCGAAAGAATCGATGATGCCGGAGATCGTCTGTGTTTCGAACTTTAATGCCCGCCGACCAGCCCCCAGCCAAGATCATGCCCATGAAATTCAGCCTCCGCGCCCTTCTCATGACCGGAGCCGCAAGATGAAAGACCGGACAGAGCGCGCCAAAACCATTGTCGATCTGCTGCAGGATCTCGCAACACGGGGGGTTACGCTGCGCCTCAATGGGGAACGCCTAATCGTCGACGGCCCGGCCGCAGCCTTGGACGCGGCCTTGCTGGCAGAAATGCGTGCGGCGCGAGGCGACTTGATCGCCATACTATCGACTGACCGGGCAGTGGACAGCCGCCCTCCTGCAGTGATGACACAAGCCCAAGCGGCGCTTCTGCCGATCGCGCGGATGTACCGGGGCGACGCGCGCCATCACGTTCCGCTTGCCGTAGAGATGGAGGGTGAAGTTGATCTGTTTCGGCTAATCGAAGCGTGGAACATTGTTCAGGACCGACATGACGCTTTGCGGCAATGCTTTCCCGACGGCCAGGAGAGGCCCATCTTGCGCCCGCGCGGGGCGCGGTTGGGGCTGGACGCAGATCTGCATCTTGATCCAGCCGGTATCGATGACGCGATAGCCCAGTTCGTTCGACAGCCCTTCGATCTGGCGCAAGGTCCGCTTTGGCGGGCCATGGCCATCCACACAGACCACAGCCGCGTAATCCTCGTCTGGGTGTTCCACCACCTCGTGTTCGACGGTGCGTCAAGGGACGTTTTCCTACGCGAACTGGCCGTGGTCGACTGTGAACTGGCGCTCGGGCTGTCCCCCGAACGTGGAACCCATGCATGGCAGGTTACCGATCTGGCGGAATGGGAAGATGCGCATGCGACACCGCAGCGGCTGAACTCAGCGCGGGAATGGTGGCGAGCGCATCTGGCCGAAGCCCCCGCTGGCACGGCCCTGCCGCCGGCCCCGCCGCGCCCCGGCGTCGCCACGCCTGGTAGCCTTGCCTTTGACCTTGCGCCCGACGGTGTCCGTTCGCTCCGCAGCAGCGCACGCGCGGCCGGCGTGCCGGTGGCCGGGATCGCCATCTCTGCGGTCGCGCAAGTGCTTGGGGCGGTGACAGGGCAAGACCGCATCATTGTGGCGACGCCCGTGATGAACCGCGACCATCCCAAAGCAGCAGGAACCATCGGCTACCTGAACCGCATCCTGCCACTCGTCGTTTCGACTGCGGCGGGTGATGCCGTGCAAGTCGGCCGATGCCTTCTCGCAGCGAACGACCACCGCCATCTGCCGGGGGCGGAGCTTACTGCCTTGGTGGGCCAGCCTCTCAACCGGCTCATGGTCGCGTGGCAAGAGCGTCCGACCCTCCCCTCGCTTCAAAGCCACTTGCCGTGCTTGCGCCATGTCGCGCGGGTGGCCGCGGATTTCGATCTTTCGGTGCAGTTTGAGGCACAGGGCGACGCCGTGACATGCCGGATCGACTGGGCCGCCGGCGTGCTGGGCGGCACCGCCGCAGTCCGATTTGCAAAAATGCTGCAGGAGGTGTTGGTTGGCGCAGTCCTTGCGGAGGGCCCGGATGTCGAAGCTCTCGTCGCCGCCGTGCAAACCGATCGAGCGGTCATGGCCGCAGCGATGCGGACCGACCGAAGGACAGGGCTTTCGACTGTCTGGCTGGAACTTGACGAATTCCACCAAACCGCGCCTGACGCGTTGATGGATGCCATGTCGCGCACAGGTCACGGTATCTTGCCGGCGGCGCGTTTTGTCACATGCGCCGCGCTTCCGCGCCGGGCCGACGGAACGCCAGACACCGACAGGCTTGAGGCCCAACCGTCGTATCGGCTGCAGGCCGCCGCTCTTCCCGAACCGGGGTTGGAAGCTGCCATTGCCGCCATCTGGCAGCGCCTTCTTATGACAGACGATCACGTGGGGCGGGACGATGATTTCCGTGGCCTCGGCGGGCACTCCCTTTTGGCCGTGCGCATGCTGGCCGAAGTCATGGCCTTGACAGGGCGCGATCGGCTGTCGGTCGCTATGGCCTCGGCGCGGACTGTCCGGGCCCTCGCCCTTGCGATCGACGCGCCCGAGAACAGCGCCCCGATCAGTGGGCTCGACCCGGCCATCGTGGCGGGGCTGCACAGCTATACTGCGGTTTGGAAAGGGTCTCGCCACGCAGAAGGCGCGCTGACCGTCGGACGCAATGGCTCCGGCGACCGGTATCCTCTGTTCTGGTGCCTGCAATCCGAAAGCGAACTTGACGCGCTGGCCCTGTATCTTGGTGCCGATCAGCCGGTGTTCGGCATGCGCTCTGGTTATCAGGTTATGATCAAGTCTCCGCAAAACATCGACCGGCTGGCCGCCCTCTATGCTGCCGAGATCGCCGTTATTCACCCCTGCGGCCCGCTTTTCTTGGGCGGAAACTGTCAGGCCGCCGTGATAGCTTTCGACATCGCGCGTCATCTGCGCGCGTCAGGTCGAACTGTCGATCTGCTGATCCTGCATGAAAAGATGGTTGCCCAACAGTACGACGGGCGCATCGCTCTGAGCTTTGGTCGAGATGGCGACCGCAACCCTTTCTTGGCCGACACAGACCCAGTGGCAGAATTCCGCCGCTACTACACGGGCGAGATGTCCCTCGATCTGGTGGCCGGCAGCCACGGACAATTTTTTCAAGAACCCTTCGTCTTCGACCTGGTGGGAACGATAAAGCGGCTCCGTGAGGCGATGCCCACGTTGCGAAAGGAGTGACATGTCAATGATCTGGTATGACCGACTGACAGCAGAGGTGCGCAAACAGGGCGGCCTGTTCAATGCCCACCTGCATCTCGACCGGGCCGGTACGTTCGATGATCGCTATTTGGCCACGGCGCATCATCGGGTCTTTGAGGATTTCCATGTCTCGTTGCAGACGAAGCATGCGATGATTGCCGATCTGCATGCAGGACCCGCCTTCGACCGTGACGACTTCCATCAGCGCGTGACGGCGACCTTGGAGGAGATGCATGCCGTGGGAACCGTCCGCGCCGACACGATGGTGGACGTCACTCCGGACCGCGTCGGCTTGACCGGACTTGAGTGGATGCAGCAGATCAAGGTCCAGTGGGCGGATCGCATCGATATCCGACTTGGCGCTTACACTCCCTTCGGCTTCCGCGACAGCGAACCGCATCGTTGGCAAGTGTTCGAGGAAGGCGCGCGGCGTGCGGACTTCATCGGCTGCTTGCCAGAAGCCGATGACACCGACGACTATCCCGAACATATCGGTTTTGAAGAGCATTGCCGACGTGTGCTCGAACTCGCGCAGGGTACGGGCAAGATGGTGCACGTTCACACCGACCAGCGCTTCGAGGACTCCGAGCGTGGCACCGAACGGCTGGTCGAGGCCGTTCGGCGCCACGGTGCGCCAGTTGCGGCTGATGGCGAACCCATGATCTGGGCGGTCCATCTGGTGTCGCCCTCCACCTATGACGATGATCGCTTCTACCGTCTCGCCGACGCGATGGCCGAGCTTCGAATTGGGCTCATCGCCTGCCCCTCTGCGGCGTTGGGAATGCGCATGCTGCGGCCCCTGTCCTCTCCGACGGGAAACGCTATGCCGCGCGTTCTCGAACTTCTGTCGCGCGGAGTCCATGTGCGGATGGGATCCGACAACATCGCTGACATCTGTTCACCCAGCACGACGGCCAACCTGATCGACGAGGCGCTTGTCCTTTCGGCAGCACTTCGGTTCTACCAACCGGAAGTGATTGCGAAACTTCTGTGCGGCGAGGCTTTGCACCAGTCGGACCGCGCCTTCGTCTCCGAACATCTGGCACGCAATGCTGAGGAGATAGCCAAGGCGCTGCAAAAGCGCTCCCGTCGCCTTGGGGAGTCGAATGCCTGACACCACCGTCCATATCAACTGCTTCAAATGGGGCGCACTCTACTCCGCGGATGACGTCAACCGCCTTCGTGGAATATTTGCGCGTCAACTGACCATTCCGCACGTCTTCCACTGCGTCACGAACGAGATCGAGAACCTGCGGTCGGACATCGTCACGCATCCGTTGCCGGATTTCTCCTTTACCGGCAGAGATTGCGGAAATGGTCGGAAACTGGCGATCTTCATGCCAGACTTTCTTGGACTGCAAGGCAAGTTGATGGTGCAGATCGATATCGACATGGTTCTAATCGGGAATGTTGATTTTCTGTTCGATCGCCCAGAAGATGATTTCATGATCGCGCGCGGGCGCAATCAGGCCAGCAACACACGCGGTCACAGCGCCGTCCAGCGCCTGCGCGTCGGGGCGCTCCCTCATCTCTGGGGCGATTTCCTAGCCGATCCTGATGGTGTGGTCTACCGGTGCCAGCATCATCGCGGCGCGCCAGGCCATGTCTCGGATCAACGCTACCTTGACTGGAAACTCGAAGAGATGCCGATCTTTGAAGAGGGCAGTGTTGTGTATTTCCGACAGGATTATAGCGCTTTCGCCAGCGACGTCTTGCCAGATGGTGAAGCTGTTCCGCCGGAGGGTGCGCGTATCGTGTCCTTTGCAGGCCGAATAGAGCCCCAAATGGTTATGAACGGACCCTACGACACTTGCCGCCACGCGCCATTTGTCGCACGGCACTGGATCGAATGACTCTTGTTCTCTGCCTCGACGGGCTGCGAACCCTCCTGCCGGCCGAGGCAAGGGTCGGTGGAGCAAGAACCGATGAGGACCACCCGATCATGCCTGGTGAATCTCTGCCTGGCGCGGCAGCGCGACGCTTGCGCGAGTTCACGGCAGGCCGTCACGCGGCACGACTCGCTCTGAACCTCAGGGTTTCCATTCCGCGTGACCATGATCGATATCCGGTTTGGCCGAAGGGATGGACAGGTTCAATTTCCCACTGCGGGCCCATCGCCTTGGCCGCCGTCATGCCAATCTCGACCGGTCAGACGGTTGGAATTGACATCGAGGAGCGTGGGCCGCTCGATCCGGCTGTCGCGAAGCTTGTGGCAGAGGGAACAGACGGCGACACGGCCAAGGCCGTTTTCGTCGCAAAGGAAGCGGCCTACAAGGCGCAGTTCGCGGTTAGCCGTATGGTGATGGGATATGACGGGTTCCAGATTTCACTGGACGACGACGCATTCGAGGCGCAGTTCACCCAGAACGCCGGCCCTTTTCGTGCTGGGAACACTCTACGAGGAAAGTTTTGGTCTAATACGCGGTACCTGATCGCCACCGTCACCGTTTCGAGGACGGATCGGATTTAGGGTGAGCGTTCGCTGGGTGCCAAGGTCGCGTTAGGTTAGGTTTTATGCCAACGGCCCTAGACATTGACTGCTGTCCAGGCGCTGGACGTGATCGAGGTAATCGCTGCTGGGTCGTTCGCGAAGAAGTTCCAGGCTGCGGAGCATTGGTGGAGGATTTTATGGCAGCGGCGGCGCCACCTATGCGCATCAGATGGAGGAACGCGCCTGGCAAAGCATGGTGCAGATGGCGCTGCAGGACATCGCCGATGCGATGGGCGATGTGGATGCCTTCATCGCCTAGTACGATCCTGCCACGCGCAAGGTGCCAAAGGGTTGTGTCTCGAGAGTGGTGGAGAATCTCCGGCGACGTCCTCCGAGAGGTTTGATTTGCGCCTGATCATGCGACGAAGTCAAGTGTCATGGGGTCGATCGGTTTGTTGAGGGTTTGCCAGCCGTCAACCTTGCGCATGGTGATCTGGCCGGATGCGAGCAGCGCCCAGAGGAGCATGGGCACGGTTTCGGCGCAGGGCAGCACGGCTTGGGTTTTGATCCAGCGGCGGAACTCCTCGTTCAGACGCTCTATGGCATTTGTCGTCCGGGCCGCTTTCCATTGCGATGGATCAAGGCGTGTGAAGGTGAAGAGGCGATCGCCGGCCTCTTCCAGGCTATCAGCGACAGCGCGGCACTTCAGGCGCCATTTGCGCACAAAAGCCTTGCGGTGCGTTTCGACCTCGGCTGCGGTGGCGGCATAGATCATGTCGCGATAGTCGTTGCCCAGCTCCTCGTGCATATGTTTGGGGGCATGGGCCAGCAGGTTACGATGCTTGTGAACGGTGCAGCGCTGGATCGGCAGGTCCTCGCCCCACAGCGCCACCAGTGCCGCCTCGAGCCCCGGTGCCCCGTCAACAATCACGAACTGGGGTCGTTTCAGCCCGCGCTTATCCAGATCATCGAGAAATTGACGCCACGCTGCCGTGCTCTCGCCGCCCATATTCATGATGGAAAGCAATACCTTCTGACCATCGCGGCGCACACCGATGGCTGCGAGCACCGAGATGTTCGTGGCCTTCTTGTCGAGACGCGTCTTGATGACGGTGCCGTCAAGGATCAGTCGGATGATGTCCTCATGAGCAAGACTACGGGCGCACCAGGCGTCCCAATCCACCTTCACCTTGCGCCAGGCGCGGCTGACGACGTCTTTGCTGACAGCCCCCTTGAACAGCGCAAACAGCGCGCACTTCACCCGCCGCGTGTTCGTGCCCGCGAGATAAACCGACGCGATCAGCGCTTCGGCCGTCTTGGTCAGCCGCTGATAGCGGGGTAGCGCCTTCGAGCGCCATTCGCTGACGCGGCCTGCCTCGTCTTCAATGCGAGCGCGTGGCACGCTGATTGTTTCGGTCCCAAAGGTCCCGATGATCTGGCGATCCCGGTTGCCGTGGCGATAGCCCTTCACTGCCCCGGCCGTTCGACCATAGCGCAAACGGCCGAGAAAGCCGTTCAGTTCTTCATCAAAAACGGCCTCAATCGTGCCACGGATGTTGGCGCGAAGGCGATCCTCGATTGGATCAAAACCTTCCTCACATGCAAGTAGCGCGAGCTTGCTGGTGTCTGTAATCTGGGTCATGGCGTGATCTCCTCTGGCGGTGTCAGCCGCCGGTTGGGTGGTTTGGTTCACCCGGAGATTACGCCGCCTTCAAATTTCCACCAACTTCGCGACACCACC
>CAMBWO010000206.1 GCA_945871285.1 Pseudorhodobacter antarcticus | reverse complement strand
GGGACCGAGAACATGGAGGCCGTGCTGCAATTCGTGAACCACATCTATTCCCCCGAAATGCAGCGTCTGATGGCCGAGTTTGGCAGCCTGCCGGTGCGCGGCGATATCGCGGCGGCGGCGTTGGAGGGGTTGGACGCCCGCTACGGCGTGGCGACCGATGCCATGGCGCAGGGGCGCACCCCGTCGAGTGTCGTCTATAACGACATCTACAACTCGGCCACCGGTCCCTGGCTGCAATTCCTGCAAGAGGCGATCTACGGCGATGACGTGGACGCGGCGGCCGCCATTGCGCAGGAAACCATCCAGTCGATCCTGGACGGCGCGAACTGACCACACAGGGCGGGGCCTGATCGGCCCCGCCCCTCCCCTGACCGATAGGACGACCGATGGCCGAGGCCCAACCCCCCGTGCGCCGCCGACGCGGCAGCCAGCGCCGCCGCGAGATTGCGGGGCTGTTGTTCGTGCTGCCGGCGATGGCGCTGGTGACGGTGTTCTTTCTGATCCCGCTGGCCATGACGGTTTGGATGTCGTTCCACGATTGGCCGCTGATGGGCACGCCCGAATGGATCGGTGTTGAAAATTATACCAAACTCTGGGGCGACCGCCGGTTCTGGAACGCGATGGAATTCACCGCGTGGTATTCCATCGTGGCCACCCTCGCGATCTTTGGCGTGGCCTTTCCTTTGGCGCTGTTTGTCGAACGGCCGGGGCGCATGGCAGGCATATACCGCACCGCGTTTTTCCTGCCCGTCGTGGTGGGCTTTGGGTCGGCCAGCCTGCTATGGGCCTGGTTCATGAACGTGGATTCGGGCCTGTTCTCACCCGCCGCGCAACTGCTGGGCATCACCGAAAAACCGGTCAACCTGATGGCCAGCACCGGGACCGTCTTTTGGTCGATCATGGTGCTGGTTGTCTGGAAAACCGCCGGCTTCACCATGATCCTGCTGATGACCGGGCTGCAATCGGTGCCGCATGACATACTGGAGGCCGCCCATATCGACGGGGCGAACCGGGTGCAACGGTTCTGGAAGATCAAGCTGCCCTTGATGAAACGCACGCTGGCGCTGGCGCTGATCTTGTCGGTGGCGGGGTCGATGCTGGCGTTTGACCAGTTCTACATC
The DNA here is from genome assembly GCA_945871285.1 of Pseudorhodobacter antarcticus. Classification (GTDB taxonomy): domain Bacteria; phylum Pseudomonadota; class Alphaproteobacteria; order Rhodobacterales; family Rhodobacteraceae; genus Stagnihabitans. The sequence continues at coordinate 7,174 of CAMBWO010000206.1, read as the reverse complement.
ATCTCGAACGGGGGGCCGCGCAACAGCACATTGACGGCGGTCTACTGGATATTCTCGCAATCCTTCGTGTCGTTCAAGCTGGGCTATGGGGCGGCGTTGTCGATGGTGCTGCTGGCCATTCTGGTGGCGATCAGCCTGGTGCAACTGTGGCTGCTGCGCACCCGCGAGGAGGCGAGATGACGGCCCGCATCAACCCGCTGGGCCGCGCCGCCTATCACATGGTGGGCACCGTGCTGGCGATCAGCTTCATCGCCCCCCTGGCCTGGGCCTTTCTCTCCAGCCTGAAACCCGCCGCCGAGGCGCGCAAGCCGCCGCTGCCGCCCTGGCCCACCAGCGGCATGACGGTGGAAAACTATATCTCGCTGGATGGCTATGGCGCGGGGTTCTGGACCCATGCCAGCAATTCGCTGATCGTGTCGGTGGGCACGGTGCTGCTGACGGTCGTGATCTCGGTTCTAGCGGGCTATGGCTTTTCACGGTTCCGCTTTCCGCTGAAGGGGCTGTTTTTCGTCCTGATCCTGTCCACCATCATGATCCCGTTCCAGTCGATCCTGACGCCCTTGTTCCTGATCCTGTCCAAGGTGGGCCTGCAAAACAACCTGTTCGGGCTGATCCTGATCTATGTCACGCTGCAACTGCCGTTTTCCATCTTCATGATGCGCAACGCCTTTGACGCGGTCCCGATCGAGATCGAGGAGGCGGCGCGGGTGGATGGGGCGTCGGTGCTGACCGTGCTGGCGCGGGTGATGATGCCGCTGGTGGCGCCGGGCGTGATATCGGTTGCGATCTTTGCCTTTCTGGCGGCCTGGAACGAGTTTCTGGCGGCGCTGATTTTCCTGACCGATCAGGACAGCTATACCCTGCCTGTGCTGATCGTGGCCGTCCGGTCGGGGCGCTATGGCTCCATCGACTGGGGGGCCGTGCAATCGGGGGTCACCGTGATGATGATCCCCTGCGTGATCTTGTTCCTGCTTTTGCAACGTTACTATGTGCGCGGCCTGACCGCTGGCGCCGTCAAATGACCTTAAGGAGATGAGGATGACCCAGACCAATTTTCGCCCGCTGTCTATTCCGGATGTGGACCTGCGCGGCTTTTGGGGCGAGCGGATTGATGCCGTGGCGGCCAAGACCGTGCGTATCCTATATGACCGCTGCGTGACGGCGGGGATGCTGGATCAGATCGACCCCTCGCGCCCGGTGCCGGCGCAGCGCATCCCCTATCACGTCCGCGACGGCTTCACGGCGGGCACGGTGACGACGCAGATGTTCTGGGACAGCGACATTGCCAAGACGATCGAGGCTGCTGCCTATGCCCTTTACCGCCGCCGCGACCCGGAGATTGAGGCGCTGATGGATGAGGTGATCGACATGTACGCCCGCCTGCAACAGCCCGACGGCTATTGCAGCAGCTGGTACATCCGCATGCAGCCCGGCCGCCGCTGGAGCAACCTGCGCGACTGTCACGAGCTGTATTGCTGCGGCCACATGATCGAGGCGGCGGTGGCCTATGCCCAGGCGACCGGCAAGCGCACATTCCTGGACGTGATGTGCCGCTATGTCGACCATATCGCCACGGTCTTTGGCCCGAACGAGGGGCAATTGCCCGGCTATTGCGGCCATGAGGAGATCGAGCTGGCGCTGGTCCGCCTGTCCCGCGAAACCGGGCGGCAGGATTATATGGACCTGGCCAAATTCTTTATCGACGCACGGGGCCAACAGCCGCATTACTTTGACGAGGAAGCCTACCGCGACGGGCGCGACCCCAAGAATTTCCACTTCAAGACCTATGAATACAACCAGTCGCACCTGCCGGTGCGGCAGCAGACCAAGGTGGTGGGCCATGCCGTGCGGGCCATGTACCTCTATTCCGGCATGGCCGACATCGCCGCCGAATATGGCGATGACACGCTGACGGATGCACTGGAGATTCTGTGGGACGATCTGACGGGCAAGCAGATGTACCTGACCGGCGGCATCGGGCCTGCGGCCGCGAATGAGGGGTTCACGGCGGAATACGACCTGCCCAACGAAAGCGCCTATGCCGAAACCTGCGCCTCGGTCGGCCTTGTGTTCTGGGCGTCGCGGATGCTGGGTCGGGGGCCGAACCGCCGCTTTGCCGATGTGATGGAGCGGGCGCTTTACAACGGCGCGCTGCCGGGGCTTTCGCTGGATGGGGCCACGTTCTTTTATGAAAACCCGCTGGAAAGCCGGGGGGCGCACAACCGCTGGATCTGGCACCATTGCCCGTGCTGCCCGCCCAATATTGCCCGTCTGATCGGGGCGATTGGCACCTATATGTACGGGGTGTCGGACAACGCGGTGGCCGTTCATCTGTACGGCGAAAGCACGGCGCGGATCACGGTGGCTGGGGCGAAACTGACCCTGACGCAAGAGGGCGATTACCCTTGGGCCGAGACGGTGACGATCCGGCTGGGTCTGGACCAACAGGCGCAGTTTGCCCTGCATCTGCGGGTGCCCGATTGGGCGGGCAAGGCGACGCTGGCCTTGAACGGGGCGGCGGCGGGGCCTGTGGCGCTGGATGCGGCGGGTTATGTCACGCTGGACCGCGCTTGGGCCGATGGGGACAGTGTGACGCTGCACCTGCCGATGGACGCGCGCGTGATGCTGCCCCATCCACGGATCAAGGCCGACACGGGCCGAGTGGCGCTGATGCGGGGCCCGCTGGTCTATTGCGCCGAGGCGGCGGACAATGGCGCGGACCTGGACATGATGGCGCTGCCGGCAAGCCTGGGGGCGGTTCAGACGGCGCGGGTGGCCGATCTGGGCGGGGCGGTGGCGGTGGATGTGACGGCGCGGGTCGACAGCGATGCCGCCTGGGGCAACACCATGTATACGACCAACCCACCCCGTGCGGAAACGGCCGTGCGGCGGTTCATCCCCTATCACCTGTGGGACAACCGTGGGGCGGGTGAGATGCGCGTCTGGGTCCGGCGGGCCGCCGAATGACCGACAGTGCGATGATCGACCTGCGCGCCGTCCGCAAACGGTTCGGCGGGCTGGACGTGGTGCACGGCGTGGACCTGCAAATCGCCAAGGGCGAGTTTGTGGTCTTCGTCGGCCCCTCGGGCTGTGGCAAATCCACGCTGTTGCGGATGATTGCGGGGCTGGAGGATGTCAGCGACGGCGAAATCTGGATCGGGGGCGAGGATGTGACAGACCTAGACCCCTCGCGCCGGGGCATTGCGATGGTGTTTCAAAGCTATGCGCTTTACCCGCACATGACGGTCGCCGACAATCTGGCCTTTGGGTTGAAACTGGCCCGGATGCCCGCCGAGGAGCGGCAGGAACGGGTGCTGAAAGCCGCCCGCATGTTGCAGATCGAGGGGCTGCTGGACCGCCTGCCGCGCGCCCTGTCAGGTGGCCAGCGCCAGCGGGTGGCCATTGGCCGCGCCATCACCCGCGACCCGCGCCTGTTCCTGTTTGACGAACCGCTGTCGAACCTGGATGCCGCGCTGCGCGTGGCGACCCGTGTGGAAATCGCCCGGCTGCACGAATCGCTGCCGGGCACCACGATGATCTATGTGACCCATGACCAGACCGAGGCGATGACCCTGGCCGACCGCATTGTCGTGCTGCGGGCGGGCCGGATCGAACAGATCGGCACGCCGATGGAGCTGTATGACCGGCCCGGCAACCTGTTCGTGGCGGGGTTCATAGGCTCGCCTGCGATGAACTTTCTGCCCTGCCGCGTCGGGGAAGCGCCGGGGCAGGTCGTGCTGGACGGTGCCGCGATCGACACTCTGGCCGAAACCGGTGCGCCGGGGACCGAGGTGATGCTGGGCGTCCGCCCCGAGGATCTGACGACCGCGCCGCTGGATGCCGCCCTGATCGCTGGCCGGGTCGAGATTGTGGAACGCTTGGGCGAGGTGACACTGGTGCACCTGTCCACCGGGGCGATGGGCACGGTGATTGCCAAACTGCCGGGCGACATGGCGCCGGTGCGGGGCGAACGGCTTGGCCTTATGGCCCGGCGCGAAAAGCTGCATGTCTTTGGCCCGGATCAGCGGGCCCTGCCGCGACGGGGGGCGTAAAGGGGACCAAAGGACGCAAGCCTTGCCTCAGGCGGCGCTTTTCCATTTCAGTGGTGTCAGGTAAACGATGCTGTCGCCGACGCTGACCATGACCTCGCCGTCCTGCACATTGATCTGAAGCTTCATCGTGCGGCTGGCCAGCTTTGCCAGGGCGCCGGTGTCCTTCTCGGAAAAGCCGATCACCTGAAGGTTGTCAAAACGGGTGGTGCTGCCTTTGATCTTGTCCCACCACACCTCGGCCGTCCTGCCACCGTAGGGATAGACAACCACCTTGCCAGCCTTGCTGCAAGACTGGCGCATCACCTTTTCAGTGGGCAAACCCAGCGCCACCCAAACATCAAGCTCGCCGCTCAGGCTTTTTTGCCAGATGTCGGGTTCATCATCGGTTGAGATGCCCTTGGTCATTTCCAGATTCTCATGCGCATTCAGCGCAAAGGCGACGATGCGCACCATCAGCCGTTCATCGGTTTCCGACGGGTGCTTGGCCACAGTCAGCTTGTGGACCTCATAATAGTGGCGATCCATGTCCGATACGGACAGCTCGACTTTGTAAATGGTGGCATTTTGCGCCATGATCTGCCCCGGAACATCAATCATTGGTCTCCGTATCCGGTCTGCGGGTCTTGGAAAAGCGGATAAACGGCCGGGTGGGTCGAATAGGTGTTGCCATGTCGTCTGACCTGATCCCTTTGTGGGCCAGGCTGCCGCGGGCTTTGCCCGCCCATGCCGTCCTAGTGAAAGAGACCTTGGATGACCATTGCCGCCCGCCCACGCACCTATCTGGCTGTCCTGGCCGTTCTGGGTGCCAGCCATCTGCTGAACGACCTGATGCAGTCGCTGATCCCGGCGGTCTATCCGATCCTGAAGGAAACCTATGCCCTGAGCTTCGCGCAGATCGGCATCATTACCCTGACATTCCAGATCGCAGGCGCGCTGTTGCAACCGGTGATCGGCATGGTGACGGACCGGCATCCGGCCCCCTATTCGCCGGTGGTGGGGATGATGTTCACGCTGTCCGGTCTGGTCAGCCTGGCCTTTGCGCACAGTTACGGCGTCATTCTGGTTTCGGTCACGTTGATCGGGATCGGATCGTCGATCTTTCACCCCGAGGCGACGCGGATGGCGCGCTATGCGGCGGGGGGGCGGCAGGGTCTGGCGCAGGGCATCTTTCAGGTGGGCGGGCAGGCCGGCGGGTCGCTGGGCCCGGTGTTTGCGGCGCTGATCATCGTGCCCTGGGGTCAGCCAAGCCTGGCCTGGTTTGCCGTTCTGGCCCTGTTGGCCATGCTGTTGCTGGTCTGGATCGGTAGCAAACAACACCAGATCCGCGCCGAGTTTACCGCAATGCGGGCGAGCGGCAAGCATGGGGCCGGGGCGCCGCTTGCACCGCGCACCGTCGCGCTGGGGGTCGTGGTTTTGACGTTCCTGATGTTCACCAAGAACACGTATCAAGAAAGCTTCCGGTCGTTCTATACCTTTTACCTGATTGAAAGGTTTGGGCTTTCCATCCCCTCGGCGCAGATGATGCTGTTCATCTTTTTGCTGGCGGCGGCGGTGGGCGTGATGATTGGCGGGATCGTCGGCGACCGGATCGGGCGCTACCGGATCATCTGGATTTCCGTGTTGGGGCCGTTGCCGTTGACGCTGATCCTGCCCTATGCCGATTTGTTCTGGACGGGTGCGCTGACCGTGATGATCAACCTGATCATGGCCAGTGCCTTTGCCTCGATCCTGATCTATGCGATGGATCTGCTGCCCAACCGGATCGGGCTGATCGGCGGGCTGTTTTACGGGCTGAACTTTGGATTTGGCGGGATCGCGGCGGCCTTGCTGGGGATGCTGGCGGACAGTCACGGGGTTGAGGCGGTTTATCAGATTTGCGCGTTCTTGCCGCTTGCGGGGTTGCTGACGTGGTTCCTGCCGCATGTCGATGAGGGCAGGGGCCGGTGAACCCGGCCCCGCCGTCCGGGGACGCTATACCACCACCGCGCGGGTCGTCATGACAAAGCCCTCCTCGGTCCCCGAGAGGGCGACCGTGATTTCGGCGATGCGGGCAAGATCGGCGACGTGGGTGCCGCCGCAGGGCATGGTCGCATCAACGCCATTCAGCCGGGTGGACCAGTGCCGGCGGTCGCCCAGCGGCCCTTCGGCGGGGCCGACGACAACGGGGGCGGGGGTGGAGAGCATGCCGCGCAGCGTGTCGTTGATGCGCTGGCCGCAAGCCGACAGGTCAGCCAGAAACGCATCGCGGTCAAACCCCTTTTTCCGCAAGGATTTGCCAAGGCGGTAGATGTCGGTCGACTGGTCGGGGCTGATAGTCGACCCGGTGACCGCCATCTTGTCCAGGTTCGGCACGCCAAGGGTGTCGGGATCGCCCGGGTCCTTGGTCCAGAACCGGGCCGCGCACTGGTTCAAGGCCAGGGCGGCCAGATGGACGCCGGTGTGCTGCACCGACAGGGCGTCACGATAGTCCCCGTCAACCTCCAGCGTCACGATGTCGCCGACGGCGGGCGGGGCAGCGTCCACCACATGCAGCACGACGGCGTGGATGTCGGGATCGCTGCGCTTTTGTGCGGCATCGGCCAGCGTCGCGGTTGCGACGTTCCACAGCCCTTCACGGCTGTCGATCACGGCCACACGCTGGCCGTCGGCCAGGGTCATCCAGCCCCGGTCGCCGGGTTGATCGAGCCAGGACAGGCTGACCGGGTGAAAGGGGGTGCGGTCGGTGACGATGGCCCAGCCGTCGTCGGCTTTGGTCACCAATACCACCGCGGCCTGGGCGCCAAGGCTGCCCCCGGCGAACGTGACCCAAGTGCCTTTGGTCGTGCAATCCATCTGTCTGTCCTTCCCTGGCGGGGTGCCCGCGCGGCCCATACCCATTCCTCAATCCGCCGGGTATAAGCGCCGCATGTCTGCCATCTATGGAGTAGGGCGTCCATGCTTTCCGACAGTGACCTGACCTGGCTGATTTCGGTTCGTCACCACCTGCACCAGCACCCCGAACTGTCCTGCGCCGAGGTGCGGACGGCGGACTATGTCGCGGCACGGCTGCGCGAGATGGGGCTGGCGGTGTCCACCGGGATCGGCGGGCATGGGGTCGTGGCGACAATTCAGGGTCGAGGCAA
>CAMBWO010000205.1 GCA_945871285.1 Pseudorhodobacter antarcticus | reverse complement strand
GATGTCCTTTCGACCGGTCGGACTTGGGTGCATGAAGGCGCAGCATGCCGCTCACGGCGATCGGGCTGCCAGGATCCGTTGGCGCGAGGCGAGGACCTGGGTTTGCCAGATGCGTTCGCCGTCCTCCTCGATGCGGAGCAGCGCGGCTTGGGACAGGGCTGCGGCTGCGTCCCAGTCGCCTTGGGCCAATCTTGCCTCGGCCAGGGCGCTGGTGAAGAGCGGCCAGCCGATCTGGATGCCGATGGCCCCGGCCGTGGGGAGGAGCGCGGACAGGCCCGCTTCGCCTGCGGCGGGGTTGCCGGTCCAGACGGCACCCGCACTTTTCCACAAATGGCCGGTTAGGATCCAGTAGCCGCTGCCCTGCTTTTCGGCCAGGGCATGCCCGATCTCAATTTGCTGGTGGAAATCGTCGTATTGCCCGGCCAGCAGCAATCCACCGGCGGCAAAGATGTGGACCCAAGGCAATTGCAGGCGCGCCCCGATCAGGTCGATATGCGCAAGGGCCGCCTGGCGCGCCGCATGGCCCGCTGCCAGATTGCCGGTGACGGTTTCGATAAAGCAGGTGGCCGACAGGGCGGAAACCAGGGGATCGGCGCCGATGAGGTAGAACAGCCGCCCGTGAAGGGCGGGGTCATAGATGGCCTGCAATTTGCGCGCCGAAATCAGGGCTGCGTCGAATTCGGCCGAATACATGAGGTGGGCGGTTTCGTTCACCAGATACAGCAGTTGCTGTTCGGACGAAGCCGGATCGGCGATCTGTTTCATGCGGGCCAGGATCGCCCCGCTGTCGCGCACCTTGCCGCCGATCACGCTGTTGGCGAAAAGCCCGTAAAGCGCATACATCCGTTCCAGGCTGCCGGCGCTGAGGGTGGTGACGCGCTGGTCAAGCTCTTGGTAGGTGCGGGCGACTTCGGGGTGGGAAAAGCCGAAGCGTTGCACCTTGGCGGCGCCCAGCAGGGTTTGGGCCTGGATGAGAAGGTCGCTGGCGGCCTTGTCCGGGCTGGAGTTCTGGGCCAGCGTGGTGACGGCGCGTTCCAGATAGGTGATGGCGTGGTCGAAGGTGGCGCTGCCCAGAAACTTCAACCCCGCGGCGATGCAGGGGCCGACCGCGTCGTCCATGGCCTGCGCCTGGATGAAATGATCGGCCAGAAGTTCGGGGAAGGCGGCGCATTCGGCGGGGTCGTTGTGTTGCCGGGCGCGGGCAAACCGGCCATGCAGCGCCCGTCTGCGGCGCAGGGGCAGCATTTCATAGGCGCAATCGCGCAGCAGGATGTGTTGAAAGTCATAGCCCTGCCGCGTGGGCGCGATCACGCCAAGGTCGTGCAGGCGTTTTAGGTGGGCGTCCAGATCCACGGACGGGTCGGTCAGGTATTGCAGATGGTCCTGACGAAACATCCGCCCGATGACCGAGGCGTTCAGCACGGTTTCCTTGAGCGGGCCGAGTTCGCCGAGCAGGTTCTGGATGGTCGCCTCGATGGTGGGCGGGGTCTGGGCGGGTTGATCGCCGCTGGGGCGCAGCATTTCGGCCCGCGCCAGGACGCGCAGGAACAGCGGGTTGCCACCGCTGGTCTGGACCAGACGCCGGGCAACCGCGTCGCCGAAGTCGGCCTGCACCTCGTCGAACATCACGCTGCGGGAGGCGTCGTCCGAGAGGGGCGGGATATGGGCCGTCTCGACCCCGTGGGTCTGGGCGTAGTCGGCGACATCGGGGGTGGGGCGCGACAGCAGGATGACACGGCCGGGCAGGTCTGCGCTGGCCTTGATGACGCTGGCGATCACCTCACGGCTGTCGGTGTCGAACCAGTGGAAATCGTCGCACAGGACCAGCGCGGCGGGGTGGCGCAGCAGGCTGAGGATTATGGCGGCGGCGGCGTCGATCCGGTTTTGGCGGCGCAGTTGTGGCGACAACTCTGCGTGGGGAATTGCCACCAGATCGGGGTTCAGCAGTTCGGCCAGGCCGCCCATCAGGTTGGGGCTGACGGCAATCCCCTGCGCCGCCAGATCGCCGGCCTGTAGCAAAAGCTGGCGCAGACCATCGGTGATTGGCACGAGGGGAGAGCGGGTCAGGTTGCTGCGGGCGCTGAAGATCGCGGTGCGGGTCGGGGATGTGTGTTCGCTGCGTGCGATCATCTCCTGTGCAATCGCGCTTTTCCCGATGCCGACCGGCCCGACCAGCAGCAGATTGCGGCGTTCGGCGTTCAGGCAGCCCCAGATCAGCGCATCGCGTTCCAGCAGAAGGGTCGCGCCCGTAGTCTGATCGGCGGCGGTGAAGGAGGCGATCTGATGCACCATCGTTTCAACCGAGGTGCCTTTGAGTTGCACCAGTTTGCTTTCGGCGATGTTCAGACGGGCGATCCGCCGGACGAATTGGGTGAAGCGGTCCGATGTCAGGACGGTCGCGGGCCGCGCCTCGGTCTGGATGCGGGCGGTGATGTTCAGGTCCAGTCCGGACAATTGCGGGCGGTCGGCGTCGGTGGTGCCAAGGCGGCACAGGACGGCACCGGAATGCAGGCCGACGCGGACGTTGCAGTCGGGCATCTGCCGGGGGATTTCGGCGACAAGGGCCAAGGCGCAGCCAAGGCCGGCAAGCGCCGCATCCTCGACGCTTTCGTTCAGGCCAAAGCAGGCGAGGATGCCGTCGCCGTAGTGCTGCACGATCTGGCCGCGAAAGCCCGCGATCACCCGGGTCGCGGCGGTGATGAAATCGTGCAGCGTTGCGTCGAAGTCATCCAGACCCAGCTGTTCGGCCAGTTCGGTCGAGGCGACGAGGTCCACAAAGCACAGGGTCAGGATGCGCCGTTCGGCGGCATCGCCGGGGGTCCTGCCGCAGGTGGGGCAGAGGCCTTCGGCGTTCAGCGCGCTGCCGCAGGTGGCACAGGCCATGCCGATCTGGACCATCATGCGGTCCTTTCCAGAAAGGTCCAGGCTTTTGCGGCACGCCTGATGCGCGTTCCGTCCAGGGGGTTGCTCATGGACCACGAACACCAGATCCGCATCGCGCCGGGCAGGCCACTGGGCAGGCCGGGGGCGAGGGGGTCGACGTTCAGGTTTGTCGTGGGAATGCCATGGGTCGTTTGGTCCGACACCGAAACGCGGCCATGGACCGGGGCGACCCAGGCCTTGTCCAGATGCATGTCAAAGGCGTTGTAGAGCAGCCGGTTGCCGGGGCTGTTGGTCACAAAGGCGGTTCCGAGCAGGGCCGACACAGCGCCGATGGCCGGATGGTTCACCAAGGCGACGGGGTCGTCCTGCTGGACGAAATCGGCGTGGACGCGGAGGGAGCCGCCGTTGTTGCCGGTAAAGGTGGACTCCGTCATGGTCATCTGGGCGCGGGATTTGTTCATGGCGTAAAACAGCTTGCCCGCAAGGATGGCCGCCTGATTGTCCACGAACAGGCGGTGGGGATAGAGGAACGGTGCCTGGCCGCCCGCATCGGTGCGGGTGTCGGGGATCGCAAAGGCCATTTCGTTATAGCCCGGCATGGCCAGGAAATCGGGCAGGAACGAGCCGCGCACATCGTGATACCGGCAAAACGACATGCCCACCGGATGCATCCCCGGCGGCACGAGGTTCGAGGTGCCCAGATGCACGCCGGGCGGCAACAGCGCCTTGACCTGCGCGCGCGGCAGGGCAAAGTGCACGAACCAGCCGGTCATCTCGCCCCGTGCAAAATTGCCCGTCAGGGGCCATGGGGCGCCCGTGACGGACAGGGTTGTCAGGCGTGCGGCCTCCTCGACGGTGTCCTCGGCCGGGATGTCGTCGGCACCCAGATTGAGCAGTTTTTCGCCGGAAATGGCCGACGCGGCGGCGATGCCGGACATGGTGGCGGCCTCGACGCAGCCGGCGTTCAGGCCGCAGCGCGTCCAGTCACCGGCCAGGACCAGATTGTAAAACCCGCTCTCATCCGGGGCGAGGCGGTGATAGAGGCTGCCAGCGACCGACAGGACATAGCGTTCGGAGCCGTGCATGTTGACGCGGAAATACTGGTCATCAAAACCGCCGCCGTGATAGTGCAGGCGGTCTGCGGCGGGCCACAGATGGGGAAGCTGGTTGTCCACCCAGGCCTGCACCCGGCGTTTGTAGTCGACAAGGCTTTCGCCGTCGGCCGCGGGCGAGCAGAAGTAGGCGATGGATTTTGGTGGATCGGCGTCAGACCACCCCTCGGCCGGCAGGAGGTGGGTCATGTCGGCCCAGGTGTCCAGCGCCTCGGCAAAGCCGGTCACCATGCTGCGCAGCGAGGTTGTCGGCAAGGCGGCCGCGTTGTTGTGCCGGTGCAGTTGCTTCATCCAGCCCATGCGTTCGGGCGGGTTGTCCAGCCAGAACTGTGCCGCCGCCGTGCCGACCGTCTTGACATGGTCCAGCATCCGCGCCCAGCGCGGCGAAGCGGCCCTCAGGTCGCCGGTCAGGCGGTGGAGCGAGCCATGCGAGGCGCCCAGCAGCACGACGTCGAAATCCTGACCCTTGCGTTTGACCAGCGGTTCGCCGTGGGGCGCGTGCTCTTCGGATTCGAAGTGCACCCCCTCATGTTCCATGCGGCGGCCATCCTGCAACTGGTCCCAGTCCGGGGTGGACAGCCAGCAGGGCAGGCCTTTGACATCGTGCAGCGGGCGGTAGGGCGCATCGTCGACAGTGCGGGCCTGGCGGACCATTTCGACCGCCGAAACCTCGGTTCCGTCGGGGGTCAGGCGCAGGGCGGTTGCGGCGTGGAAGAATTCAAACTTGACCCCCAACCGGTGCAGGACCAGATAGTAGGGCGCAAAGACGGTGTCGCCCATGCCCGCTTCCATCTGGTGAAACACGGTCTGGCTGTAGGTCAGCAGCAACCGCCCCATGGCCCGGACCGCCGTGCCCGCCCCCATGTTCGGCACCCGGACATTGCCCGAAGGGAAACCGAACACGAAATCATAACAGCCGCGCAGCAGGACCGAGGTCAGCACCTGTTCGCTGGCCCCGTTGGCCCGCAGCCAATCGGTGAATTCCCACTGATCCAGCACATCGTAACCCGTGGTGAAGGCATCCGAGGCGGCCATGCCGTGGGCATAGGCCAGCATGACGTCCATCAGCAACAGCAGGCGGCGCAGCCTGTCATCCTGCTGAGCCTCGGCCGTTTGCAGGCTGTGCACCTCGGCTTGGGCGGCGGTGATGAAATCGGTCAGCAGGGATTGATGGGATGGCAGATGGTGTTTGGGATGTTTGGGCAGCCGCTGGACAAAACTGTGCAGATTGCCATGGGCCGAGCGCAGTTTGGCGGTGACATGGTCGCGCCGGGGCCTGTCGGCAGTGGGGTCGGTCGAATCCTCCAACTCGTGGCGCTGGAGGAATTCGTGCAGCGTTGCCAGGACGTGACAGAAGGTTTCGAAGGGGGTCATGACCGTGGTCGCCTTGCCCGGAAGCTCGGCATTGTCGGGCAGGTCGATCAGCCAGGGGCGCCAATCAATCTGAGAGCCGTCGGGGCTGGGCACATCTTCGGCGAGGCACAGGTAATCGAGCGGTGTGAAGGCCTGATCAATGGTCGCCATGGGCGCATCCGGGGCCCGCAGGCCCAGCCGGGCCATATCCTCATAACAGGCGCGCAGGTTGCGAAAGGCGTTTTGATAGAACCCGGCCCAGACATGCAGCCCGTGTTCCTCGATCCGGTAGCCCTTGGCGGGGTTGCGCCCGCTGGCCCCCTTGCCCCCCAGCCGCCAGCCCATCTGATAGACGGTGATGTCAAACCGGTTCCGCCAATCGGGCAGTTTCGTCAAGGAGTAGACGGCGGTCATTGCCGCGACACCGCCACCGATCACCAGAACGCGCTTTTTCATTCCGACCACAATCTCCGCAGCGTTTCAACTGGCGCCTGATTTGATGGCAGCAACCGCCCATTGATTTCAAGAACAGCAAAATTTGCAGGGATAGTGTTCCTACCAATCGGTTACGAATCAACGATTCTCTTAACCAAGATGCAGCTTCGGGCTTGGCGTTTGGTCGGCGCGGGCGAGGCTCACGTTGAGGTCGTGCAACCAAGCGCGGAAGACCGGCGTGCCCTGGCCGGGACGCCGGTCTGGATGACTTGGATCGCGAGGGCCCGGCGAGTCAGGCGGCGAGCGGGGTTTGATCAGTGCGGGGGTTGTCCTGATCGGCCTTGACCGGTGCCTGGGGCGCAGAGGGAGTCGGGTCGGGCCGGGTTTGCAGGACGGGTTCGGTCGGCAGTGGGCCGTGGGCCAGGACATGCGCCACCAACCCGGCCGGGGCGGCAATCAGATGGTCATCGGACGCAGTGATCGGCGTGAACGTCACACCGATGTCATTGAGCAGATGTGGCGAAATCTCCCACAGATGAATGAGGGTGCGTTCGTACTTGCGGGCGGCAAGGCGGGCCTTGAGCGGGGCGCGCAGGGATTGGGGCAGCAGCCGCAGCGGCCAGGGGTCCCGCGCCAAGGCGGCAACCTCAACCGGAAGGTGGTCCAGATGCCAGGCGTAGTCGGCGTTCAAGGTGCGCGGCGGGGGATTGCCGCGGGTCATCAGGTTCACCAGCATGTCGGTGGTCAGAAAGGGGATCATGATCGTCTCCGTGGGTTCAGGGTTGATGTCCTTGACCCCACTTTCCCCCAACTGGCCCGGGCGCGCTGTTCCCTGCGGAACGCATCCTGCTTGACCGGTTGCGGGCACGGGATTAACGTTGAGGCCTGTCAGAACGCGGGGCTTACAGCGTGACATATCCGCAGACCGAAGGTGCTGTCCGCGACATGGAACGGTCCTTGTCCCGCGCATTGGTCTTTGCCGGCCTTGACGGGGTTACGATAGCGGCCCTGGCCTCCTCGGCCACGCGGCGGGCTTGGGACACGGGCACCGTCCTGTTCCAGCGCGGCGATGCGGGCGACTATCTGCTGGCGCTGGTGTCTGGACAGATACGGCTGTCCATAGCCACCCCGACGGGCAAGGAGCTGGTGCTGCGCCACATGGGGCCGGGCGAGGTGATTGGCGAATTCTCGCTGATCGACGGCCATCCGAGGTCGGCCGATGCCACGGTGATGCAGCCCAGTTCCGGCATCATCTTGCGGCGCGACCGGTTCATGCAGGTGGCCGAGGCCCATGCAGAGCTGGGCCTCGCCCTGGCCCGGCACCTGTGCCAGCAGCTGCGGACCACGAATTACCAGATGGAATCCATCGCGCTGTACAACCTGGGGTCGCGGATCGCGCGGTTCTTGCTGTTCGCCCTGCGGGAGCGTCAGGTGCCCGCCGGTCCCGGCCGCGTCCGCCTGCGGATGGTGCTGAACCAGGGGGAACTGGCGCTGCTGGTCGGGGCCAGTCGGCCCAAGGTGAACCAGGTGTTGCAATCCTTGATGGCCAAGGGCGCGTTGGAGCGTGATGGCGATGCTTGGATCTGTGACGTGGCCCTGCTGGAGGAGGAGGCCGAGGCGGCGGAACATGGCATCCCGTGACACCGGCCTCAAGCGGTGGCCGAGGTGAGGCGCACCGTCGCGATGGAGGCGACGATGACGCAGCCGATGCCGAGAATTTGCAGGGCACCCGGCACTTCGTGCAGGATCAGCAGGCCCAACAGGGACGCAATTGCGGGTTCAACGCTCATCAACACGCTGAAGCAGGGCGCCCCCAATTTGCGCAAGGCGGCCAGTTCCAGAAGGCAGGTCAGCAACGGCGCGAGCAGCGCAAGGCCCGCCGAACCGGCGATGACGGAGACGGGCGGCATCTGCGGTAGTCCCGCCACCCCGAAGGGGGCCAACAGGATTGCCGCGGTGAGGATCGAGATCGTCACGCCGTCGGTTCCCTTGAACACCATGCCGACCCGTCTGGTCAGCACAATGTAAAGCGCCCAGGCGACGGCGCTGATTGCGGCGAGGGCCATTCCAACCGGGTCGGCAACCCAACCGCCCTCTGTCTCGGCCGAAAACGGCCAGAGCAAAAACAGGACTCCCGCCCCCGCCAGCAGCGCCATCGCGACAGCCTGCCAGCCCCTGGCGCCAATCAGGGCCAGCGACAGCGGGCCCAGAAAGGCGATGGTGGCGACCATGCCCAATGGCAGGCGGCTGGCGGCGGCAAAGCTGCTGGCCGACAGCACGGCAAGTGCGCCGCCCAGCATCAACGCCGCCAGAACGGCGCACCGGGTCAATCCGCGCAGGTGCGGCCGCGTGACCAGCAGCAGGACCACCGCTGCCGCCGTCATGCGGGCCCATGTCACCGCGGGCGCCCCCATCTCGGCCACCAGGGGGCGCGACAGGGCGGTCGCGAGCTGGATCGAGATCATGGCCGTCACAGCCATGGCCGAGGCCTGGACCAGACCGGGGATCGCGGCTGAGGTGGGCAAGGTCGTGGTCATGTCATCACCCGC
>CAMBWO010000204.1 GCA_945871285.1 Pseudorhodobacter antarcticus | reverse complement strand
GCTCGCTGACAAGGGGTTCGACAGCAACTGGATCATCGCCGAAATGAATGAACGCGGTGCTGTGATCTGCATTTCCCAGCATCCGCGACGAGCGGCACCCCTGTCCATCGACACGGAACTTTACAAGAGCCGCCACCTCATCGAGAACTGCTTCTGCAAACTCAAAGAGTTCAAGCGCATTGCCCTGCGCTCAGACAAAACTGACGCTTCGTTCAAAGCCATGATCTACGCCGTCGCAGCCCTTATCAACTCGCGCTGAACCTCAACAGGCCCTAAACCTGAGGCGATTTCATTTCGGCAAAAATACTCCCCGCGGAGCGTCCCGGGCCAGCCGCAGGAGCCTCCGGCGGGGATATTTGGACCAATATGAAATCAGGGGCGGCGGGTCCGGGTTTCCAGGGTGAAGACCGCAAGGCCGACCAGCAGGCCCCAGAATGCCGCCCCGATGCCGATGGCGGCGACGCCTGAGGCGGTGACGGCCAGGGTGATGGTGGCGGCAAAGCGGGTGGGCGGGGTGGCATAGGCTCCGGTCAGGGCGCCCATCAGGGGGCCGAGCAGGGCGAGGGCGACCAGAAGGGTCATCACGCCCGGCGGCAGTGATTGCAGCAGCGGCAGGATCACCGGGCTGAGCAGGCCGAGTGCCACCCAGATGCCGCCATAGATGAGGCCCACTTTCCAGCGTTCGGCCCGGTCGGGGTGCACATCGTCGCCCATGCAGATGGCGGCGGTGATGGCGGCCATGCTGATGGTATGGGCGCCGAACAGGCCAGAGAGGGCGGAAAGGAGGCCGGTGGTGATCAGGGCGGGGCGGACGGGGGGAGTGTATCCGGCAGCGCGCATCGTGGCAAAGCCGGGCAGGTTTTGCGAGGCCATGGTGACAAGGTAGAGGGGCAGGGCGAGGCCCAGCAGGACATCGGGCCGGATGGTGGGGGGGATGAAGGTCAGGGCGGGCAGGGGCAGGCTGAGGGCGGGCAGTCGCGCTCCGCCAAGGGTGTAGGCGGTGACGATGCCGGTTGCGAGGGCCGCCAGCACCGCAAGGACGGGGTTGCGCAGGCGGACAAGGGCAAAGACCGCGACCATGGGCAGGGCGAGCCAGCCCAGGGTCTGGGCGGCGGTGGTGCCCTTCAGGCAGAACGGCAGCAGGACGCCGGCCAGCATGGCGGCCGCGATGCCATCGGGGATGAGGGCCACGGCCCGGCCCAGGGGTTTGACGGCCCCGGTCAGGGCGATGAGAAGGCCGGTGGCGACAAAGGCGCCGACCGCCTCGGCCATGGTCAGTCCGGCGGTGGCGGCGATCAGCGCGGCGCCGGGGGTGGACCAGGCGAGGACCACCGGGACGCGGGCATAAAGGCTGAGGCCGGCAGAGCCGACCCCCTTGGCCAGGCAGATCGCCAGCACCCAGGAGGCGGTTTGGGCGGGCGTGGCGCCCACCGCCTGAGCGGCGGCAAGGACCAGCGCGATCGTGCTGCCATAGCCGACCAGGGCGGCCACAAGTGCCGCTGACAACATGGAAATCCGCATCGGGCCCCCGCAGGTTTTGGGCACTATCCGTGGCTGTCTGGGGTGATGCAAGGGGGAGTGCGGCACCCTCCGGGAGGAGGTGGGGGGTGCCGCGGGTCCGTTGGCCCTGGGAGGAGGTAGGGCCTTGGGAACGTCGTTGGCCCGTGGGGGCCGAAGAAAGGGGCGGCGATGCAGGGAGGAGGAGCGCATCGCCGCCGAGCCTACGACCGTCAGGGAGGAGGTTGACGGCCCTGGCAAGAGTTACTTGGTATAGGCCGCCTCGCGGGCCACTTCGGTGATGCCGAGGCGCGAGATGCCCATGTCGGTCAGGTCGCGGTCCGACAGGGCCGACAGTTCCTGAACCGTGATTGCGTAGACGCGACGACGTTCAACCGCATCCTTGATCATTTTGACGACGGCGCCGAAGCGGTCCGAGAAGCTTACCGATGCCGTGCGCGAATTTACATATGCCATTTCAAGCCTCACATTCTTTCCTTGGCGCCCCGACCGTTCCGAGTGAGACGATCCTGTTGCGCTGTTAGGGCAAACATGGGCCAATTGCTGCGACTGCACAATACACCCATGCATCATTGCTGCTATGCGGCAAATGCATGGCTGAGTGTCACGAAAACTTCATCATTTACAAAAGCTTCGCTGATTTTTTGAGCGTTTGGTCAACTGGGCCTTGCCCTTTGACGCGAAGCGGAACACCGTGCCGCGTGCTTGGGCAGGGAACGAACGGATGACGATATCACTTGACGACGTGCTGGCGGTGCTGGGGCGGATTTCGACCCCTTCGGGGGGGACCTTGATCAGCCGCGACATGATTCGGGCGCTGGCGATCGAGGGCGACCTTGTGCGATTCGTGATCGAGGCGCCGACGCCCGAGGAGGCGCGGGGTCTGGGGCCGGCGCAGGTGGCGGCCGAGATGGCGATCAAGGCCCTGCCGGGGGTGGCATCGGTGCAGGTCGTGACGACGGCGCATGGCGGGGCGGCCAAGGCGCCACCGCCGACGTTGAAGATCGGCCAGCATCCGACGCCGATCCAGGGCGGGCCGCAGCGGGTGTCGGGGGTGGACCGGATCATTGCGGTGGCCAGCGGCAAGGGCGGGGTGGGCAAATCCACCGTGGCCAGCAATCTGGCGGTGTCTTTGGCGCGGCAGGGGCGGCGGGTCGGGTTGCTGGATGCGGACATTTATGGCCCGTCGCAGCCGCGGATGATGGGGGTGAACAAGCGTCCCGCCTCGCCCGATGGCAAGATCATCGAGCCGCTGCACGCGCATGGCGTCACCGTCATGTCGATTGGCCTGATGTTGAAAGAGGATGAGGCGGTGATCTGGCGCGGGCCGATGATCATGGGGGCCTTGCAGCAGCTGATTTCGCAGGTGGCCTGGGGGAGCCTCGACATTCTGATTATCGATCTGCCGCCCGGCACGGGGGACATCCAGTTGACCCTGTGTCAACGGACCCATCTGACGGGCGCCCTGGTGGTCAGCACGCCGCAGGATGTGGCGCTGCTGGATGCGCGCAAGGCTCTGGACATGTTCGTCAAGCTGAAGACCCCGATTTTGGGGCTGATCGAGAACATGTCGACCTACATCTGCCCCAACTGCGGGCATGAAGCGCATATCTTTGGCCATGGTGGTGTCGCGGCCGAGGCGACGAAGATGGGTTTGCCGTTTCTGGGTGAGTTGCCGTTGAACATCGACGTGCGGCTGGCGGGCGATGGCGGCACGCCGATTGCGGCGACGGACAGCCCCCTGGCCGAACCCTACATGCGGCTGGCCGCGCGGTTGATTGCGGGGGGGATGGCGTGATCCGCGCCCTGACCCCAGCGGACCGGGCGGTGTGGGAGGCGTTGTTTGACGCCTATGCCGGGTTTTACAAGACCACCGTTGGCCCCGAGGCCAAGGCGGCGGTCTGGGGTTGGATTTTCGCGGAAGCCCCCGAGTTCTGGTGCGATCTGGCCGAGGTTGATGGTCAGGTGGTGGGGTTCGTGCAGTATCAGCTGATGCACCGGTCCCTGTCGGGGGCCAAGGTGTGTTACCTGTCGGACCTGTATGTCCGCCCCGAGGTGCGGGGCGGCGGCGTGGGGCGGGGGTTGATCGACCATGTGATCGGCTTTGCCCGTGCGCGGGCGATTTCCAACGTGCGGTGGTTGACGCAGGAATTCAACTATGCCGGGCGGCGGCTGTATGACTCGTATAGGCCCAAGAGCGATTTCATCCTGTATTCGGTGCCGGTCGACCAGGACGAGTCGTCCGGGCGCCTTATGGATCGGGTTTAGGGCGAAGTTTTCGGGTCGATCGGAAGCTTGCGGCAGACCTGATCAAAGATGTCAGCCCGGCTGGAATCCCGATATCAACTGACGCAGGCCAAGCATCGCGCCAACGACGATGGCTGCCAGTGTCACGGGGCCGGACCATGCGAGAGCGGCAAAGCCGGTGACGCCCTGACCCACCGAACAGCCCATCGCCACGACACCGCCCATGCCCATCAAGGCGGCGCCGCCGACCTGGCGTCCCAACTCGCGCGGGTCATCGCAGGCTTCCCAGCGGAACAGTCCCTTGATCATGGACCCGATCAAGGCGCCGGTCATTGCCCCGATCACCGCACCGACCGAAAAGTTGATGCCGCCTGCGGTCGAGGTCATCAGAAAGATCAAGGTTCGCCCGACCGGCGCGGTGAAGGACGGGCCTTCGACATCGATCGCGCCCAGGCTGAGGGTGGACAGAAAGGTGGTCCCGGCAAAACACCAGACCACGGCCAGACCGGCGGCACCGCCCCACAGGATCATCCGCAGATTGTTGCGCAGGGCCGGGTAGGACAGGCCCCAGGCAATCGCGCCAAAGCCGATCAGCCCGACGACCACGACCGGCGGCAAGCCGAAGCCCGCCAGATCCTGCACGATCCCCTGCGGACCCGTGGCATCCACCTGCGGGAACACGGCAACCCGCAAGGGGGCCAGCGGGCCCGACAGTGTGATGAAGCCGAAAATCCCCATCACCACGACCACGACCAGCGACCGCAGGTCGCCGCCACCAAACCGCACCAGCGCGCCAAAGCCGCAATTGCCGGCCAGCGCCATGCCATAGCCAAAGACCAGCCCGCCCAGAATGGACCCGACCGGGTTCCAGGCGACGGTGTGATAAAAGGTGCCCGACAGGTCGATGAACCCGACCATCGCGCCCAGTTGCGTGCCCAATATGGCCACGCCCAGCACGATGCCCCACAGCCGCATCCGTTTTTGATCCCCGCCATAGGCGGCACTTTCCAGCGCCCCCAGCGTGCAGAAATCGCCCAGACGTGCGGCCAGCCCCAGGACCACGCCCCCGACCAGCCCGACCAGGGCCGCAAACAGACCCACCGGCAGTGATTCCATGTCCTTCTTCCTCCCCCGTCTGTATTGGTATCCTGCCGGTGGTTCTGTTTGCCGCTGGTCAGGATTTCTTCCGGTCTTGCGCAGGTTCTGCGAACAGATGGCACAACAGTTCCAGCATCGCCTCGACCTTGGGGTCAAGCAAGGAGTAATAGATCGCCTGCCCCTCGCGCCGGGCCGAGACCAACCCTTCAAGCCGCAGGCGGGCCAGTTGCTGGCTGACCACGGCCTGACGGTTCTGCACCAGATTTTCCAGTTCGGTCACGCTTTTGGGGCCGCTGCGCAAATGGCACAGGATGGACAGCCGTCCGTCATGGCCCAAGGCCTTCAGAAAATTGGCGGCAACCTCGGCCTGCGCGATCAGGGTTTCAATCTGAGCGGGGGGGCTGTCGCCGGTCTTTCTGTTCTGGGCGGCACTCACGTCATCGGGCCTCGATTGTTTCGCCTGTTGTGACGGTTTGCCGGGCAATCGGCAACCGGTTCCAGCATCTGCGCCGCAAAACCGCGCTCGGGAGAGCAGCCTTTGCCCACCGTTGGGCGGCCGCGGTCCCGCAACCGCGTGCCGAGGCGGGGGGTCAGCCCGCCTTGGCGATCATTTGCGCCAGCAGGGGCCAAAAGAAATCCTCACCCGGATAGCCCTCGATCCGGCCGGTTTCGTGACCGTCGACCAAAAGGATGAAGGTGGGGGTGAAGATGGGCGGCGAGGCGATGGTGAGGCCATCCGGCAGGGCGGAGCGCAGGTCTTGCCGCAGCAGGGGGGCGGCCTTGCCCTCGGCGGTCAGCGGGTATTCGGGGCCAACCTCGGCCCGCCAGGCGGCGCAATGGGAACAGCCGGGCTGTTCGACCATCATCAGCCGCATCTCGGCCCAGGCAGCCAGCGGAAGGACCGCAAGCCCGAAGGCCAAAACCAGGATCGCGCGCACCAAGCCCATGTTGACAGTTCCATCTTTACATAGGAATATCCTAATATATTTTCACGCCTCCGACAAGCCGGATGAGCGCGCCCGTCGCGCAGGTCGGGTCGCGCAGGTCAGTCCGGGAAAGGGAATGATGCTGGACATCTCGTTTGGCGGCGCGGCATTGGCGGGATTGCTGGCGTTCTTTTCGCCCTGCATCCTGCCGATGGTGCCGTTTTATTTCAGCTATATGGGCGGCATGTCGGTGGCCGAACTGCGCGGCACGGGCGAGATTGCGCCGGGGGCGCAGCGGCGGTTGGTGATATCGGCGCTGTTCTTTGCGCTGGGCGTCACGACGATCTTTGGCCTGATGGGCTTGGGGGCCACGGCGGCGGGGCAGGCGTTTCGGGCGTGGAAGGACTGGCTGAACTACGCTGCGGCGGCGGTGATCTTGGTCTTTGGCCTGCATTTTCTGGGCCTTTTGCGGATCCCCTTTCTGCTGCGCGAGGCCCGGATGGAAAGCAAGGCCGACCCCAAGACGGTTGTCGGTGCCTATGTCATGGGGCTGGCCTTTGGTTTTGGCTGGACGGCCTGTGTCGGGCCGGTGCTGGCGTCGATCCTGATGATCGCCTCGACCAAGGAGACGCTGATGCAGGGCACGGCGCTGGTGCTGACCTTTGGCCTTGCGATGACCTCGCCCTTTGTGGTGGCGGCGATGTTTGCGCGGCCATTCCTGGGGTGGGTGGCGCGCAACCGGGGTTTGATGGGCCATGTGGAAAAGGGGATGGGCGTGATGCTGATCGTCTTTGCCATCCTGATCGCCACCCATTCCGTGTCCATCCTGTCGACCTGGCTGATCGAAAACTTCACCTGGACCGCAACCTTGAAATGAGGAGGCCGCCGATGCTGCGCCATTCCCTTGCCATCCTTGCCCTTGCCCTGTTCCCGCTGGCAACGTCTGCGACCGATCTGGGCGATGACGGGTTGCACAAGCCCGACTGGTTGCGCGAAACCTTCAAGGACCTGCGTGAGGATCTGGCCGAGGCAAATGCCGAGGGCAAGCGCCTGCTGGTCATCGTCGAACAGCGCGGCTGCATCTATTGCACGCAGATGCATGAACAGGTCTATCCTGACCCCAAGGTCGATGCGCTGATCCGCGACAGCTATTTCGTGGTGCAGTTGAACCTGTTCGGCGATGTCGAGGTCACCGATCTTGACGGCACAGTCATGGCCGAAAAGGATATGGCGGTGCGCTGGGGCGTCATGTTCACCCCCACGATGATCTTTTTGCCCGAAGTGGTTTCGCCCGGCAAGACGGCGGCAGACTCAGCCGTGGCGCTGATGCCCGGCGCCTTTGGCATCGGCACCACCGAGGCGTTGCTGACCTGGGTCCGCGATCATGGTTATGACAGTGGTGAACATTTCCAGAAGTATCTGGCTGCCCGGATGGCCGGGCAGGGATGAGCGTAACGTATTGTAAATACATAGGATATCTAAATATTCAAAAATGCATATATTTCTATTGCATGAAGCCACAGTCCGCGCTTATCCTGCGAAGCGGAAGAGATCAGGGAGGATCATCATGACGCGCCACGCTTTGTTGGCGGGGGTTATTGCCGTGGTCGCGGCGATGCCTGCGACCAGCGAAACTGCCCCGAGCGACGTTCCTTTTGTCGAGGGGGCCATTGCCGCAACCCTGGCGGACATGCCGGGCGACCCGGAGAACGGGGCCAAGGTGATGACCACTGCCGCCAAGGGCAATTGCGTGGCCTGCCACGTCATCGCCGCGATGCAGACAGTGCAATTCCCCGGCAATATCGGCCCCGCGCTGGACGGGGTGGCCAGCCGCTATGACGAGGCGCAACTGCGCGGTCTGGTGGCCAACGCCAAGCTGACCTTCGAGGGCACCTTCATGCCGGCCTTTTACAAGACCGAAGGCTTTGCCCGGGCAACCAACGGCTACACCGGCAAGGCGCCGGAAGGTCCGCTGCTGCCGATCCTGACGGCGCAGGAGATCGAAGATGTGGTGGCGTATCTGGTCACTTTGAAAGAGTGACCGATCAGGGTTCAAAGGAGACGAAGATGAAAATTTCCAGACGCAAAGCCCTATGGGTCGGCCTTGGGGGCATTGCCTCGGCAACGTTGGCCAACCCGGCCTTTGCTGCAACCGTCGAAGAATTGACTGCGGCCTTTACCGCAGGCGCTGTGCCGGCCTCGGGCGGCATCACCCTGACGGCCCCGGAAATTGCCGAGAACGGCAACACGGTTCCGATCGCGGTGGATGCGCCCGGCGCGGTGGCGATCATGTTGCTGGCCGCGGGCAACCCCGAACCGGCCGTCGTCACCTTTACCTTTGGCCCGGCGGCAGGGACGCAGATGGCGGCAACGCGCATCCGTCTGGCCAAGACGCAGGATGTCGTGGCCCTGGCCAAGATGGCGGACGGGTCGATCGTCCAGGCCTCGGCCATGGTCAAGGTCACCATCGGCGGCTGCGGCGGCTGAGTTCAGGGAACAGGAGAGTAGAATGGCAAATGACGCAAAACCCCGCGTGAAAGTTCCCAAGTCGGCTGCGGCTGGCGAAGTGGTGACGATCAAGGC
>CAMBWO010000203.1 GCA_945871285.1 Pseudorhodobacter antarcticus | reverse complement strand
GGCAGTTGCGCGTTTCCGGGGCCGAAAAGCTCGCCACGGGCGCAGGTCAACAGAGCCTCCTTGTCGAAATAGGTCGGATAGGCGGCCATGGTTTGGGTCCTCGCGGCGGTTCGGGGTTTTGTGTAACACCGCGTGAGAAGGGCTTGCAATAGCGGCCGCACAGCAGCACCCGGCACGCAAAAACGCGGCGGCAGGTTGCCAATTGGCAACGGGTGTTTATGTAGGACCGCATGACACAAGGCCAAAAGTATCAGCGATCCCTCGTTTCCCGCATGTTCGCCCACGAGGCGGCCGGCGGGGTTGTTCTCATCCTGGCCGCCGTGGCCGCCTTGCTGGTGGCCAATTCGCCGCTGGATGCGTGGTATCAGGTGGCGCTGCAATCGCCCTTGTCCATCACGCTGGGCGGCTCGGGCCTGACCAAACCGCTGATCTTGTGGATCAACGACGGGTTGATGGCGGTGTTCTTCTTTCTGATCGGCCTGGAACTGAAACGCGAGGTGCTTGAGGGCAAATTGCGCCGCCCCTCCGACATCGTGCTGCCGGGTCTGGCGGCGGTGGGGGGCATGGTGGTGCCCGCGCTGGTCTATCTGGCCTTCAACGCCGGGGGAACCGTGCAGGGCTGGGCCATCCCCACGGCGACCGACATCGCTTTTGCTCTGGGCGTGCTGGCCCTGGTCGGCAAGGGCCTGCCCCCCGGCCTGAAAGTGTTCTTGCTGACGCTGGCCATTCTGGACGATCTGGGCGCGATCCTGATCATTGCGATCTTTTACACCGACCATCTGAACCTGACCTATCTGGGCCTGGCGCTGATCCCGATGGCGGGCCTGTTGGCGCTGAACCGGGGCAAGGCGGCCCGGATCGCCCCGGCGTTGCTGCTGGGCACGATCCTGTGGGTGCTGGTCCTGAAATCCGGTGTCCATGCCACGCTGGCCGGTGTGGTGACGGCGTCCTTCATCCCGCTCAAGGACCGCTTTGGCAAATCGCCGCTGCACAGCCTGGAACACGGGCTGCAACCCTATGTCGCCTTTCTGATCGTGCCGATCTTTGCCTTTGCCAATTCCGGCCTCAGCTTGCAGGGCATGACACTCGCGACCCTGACCCAGCCCCTGACGATGGGCATCGCGGCGGGGCTGCTGGTGGGCAAGTTCGCGGGCGTCATGCTGGCGACCTTTGTCATGGTGCGCACAGGGCTGGCGAACCTGCCAAATGGGGCGAACTGGTCGCATATGGCGGGGGTCGCCCTGCTGGCCGGGATCGGCTTTACCATGTCGCTGTTCATCGGTGGGCTGTCCTTTGGCGAGGGCCCCGAGATGAACGAGGTGCGGCTGGGCGTGCTGACAGCCTCGGCCGTGGCGGCGGTGGCAGGTTTCATCTTGCTGCGGTCACAACGCCTTGAAGCCCCATAGGCAAACCCGCGGAACAAAGCTATGATCAGAGGTGAACTGACAAGGGCGCGGCAATGGCAATGGACGGGCACAGCGTGGTAACTTCTTGGCTGGCGCGGGGCAATCTGCGCCCCACCCGGCAACGGCTTGCCCTGGCGACCCTGCTGGTCGGTGACGGCGAAAACCGCCATGTCACCGCCGAGAGCCTGTATGCCATGTCCACCGCCACAGGCGACCGGGTCAGTCTGGCCACTGTCTACAACACCCTGCGCGCCTTTGTCGAAGCCGGCCTGATCAACGAGGTCGTGGTGGACGGCGCCCGCAGCTATTTTGACACCCGCATGGATGACCATCCGCATTTTTACTGGGAAGACAGCCACACCCTGACCGACGCCCCGGCCGAGGAGGTCGTGATTTCCGGCTTGCCCGCCGCCCCTGAGGGGATGCAGGTGTCCCGCGTCGATGTGGTGATCCGCCTGCGCCGCGCCTGACCGCCCCTACCGGAGTTCTGCGATGTTCGCCTTGCATCGGCACGTGATTGTTCTGACCTTGATCAGCTTTGCGCTGCCCCTCGGGGCCCGCACCAAGGAAATCGCCGATGTCCCGCCGTCGCAGGACATAATCTGGGGCGAACAGATCACCCTTACCCCACCCGACGGCGCGATGGGCCGCTATCCCCGCATCGTGAAACTGACCTCGGGACCGGACAAGGGCGACATCCTGCTGACCTATCAGACCGGGGCCAATGGCGGTGATTTCTGGATGTATCGCAGTTCCGATCTGGGTCGCAGCTGGGGCGACCCTGTCCAAATCCATGGCGAGGAACCGGGCTGGAACCACGCCTCTTGCAACATCATCGAACTGTCGGATGGCCGCCTGCTGATGTCTTTGCAACGCCGGGTCGAGGACAGCAATCTGGGCAAGGATTTCTACATCGACGTGATGATCTCGAACGACAGCGGGCGCAGTTGGGGCAAGCCCAGGCAGGTGTTTCAGGGCGCCAACTGGGAGGGCCGCCCGTTCGAGGTGCCCAATGACCTGAACGGCGACGGCACCCGCGACATCTATCTGTTCTTCACTCAGCGCGTGATCGACACCATGACCCCGGCCAAAAAGGCGTCGCGGCGCAATGACTTTGGCCGCGCCGTGGCCTTTGTCGCGTCCTATGATGGTGGGGAAACCTGGGGCGACCGCAACCCGGAACGCTTTACCGGCACCATCATCCACCGCGACTATCGCGAGGGCCCCAAGATGGACCCCAGCGATGCCAGCGGCGGTGGCATGCCGCAACCATTCCTTCTGCCCGACAACCGCGTGGGGTTCGTGGTCGAGGAACTGGGCAAACGCTATTCCCCGCTGATCATCGCCAATGACCCCGGCGATTGGGATTGGGCGGGCCGCGATTTTCAAGGCCCCTGGACCAGCGCCGATTATGACGGGGCGGCGGATGATCAGGTCTACCCATCGGACAAGGCCAATGTCTGGGAACCCCAACAGATCGAATTCAGCAAGGCGCCCTATGTCGCCGCCCTGCCCGATGGTCGCTATGTGATGGCCAGCCAAACACCGCAGATCGTGCGCGTCTGGGTCGGCGACGAGCAGGCCCGCAACTTTCGCCCGCAGGAACTGCCCTTCGGCATGGAACTATCGGTCTTTCCCGCAATCGAACCGATTTCGGACACCGAGGTGCTGGTGGCGGGCGGGTCCTACAAACCCACCGACAATTTCATCTGGCTGCGCATCGGCACCCTCGCGGAATAGTTCGCATTTCGAATGGTTTGCCTGTCTTGAAATGCGTTCAATCCAAATCAGATTGAACGCATTTCGCTTTAACCGGTTCCCCGCCCCGGCATAAGCCGATACAAGCGTCTGACGCCAGTTCAGGACCGAAAAACCCATGCCCCTTGTCGACCGCAGCTATCGCAACCTGTTCGTGGCGCTGTTCTGCGTCTTCACCATCTTCGGCATGTCGATGACCATTATCGGTGCGGCCCTGCCCAAGATCCTTGCAAGCTTTGGCTGGAGCTATTTTGTCGCCGGTCTCGTGCTGGCCGCCAATGCGATTGCCTATTTCACCTTCACCTTTGTCGGCGGCTACGCCCTGCGCTACATCGGGCCCAAACGCACCATCGTGACGGGTCTGGTGATTGCCGGGGTGGGGCTGACGTTCTTTGCCTCGACCCCCGATCCGTTGACCAACATCCTGCTGTCGGCCCTGATCGGCGTGGGACAGGGCTTTGTCGAAATCACCGTGAACTGGACGACGCTGCGTCTGGATACCGCGAAGACCGGGCGTCCGATGAACCTGATGCACGGCGCCTTTGCCGTGGGGGCGATTGCGGGGCCGTTGGCGCTGGCCGGGCTGTTGCAGGCGGGGTTTGACTGGGTGACGATCTATCACGCGATGGCGGGGGTCTTTGCCGCCCTGATGGTGCTGTTTGTGGTCCTGTCGATGGACCTGCCCCCCGACCCCCATGTCGCCGACCCCGACCAACCGCCGCAGCGGCTGGCGACCCATCCGGCCTATTACCTGTCCTTCCTCGCCCTGTTCTTCTATGTCGGCGTCGAATTGGGCGTGTCGAACTGGCTGGCCGAGTATTTCGTGTCGGTGTTCGATTATCCCGCCTCGCAAAGCGCGCTGCTGGTGTCGCTGTTCTGGGTGGGCCTGCTGGCGGGCCGCTTTGGCGTGCCGCTGCTCTATCACGGCCCCCGGCAGGACGTGGTGCTGATCGGCTTCTCCGCTCTCGCCACTGTCGCCGTCGCGGGCCTCAGCCTGCTGGGCTTTACCGCCAACGGCCCGATGACCCAGGCCATCGGCATGGGCCTTGTCCTGATGGCGGGCCTCGGCTCGTCGATTTACTACCCCGCCGTCATCACCATCCTGGGCAACTGCTTTCCCCAGGCGCAAAGTCAGGCCATCGGCTTTGCCGCCACCGGCGGCGGCATCGGCGCCTTCGCCTTCCCGTTCCTGATGTCCGCCCTCGCCCAAGGCTGGGGTATCCGCGCCGGGTTCGCCACCTATGCCGTCTTCGCCGTCGCCATGACCGCCGCTGCCGTTGGCCTGGCCTGGTCCGCCAAGCGCGGGCGACGGGGGGTGGGCGATGCGAAGCGCCCCTTGGACAAACCCGTTAAAACCGGATGAGCAGAAGTTAACAGACCCCTGCGATTTCGTTAACTTCTCAAGCGTCTGTCGCCGGCCATAACCAAAGTCCTCACAAGATCACGCATATTTTTATACCGTTTTCTATCAATAAGTTGCGGGGCTAAATTCTGCATCCCACACCAAATGTTCCGCAATTGCCACAACTTGCTGCCGCAAAGAATCGTGCCTTTTTGGGACCTCCCATTGCCGATTTTCAGGGAATTCTGATCTCGTCGACCTCTGTCTTTCTTCGGGGGAACGCCGCTCTGTCAACGGCGGCGTAACACCTGGCCGCCGAGGCGGAGCAAAAGTCGGCCATTTGGGTTCGGCTTCTGTGTTGGGTCAGGGTGCCATGGCGCGCGCGGGCCAAAGTTCGTGAGGTTGATCAGGTGGAGACGTTGGCCTTTTGGGCTCGGCTTTGGCCGAGGCGATAGCTGCCCCGGTTTTGTTGAGGGGGACGAAGCCAAGTTCGTCGATGATGACGAGCCTGTATCCTGCCATCTGCTTTTGCCGGCGCAACAGCCGCCGTTCGTCGCGGGCCTCCATCAGTTCATGCAAGAGGGCCGCCGCAGTGGTCAAGCCCACGGACATGCCCTTCTGGCAGGCGGCGCGGCCGAGACAAAGGTGGGTTTTGCCGGTTCCGCTCGGCCCAAGGGCGATGCGTGATGACATGAGCCTTCTCCATGCAAGGCCCGCTCAGCGTATCAGATCTTCCGGACCCTGTGGTCCAGTAAGTGGGGTTCACTCCACGTGCCACACAAGGGCCCTTGCGGGCTGAATCCGCCGGTCGCCTCATCCGGAATTGTCGCACTACTTTCTTGATGGGCTTGGCGTCCGGGGCTGCAATGGCTATCAGGGTTGTCCGACCCATGCGAGGAGCTTGCCATGACCGCCATCGCCGACCGTATCTCGCGCGTTATCGCCGCCGAAATTGGCGCCCGTCAGGACCAGGTTACGGCCACCATTGCCCTGCTGGACGGCGGTGATACCGTGCCCTTCGTCGCACGCTATCGCAAGGAGGCGACCGGAGGGCTGGACGACACCCAGCTGCGCAAGCTGGCCGAGCGGCTGGACTACCTGCGCGATCTGGAAAAGCGCCGTTCGGCCATCGTGGTCGAGATCACCACGCAGGGCAAGATGACCGACGCCTTGGCCCGGTCGCTGGCGGGTGCCGAGACGAAGTCGGTGCTGGAGGATCTGTATCTGCCGTTCAAGCCGAAACGCCGGACCAAGGCGATGATCGCCCGCGAAAACGGGCTGGAACCGCTGCTGCGCGCCATCCTGTCCGACCGTGCCACCGATCCGGCCCGTTTGGCCCAGACCTTTCTGACCGAGGCCGTGCCGACCCAGAAAGATGCACTGACCGGCGCGCGCGATATTCTTGTCGAGGAGTTGGGCGAAAATGCCAAGCTTTTGGGCCGCTTGCGCGAGGTCATGCAGGCCGAGGCGCTGATTTCCGCCAAGGTCTCGCCGGGCAAGGAAGCCGTGGGCGCGAAATTCTCGGACTATTTCGACCATTCCGAAAAATGGTCCGCGATCCCCGCCCATCGCGCGCTGGCTCTGCTCCGCGCGTCCAAGGAGGAGATCGTGACACTGGACATCGCGCCCGAACCCGAGGTCGGGCTGCCGCGCATGATTGGCATTGTGGCGGCGGCCATCGGCATCAGCGGTGCGGGACCGGGAGACCAATGGTTGCGCGATGCGGCCCGCTGGGCCTGGATCACGAAACTCAGCCTGTCGATGTATATGGACCTGATGACCGATCTGCGCCGCCGGGCGCATCAGACGGCCATCGACGTCTTTGCCCGCAATCTGCGTGATCTGCTGCTGGCTGCCCCCGCAGGGGCGCGGGCGACGCTGGGGCTGGACCCCGGCATCCGGACGGGCTGCAAGATTGCCGTGGTGGATCAGACGGGCAAACTGATCGACACTGCGACGATTTATCCATTCCAACCCAAGAATGATGTGCGCGGGGCCGAAGCGGTGCTGGCACAGATGATCCGCAAGCACGGCGTGGCCTTGATTGCCATCGGCAACGGCACGGCCAGCCGGGAAAGCGAACGGCTGGTGGCCGATGTGTTGAAGGCCCTGCCCCCGCCGCGCCCGACCCCGGTGATCGTGTCCGAGGCCGGGGCCTCGGTCTATTCGGCCTCCGAACTTGCCTCGCTGGAATTTCCGGATGTCGATGTGTCGATCCGGGGGGCGGTGTCGATTGCGCGTCGCTTGCAGGACCCTTTGGCCGAACTGGTCAAGATCGAACCGCAGGCGATTGGCGTGGGGCAATATCAGCACGATGTCGATCAACGGCGGCTGGCGCAGTCGCTGGCGGCGGTGGTCGAGGATGCGGTGAACGCCGTCGGCGTGGATTTGAACATGGCCTCGACCCCCTTGTTGACCCATGTCGCGGGGTTGGGGCCGTCGCTGGCGCAGGCCGTCGTCACCTATCGCGACGAGAACGGACCTTTTCCCAACCGCAGGGCCCTGTTGAAAGTGCCGGGGCTGGGGCCCAAGGCGTTCCAGCAATGCGCGGGATTTTTGCGCATCGCGGGCGGCAGCGAGCCCTTGGATGCCAGTTCGGTCCATCCCGAGGCCTACGGTGTGGCGCGCAAGATCGTGCAGGCTTGCGGTCGCGACATCAGGGCGATCATGGGCGACAGCACCGCGCTGAAATCGCTGAACGCGGAACAGTTTGTCAGCGACGACTTTGGGTTGCCTACCGTGCGCGACATCCTGGCCGAGTTGGAAAAGCCGGGCCGTGACCCGCGCCCGTCGTTCAAGACCGCGACCTTTGCCGATGGAATCGAGGATATCAAGGATCTGAAGCCCGGCATGTCGCTGGAAGGGACCGTGACCAATGTGGCGGCCTTTGGCGCCTTTGTGGATATCGGCGTGCATCAGGACGGGCTTGTTCATGTCAGCCAACTCGCCGACCGGTTTGTGCGCGACCCGCATGAGGTGGTCAAGGCAGGCGATGTCGTGCGGGTGCGTGTGACCGAGGTGGACGTGGCCCGCAAGCGCATCGGTCTGACCATGCGCAAAGAGGGTGATGCGGCGGCGGCGCCGCGCGGGCGCGAGGGGGAAAATCCGAAATCAAATCCTGCGAAGAATACGACCGCAGCGCCGAGCCGCGCATCCACAGGGCAAGGCGCCTTTGGCTCGGCTTTTGCCGATGCCCTGAAACGCCCGGCAAAGGGCGATTGAATGCCTTAAGAAAGGGTCACCTCCGTGCCCATCCGGAGGGTCATCGCTGAACTTGACCCCACCTTCCCGGTAAAACGGTAAGCTGCGATTGCGCGTTCTGTGGAGACTAGCACGGGAGGTGTCAGGGGGAGTCCATCAGGTGGCTAAGCCAGTGAAGCGGCGATGGTCGGTGGAGACGAAGGGCCGGATGGTTTCCGAGACGCTGGTGCCCGCCGTTTCGGTGAACGAGGTGGTGACGGTGCAGCTTGGTGCGGCGACACCAGGGGGCTCGGGTTGCAGAATTGGTCATCGCGTTGCGGGCCTCTCCGACAATGGCACAAGTGGCATCGGGCGACCTCAATCCGCGCCCCATGACCTTCTTCATCCGCCTGATGGCGATGTTGCGGCTGTCGAGGTAGCTGGTCATCGGTTCGGCGATGATTTGGTGATCACTGCCCGAAAAGTGCTGGCCCGTGACGGCAACGCCAAGGAATCGGCCCCGGTCAAGAAACCTGCCCGCAAGAAGAAGCAGGTCGAAGAGGACTGAACAACTACATTGTTCGCCCTTAACAACTCCGAAGCCATTGATTTCGTGCGTATAAGAGGTGGTTTTGCTCGCCATTTTCTGCAGGGTTTTGTATAATTTTGGCTGAAACCCTGCAATTTCGGTTCTGCCATGAAGCATCGTCCGCGCCCTCTGGAACA
>CAMBWO010000202.1 GCA_945871285.1 Pseudorhodobacter antarcticus | reverse complement strand
CAGCGCGCCGCCACCGTTCTGGGCCGTGGCGCAAGCCCCGCCGACATCTGCGCCGCGGTTGGATTTTTCATAGATTCGCCCGCCGTGACCGGTCAGATGATCGCCGTGGACGGGGGTCAACACCTGGCCTGGGCGACGCCGGATGTGCTCGGCGTCGAGTAGCGGAATGTCAAGCGCCCGTGAGTTGTCCACTTTGCCGCATCCCGTCACGAACCCGTTACAAATTTCCTAAGCTTATCAGGGATTTGCCAAGAGGTCAGGAATCTTTCGTTATTTTTCAATACGTTACGTTGATGCCTAAAAAACAGGCAAGTCGGCGAAACGGGCCGAAAACAAGGAAAAATCGGCCTTCCCGAAAAGTTCTCCGCAAGGTTATCCACAGAAAGAGTGGACAGCTTTCCTCTTGCCACCCGCCCTCCTATCATTGCAGCCAAGACCAGAATCGCCCCGACGCAAAAGGCCAGACCCCAAGTGACCACGCCCCCGATTCTTCCCACCGGACATGAGGTGATCCAAGGCTATCTGAAAACCCTCGACGGCTCGCCCGGCGTCTACCGGATGCTGAACGCCAAGGGCGAGGTCCTTTATGTCGGCAAGGCGCGCAACCTGCGGGCCCGCGTGACGAACTATGCCCGCCCCTCGGGTCATTCCGGCCGCATCGCCAAGATGATCTTTGAAACCACCTCGATGATGTTCCTGACGACCCGGACCGAGACCGAGGCGCTGCTGCTGGAACAAAACCTGATCAAGCAGCTGAAACCCCGCTACAACGTGCTGCTGCGCGACGACAAATCCTTCCCCAACATCCTGATCGCCAAGGACCACACCTTTCCGCAGATCAAGAAACACCGCGGCAAGAAATCCGAAAAGGGCAGCTATTTCGGCCCCTTCGCCTCTGCCGGCGCCGTCGCCCGCACCCTGAACCAGCTGCAAAAGGTATTCCTCCTTCGCAACTGCACCGACAGCATGTTCGACGGCCGCACCCGCCCCTGCCTGCAATTCCAGATCAAACGCTGCTCGGCCCCCTGCGTGGCGAAAATCACCCCCGAGGCCTACGGCACCCTCGTCGCCGATGCCGAACGCTTTTTGCAGGGCAAGACCACCGATGTGCAGGCCAATCTGGCGACTGAAATGTCCAAAGCCAGCGATGAGATGGAGTTCGAACGCGCCGCCGCCCTGCGCGACCGGATCAAGGCGCTGACCCATATCCAGTCCTCCCAAGGCATCAACCCCGCTGGCGTGGCCGAAGCGGACGTGGTCGCCTTGCACATGGATCAGGGCCAGGCCTGCGTGCAGGTCTTTTTCATCCGCGCCAACCAATCCTGGGGCAACCGCGACTTCTATCCCAAAACCGCCGGCGCCGAGGCGCCCGAGATCATGGAAGCCTTCCTCGCCCAGTTCTACGACGACAAGGAGCCGCCGCGCCTTGTCCTGCTGTCCCACCCCGTCGAAAACGAAGACCTTGTCCAGCAACTCCTCTCCGACCGCGCCGGCCGCCGCGTCGAAATCGCCGTGCCCCTGCGCGGTGAAAAGGCCGAACTGATGGAAAACGCCGCCCGCAACGCCCGCGAAAGCCTGGCCCGCCGCTTGTCGGAAAGCTCCACCCAGAACAAACTGCTGGAGGGTCTGGCCGAAGCGTTCGACCTTGACGCCCCCCCCAAGCGGATCGAGGTCTATGACAACGCCCATATCCAGGGCTCCAACGCCGTGGGCGGCATGATCGTGGCGGGACCCGAGGGCTTCCTGAAATCCCAATACCGCAAATTCAACATCAAATCCGCCGCCGGGGCCAATTCCGACGACTTCGGCATGATGAAAGAGGTTCTGACCCGCCGTTTCGAACGCCTGATCAAAGAGGACCCCGAACGCAAATCCGACATGTGGCCCGACCTGTTGCTGATCGACGGCGGTGCTGGACAGGTTTCTGCCGTGCAGTCGATCCTGTCTGAACTGGGGGTCGAGGATGTCGCGATGATCGGCGTCGCCAAGGGCCTTGACCGTGACGCCGGCAAGGAGGAATTCCACCGCACCGGCCAGCGCCCCATGGCGCTGAAAATGAACGACCCCGTCCTCTACTTTGTCCAGCGCCTGCGCGACGAGGCGCACCGTTGGGCCAACGGCGCCCATGTTGCCAAACGCGCCAAGGCCGTCTCGCTGACGCCGCTCGATGACATCCCCGGCATCGGCGCGGGCCGCAAAAAGGCGCTGCTGGCCCATTTCGGCTCGGCCAAGGCCGTCTCCCGCGCCGCCGTGCCCGACCTGATGGCCGTCACCGGCATCTCTGAATCGATGGCCAAAACCATCTCCGACTTCTTCGCCGGACGTTCCTGACCCCAAAAGAGGCCCCCCATGAAACCCATCACCCCCGACACCCGCCGCCGCGCCAACCTGACCGACGCCTTCACCCCCTTCGTCTATCCCGACGGCGTGGCGCTGGGCGACGCCATCTTGCAGCCCAACACCGACCGCCCGCTCGGGACCGGTTTCCACCTCTACCGCATGCCCCCCGGCATGACGACGCGCGGCCACCGCCACAATGGCGAGGAGCATTTCTATGTGCTGGACGGCGAAATCATCGACAATGACGGCACCGTCTTTGGCCCCGGCGATATCGTGTCCTACCGCGACGGCACCGAACACCATTCCCACACCCCGAACGGCTGCACGCTGGTGGTCTATATCACCGAGGCGGAAACGGTCCTGCCGCAGGACTGACACCGCAACCGCCACGGGAAACGCAAACTGTCGCAAATCTGTCATCAACCTGTGCTTGACCTGCCAAGCATCAAGGAGCGTCCCATGACAAACCAATCCGCCCAAGACTGGCTCGCAGAAGAACTGGCCGAATCCCTCGACGAGGATTTCGAACTTGAGATGGAAGATGCCATCCTGTCTCAGGAAATCGCCCGCATCTACAAGGACCGCCACCCCGACACGCTGGACCGCAAAACCTATCTGACCGGGCTGATCCACCTTCAGGCCGAACTGATCCGCTTGCAGGACTGGGTTCAGCACACCGGCCAAAAGGTCATCGTCCTGTTCGAGGGGCGCGATTCTGCCGGCAAGGGTGGCGTGATCAAACGCATCACCCAGCGCCTCAACCCCCGCGTCGTGCGCGCCGTCGCCCTGCCCGCGCCCTCCGACCGTGAAAAGACCCAGTGGTATTTCCAGCGCTACATCCCCCACCTGCCCGCCGCTGGCGAAATCGTGCTGTTCGACCGGTCGTGGTATAACCGCGCCGGGGTGGAACGCGTGATGGGTTTCGCCTCCGAGGATCAGGTCGAGGAGTTTTTCCGCTCGGTCCCCGAATTTGAACGAATGCTGGTGCGGTCCGGCATCAAGGTCATCAAATACTGGTTTTCCATCACCGACGAAGAACAGCAGATGCGCTTTCTGGTCCGCATCCATGACCCGTTCAAACAATGGAAACTGTCACCGATGGACCTGCAATCGCGCATCCGCTGGGAACATTACACCAAGGCCAAAGAGGATATGTTCGCCCGCACCAACATCCCCGAGGCGCCGTGGTACATCGTCGAGGGCAACGACAAGAAACGCGCAAGGCTGAACTGCATCGACCACCTTCTGACGCTGCTGCCCTATGAGGACGTCCCGCAAGAAGAGATCACCCTGCCCGAGCGCGTCTTCAACCCCGCTTACGAACGCGCAACCTTGCCACCCGAGCTGTATGTTCCGCCTAAATATTAAACTAAATCAGTAAAATAGGGGACTGCATCCTTTACCATCTGGTAAGGGTCTTTCCGCAAGTCTGACCCCGTTCACCAGCAACCGGCGCCCCTGCCTGTTGCTTGCAACGGCGGGTTCTGGTCATGGCAACTCCGGTCTATATCGTCGCTGGGCAAAGCAATGCCTATTCGCTGAACGGCGGCAATGGCGGGGCCTCGGTGGCCAGTGCGTTCACGGCGCTGACCGGGTCCAGAGATGTGATCGTCGCTGCGGTGCATGAGGCGGGGGCGCCCCTGACCTGGGGCCGCGCCGGTCCGGATTGGTACTCCAAGGACGAGATGTTCGACCAGCTGGTCGCCACCATCAAGCAGGCCCTCGCCACGCCCGATACCTATCTCGCCAACATCCTCTGGATTCAGGGCGAGGGGGACACCTGGAGCTTTGCCCGCGCCACCGAATACGCCGCCCGCCTGATCGACCTCGTGGGCCGCCTGCACGACGAACTGCACCCGCTGGAGGCGCAAACCGACGGTTTCCGCTTTACCGTGCTGGCCCTGTCGGCCAACACCCCGGCCGCGGCGAACCAGTCCAACTGGGACACCATCCGCACCCAGCAACTTGGCCTTGACCACCCCCGCATCGACGTCGTCGATGCCGATCAGGCCACCTTGGGCACGGGCAAGGCGCTGGACCTGTTTCAACCCGACGGGCTGCACTATGCCGCCTCGGCCAATGCGCCCATCCTGCAAGCCCTGCTGGACGGCTCCGCGTTGCGGCTGGATGGCACCATGGGCCCTGACCGGCTGACGGGCCTTGCTGGCCGCGACATCCTGCGCGGCGGGGCGGGGGATGATGTGCTGTCAGGCCAGGGCGCGGCGGATTACCTGCGCGGCTGGACCGGCAATGACACCCTGTCAGGCGGCAGCGGCAATGACACGCTCACGGGCGACCTCGGGGTTGACCGGCTGACGGGCGGCAGCGGCGCGGACTGCTTTGTGTTCTGCACCACCCGCGACACCACCGGCGACACCATCACCGATTTCCGCCCCGGCCTTGACCGCATCGCCCTGTCCGGCATCGACGCCAACGATGCTTTTGCCGGCGATCAGGCCTTCCACTGGCTGGGCCCTGCCGCCTTTGACGGCACCGCCGGCGCCCTGCGCTATGCCCGCACGGCGGAGGGCGCGCAGGTTCTGCTGGACCTGAACGGCGACCGCGCCGCAGACGCGCTGATCCTGCTCAGCGCCGTCTCCACCCTGACTGCCACCGATTTTCTGCTCTGACCCCGCTTGCCAGCACAGCCCATGGCCACCCCCTATGACACCCTGCCCCCCGCCGCCTTTTGGCGCAGCGGCGTGGCCGAAGCGGGGCCGTTCAACCTGTCCGGCCTGGTTCAACCCCGCTTTGCCGTCACCCGCGACCTGACCGTTGCCACCGCCGGCAGCTGCTTTGCCCAGCATGTCGGCCGGGCCCTGCGCGGGGCTGGCCTGTCGGTGCTGGATGTCGAACCCGCCCCCCCCGGCCTGGACGGCCCTCAGGCCTATGGCTTCAACCTGTATTCCGGCCGCTACGGCAACATCTACACCTGCCGCCAGCTGCACCAATTGCTGCATGACACCGCCACCGCCACCCTGCGCCCCGAGGCCGTCTGGCACCGCGATGGCCGCCCCCATGACGCGCTGCGCCCCGGCATCGAACCTGGCGGCTTTGCCTCGCTGCACGAAATGCGGGCCCTGCGCGCCTTTCACCTCAACCGCCTGCGCGACCTGTTCACCCGCACCCAGCTGTTCGTCTTCACCCTTGGCCTGACCGAGGCCTGGGTGGACGCCACCACCGGCACCGTCTTTCCCACCGCCCCCGGTGTGATCGCCGACCCGCCGCAGGGCCAGCAGGTCACCTTCCGCACCTTCACCTTTGCCGAATGCCTGGCCGACCTGACCGCCGCCCATGCCCTGTTGCGCCGCTTCAACCCCGCCATGCGCCTGCTCCTGTCCGTCTCGCCCGTCCCCCTGACCGCCACCGCCTCCGGCGCCCATGTCCTGACCGCCACCACCGCCAGCAAGGCCACCTTGCGCGCCGTTGTGGCCGATTTCCTCCGCGACCGCCCCGAGGTCGACTATGTCCCCTCTTACGAAATCATCACCAACCCCGCCGCCCGTGGCCGCTTTTTCGCCCCCAACCTGCGCTCCGTCACGCCCGAGGGCGTCGATCTGGTGATGGCCCAGTTCCTGCACGCCCATGCCCTCGCCCCCCTGCCCCCCATCGCCCCGCCCGCACCCCTGCCCGAGACCGAACAGGACCCCCTGATCTGCGAAGAGGCGCTGGCCGAGGCGTTCCAGCCATGACCACACGCGGCCTGATCATCGGCACCAGCCACACCGCCGCCCTGCGTCAGGGCTGGCGCGCCGCACCCCTGCCGGGCCTCGAGCTGACCTTTGCCGCCCTTCAGGGCGAAATGGCGGATTTTCAGGTCATCGGCACCACCCTGACCGCCACCGACCCCGCAAAACTTGCCCGGTTCAGCGGCCAACCCGGCTTCGACCTGACCCCCTACGATGTCATCGCCCTGTGCGGCGGCACCCCCAGCACCTTTCACGCCGCCCGGCTCTATGGCCAGACCCGCTGGCCCGCCCTGCCCTCGGCCCGTGCCGCCCCCCTCAGCGCCCCGAACCTGATCAGCGCGCAGTGCTTTGAACGGGCGCTGTCAGGCCTCATCGGCACCGCCCCCGGCTTTGCCCTGATGTCCCTGATCCGCGCCGCCAGCCCCGCCCGCCTGTTTGCCATCCCCCATCCCGCCCTGTCGGCCCAGGTGCTGACCCAGACCCGCCAGCATCAGATCTTCGCCCAGATCCACCGCAACGGCGATGCCCCCGCCCTGGCCCGGATGATGGACCGCGCCGCCCACCGCGCCTGTGGCGACCTTGCCCACTACGTCCCGCCGCCGCCCCAGGTCCGCCAGGACGGCTTTTTCACCCACCCCGCGTTTCGCCGCGGGGCCACCCGCCTCGGGACAGACGACAGCCTGCCCCAACCGCCCGAGGATCACCTGCACGGCAACGCCGCCTATGGCCACCATGTCCTGTCCGGCCTGCACGCCTGCCTGTGACCGCGCATCACGGTTAACCCCCCTTCCCCCTGTCCCCCCCATCGGCTACCAAAGGCGCATGCGCTGGACGATCCCCAACACCCTGACGTTCCTGCGGCT
The DNA here is from genome assembly GCA_945871285.1 of Pseudorhodobacter antarcticus. Classification (GTDB taxonomy): domain Bacteria; phylum Pseudomonadota; class Alphaproteobacteria; order Rhodobacterales; family Rhodobacteraceae; genus Stagnihabitans. Next base: position 1,559 of record CAMBWO010000202.1, on the reverse strand, counting down.
TCTGGCCGCGCCCGGCGTTCCGCTGATGTTCTTGTATTTTCACCGCCCCTACGCCGACTGGTTCGCCCTGACCCTGTTCGTTTCGGCCGCGATCACCGACTATTTTGACGGCTATCTGGCGCGGCTGTGGAAACAGGAAAGCAAGTTCGGCGCCATGCTGGACCCGATTGCCGACAAGGCGATGGTCGTCATCGCCCTGCTCATCATCACCGGCTATTCCGGGATGAACCCCTGGCTGATCCTGCCCGCCACGGTGATCTTGTTCCGCGAGGTGTTCGTGGGGGGCTTGCGCGAATACCTGGGGTCCAAGGCGGGGCTGTTGAAAGTGACCAAGCTCGCCAAATGGAAAACCACGGCCCAGATGGTCGCAATTGCCGTGCTGTTTCTGGGCACCGGCCTTGAACATGTCGAGGCGGTGCGCCTGCAAGGCAAGACCATCGCCGAATACAGCGACCTCGTGGCCCAGGGTCTGGCGGCGCCGATCCCGTTTTGCGGCACCAAGGATTGCTCGTCCTATGCCACGCTGGCCGGATTGGTCCTGATCTGGATCGCCGCCGCCCTGACCTTCGTCACCGGCTGGGACTATTTCACCAAATCCCTGCCGCACCTGCGGGAGGACAAATGATCGACGTCCTCTACTTCGCCTGGGTCCGCGAACGCATCGGCCTGCCCCGCGAACGGCTGGACACCACCGCGCCCACCGTGCGCGCCCTGATCGCCGAACTTGTGGCGCGAGAAGAGCGTTATGCCTTGGCCTTCGCTGACCTGACCTCTCTGCGCGTGGCGCTGGATCAGGACCTGTCCGACTTTGACGCCCCCCTGGCCGGCGTGCGCGAGGTGGCCTTCTTCCCCCCCATGACCGGCGGCTGACATGCGACTGTCCGTGCAAACCGAACCTTTTGATCTGGGGGCCGAAAGCAACGCCTTTGCGGCCGGCACCAGCGCCGGGGCCCTCGTCACCTTCACCGGCATCGTGCGCGACAATGGCGGCACCCTATCGGCGATGCAGATCGAACACTACCCCGGCATGACCGAACGCGCCATCGCCGCCATCATGGATCAGGCCGTGGCCCGCTGGGCCCTGACCGATGCGCTGGTGATCCACCGTCACGGCACCCTGCGTGCCGGCGAGCCCATCATGATGGTCGCCACCGCCGCCCCCCACCGCGCCGCCGCCTTTGCCGCCGCCGAGTTTCTGATGGACTACCTGAAATCCCGCGCGCCCTTCTGGAAGAAAGAGATCGGCACAGACGGTGCCCAATGGGTCGCCGCGAAAGACGACGACGAAGAGGCACTCAACCGCTGGTAATCCCACAACATGGACGCCCATGCCTCCAGCCCCGACGCCCCTGACAAACTGCCGGCCCCGACTCTTTTGCACCCCCCCCCTTTACCGCCGCCGGGTCACCGTTATTGGCCATCCCTGCGGGCTCCTTTGCCCGCGGCATCCGTTAAAATGTGGTAAACAAAAATCTGCAAACCATTGATATAAAATCATTTTCAAAAGTGCCCACGCGTGGACGCCCCTCCCCCCTCGGCCCAAACCCGCTGCAAATCCC
>CAMBWO010000201.1 GCA_945871285.1 Pseudorhodobacter antarcticus | reverse complement strand
GGCCGCCGGATCACCATTGTGGGCGCGACCAGCGGCGACACCGGCTCGGCCGCGATGGAGGCGTTCCGGGGCCTGTCGAATGTCGATCTGTTCATCCTGTACCCGCATGGTCGGGTCAGCGATGTGCAGCGGCGGCAGATGACGACGCCCAGCGAGGCGAATGTCCATGCCATTGCGATGGACGGCGACTTTGACGATGCCCAAGCCCGGGTTAAGGACATGTTCAACGATCTGACCTTCCGCGACGAGGTGCATCTGGCCGGTGTCAACAGCATCAACTGGGCGCGGGTTCTGGCGCAGGTGGTCTATTACTTCAGTGCGGCGGTCAGCCTGGGTGCGCCGCATCGGCCTGTCAGTTTCACCGTGCCCACCGGAAATTTCGGGGATATCTTTGCCGGATATGTCGCGCGCCGGATGGGGTTGCCGATTGACCAGCTGGTGATCGCGACCAACCAGAATGACATTCTGGATCGGGCGCTGCGCACGGGGTCCTATACCACCAATGGCGTCAAACCCTCGATCAGCCCGTCGATGGACATTCAGGTCAGTTCCAACTTTGAACGCGTGTTGTTTGACGCCTATGACCGCGACGGGGCCGCTGTGGCGGTGCTAATGGATGAGATGAAGGCGGGCGGGTTCAAGATCTCGCAAGGCGCGCTGGAGATGCTGCGCGGCACATTCGCCTCGGGGCGGTGCTCGGAGGCGGAAACCTCGGCCACGATCAAGGCCTGCTTGGCGATGACGGGCGAATTGCTGTGCCCCCATTCGGCCGTGGGCGTCAAGGTTGCGGGTGATTATCTGGGTCTAGTGCCGATGATCACGCTGGCCACGGCGCATCCAGCCAAGTTTCCCGATGCGGTCGAGGCCGCAACGGGTATTCGCCCGGCCCTGCCACCCCGCATGGCCGGCCTGTTTGATCGCAAGGAGCGCGTGACACGGGCGGGCAATGATCTTAAGTCACTGCAAGCCCTTGTGCGTGAGAGGATTACCCGTTGACGACCAGATTGACGACGCTGCCGAATGGCTTGCGGATTGTGACCGAACATATGCCGGGGCTGAAATCGGCCAGTGCCGGGGTCTGGGTCATGGCGGGCGGGCGGCATGAACGGCCCGAGCAGAACGGCATTGCCCATTTTCTGGAGCACATGGCCTTCAAAGGTACCAAACGGCGCACCGCCTTGCGGATCGCCGAGGAAATCGAGGACGTGGGCGGCTATATCAACGCCTATACCAGCCGCGAGATGACAGCCTATTATGCGCGGGTGCTGGAGGCGGATGTCGGCCTTGCCCTCGATGTCATTGGCGATATCGTCCTGAACCCGGCCTTCGACACCAAAGAGATCGAAGTTGAACGCCATGTGATCTTGCAGGAGATTGGCCAGGCGCTGGATACGCCCGACGACATCGTGTTCGACTGGTTGCAGGAAGTTTCGTATCCCGATCAGGCCTTTGGCCGGACCATTCTGGGGCCGTCAGAACGGGTGTCCAGTTTCTCGCGCAAGGACTTGCAGGGGTTTGTGAAGGAAAACTATGGCCCGGCGCAGATGATCCTCGCGGCGGCCGGTGCGGTCGATCATGACGCCATCGTTGCCCAGGCCGAGGCGATTTTCGGATCTTTGAAGGCGCGGCCGCAAAAGGCGTTTGAACCTGCAACGTTCAGAGGGGCCGAGCGGCGTGAGGTCAAGGATCTGGAGCAGGTCCATTTCGCCATGGCCTTTGATGCGCCGGGCTATCGACACCCCGATGTCTATACCGCTCAGGTCTATGCCATGACGATGGGCGGCGGCATGTCCAGCCGTCTGTTCCAGAAAATCCGCGAGGAGCGGGGGCTGTGCTATTCGATCTTTGCCCAGTCCGGCGCCTATGAGGATGCGGGGCAGATCACGCTTTATGCCGGCACCAGCGCCGAGGAGATTGGTGCTCTGACCCAGTTGACAGTGGACGAGTTGAAACGCGCCGCCGATGATATGTCAGAGGCCGAAGTGGCGCGGGCGCGGGCACAGATCAAGGCGGGGATGCTGATGGGTCTGGAAAGCCCGTCATCGCGGGCTGAACGGATTGCGCGTTTGCTGGCCATCTATGGCCGCGTGCCCGAAGTGGATGAGGCTGTGGCGCGGATTGATGCGGTCACGATGGCCGACGTGCGGCGCTATGCGGGCCAAGTCACCGAAAGCGGTGTGGCGCTTGCGCTCTACGGCCCGGTGGATGGGGCACCGACTTTGGACGACATCAAGGCAAGGCTGCGCGTCTGATGTTGGGGTTGCGCCGCAAACCCCGGATCGAAACCGAACGGATGACCCTGCGTCTGCCGGCGCATCACGACTATCGCGCCTGGGCCGAGTTGCGCGACGCCTCGACCGAACATCTGACCCAATGGGAGCCGATGCGGGCGGCCGATCATCTGACCCGCAAGGCCTTTACCAACCGGGTCTATTGGGCGGCACGTGCCGAGGGGCAGGGTTCGGCCCTGCCGCTGGTCTTGATCCGGCGTGAGGACAAGCAGATCCTGGGCGCGATCACGCTGGACAACATTCGGCGTGGTCCGGTGCAGGCGGGAACGCTGGGCTATTGGATCGGGGTGCCCTTTGCCCGCCAGGGCTTCATGCGCGAAGCAATTCAGGCGGTGGTCCATCACGCCTTTCAATCGATGGATCTGAGCCGGATGGAGGCCGCCTGCCTTCCCGAGAACGCCGCATCGCGCGGCGTGCTGGAAAAATGTGGTTTCAAGTACGAAGGTGTCGCGCAAAGCTACCTTCAGATCAATGGGCGGTGGCGCAATCACGTGCTTTATGCCAATCTGCGCCATGACCGACGCGGGCGCACCGATGTCGGCTGAGCGCCCGCCCTTTTCGGCGGGCTGGGAGCCAAAGTGGCGAACGTCAAGATCCTTTTGCTGCGTGGAGTGAACGTCTCGGGGGCGAACCGCCTGCCGATGGCCGAGTTTCGCGAAATGCTGGCCGAGTTCGGCCTGAAGAATGTCGACACCCATATCCAGAGTGGCAATGCCGTCTTCCATGACCCCGGGGTCGAGGGGTTGACCGACAAGATCAGTGCAGCGATGCTGCTGCGGTTCGGCTTCAAGCCGGCGCTGTTCATCATTGATCTGGCAGCCTACAAAAAGGTTCTGGCGGCCAATCCCTATCGGGCCGCAGGCATAGCGGACGGAACCAATGTGCACATCGTGTTCCTGGCGGAACCGGCGCTTGGCACGGACCTCGTGGGGTTGCGGGCCTCTGCAACCGGGGGTGAGCAGCTTACATTGACCGAAGCCGCGCTTTATCTGCACACGCCGGCCGGGTTTGGCCAATCCGCCCTTGCGGAGAAACTGCCACGGTTCCTGAAGGTGCTGCATACGGCACGAAACCAGAAATCGGCCGAGTCGATCCTGGCTTTGGCCGAAGCCGTTCCGGTGGGCTGACGGTGCGGGCGCTGCTTTGTCTGCTGCTGGGGGTTCTGCCCCTGACGGTTCAGGCAGAGGGGCGCATCCCATCCGACTGCATCGCCCTGTCGCAGGCCGCGCCCCATGTGGTGCCGGTCCGCTTTGGTCTGAACGATGCGCAGGTGCGCATCCGGTTTCTGGAACATGCGACCTTTGCCATCGAAACCTCCGGGCTTTTGGCGATTACCGATTACACGGGCGAAGCCGGCACCAACCTGGTGCCGGACCTTGTGACGATGAACAACGCCCATGACACCCATTTCACCTCTGACCCCGATCCGCGTATCCCGCTGGTCCTGCGTGGCTGGGGGGTGGAGGGCAGCGCCGCATCCTATGATCTGGATCTGGGCGCGATGGTGGTGCGCAATGTGACCACCGATCTGCGCGGTCCGTTTGGCGAGGGCGCGCGCAAGGATGGCAACTCGATCTTCATTTTCGAGGTGGCGGGATTGTGCATCGGGCATCTGGGCCATTTGCACCAGATTCCGACGCCGGCCCAATATGCGGCCATTGGGCGGCTGGATGTCGTGATGGTGCCGGTCGATGGCGCCTTCACGATGAACGTGGCCGCCATGGCCGATGTTGTGCGGCGGTTGAATGCGCGGGTCGTGTTGCCGATGCACTGGTTCTCCTCCGATGGTCTGGCAAGGTTTCTGGTCGAGTTGAACCGCGATTTCACCATTCTGGTGCCCGAGACTGCGGAAATTGAGCTGTCGCGGGACAGTCTGCCGGCCAAGCCGCAAGTGGTGGTGTTGCAGCCCCTGATGGGACCTTAGGGCCGCATTGGCTTTGGTTTTGAAGTGTGAAATGGGGGGCGGGTGAGGTGCCCCATGCTGAACCCTGCCGATCCCGCCTTTTTATCCCATCTGGAAACGCTGCTGCCGCCGGGCACATTGCGCCCTGTCGCGCCGCGCTATGTCGAAGAGCCACGGGGCAGGTGGCGTGGCGTGGCCGGGGCTGTCGCTTGTCCTGCCTCGGTGGAGGAGGTGGCGGTGACCGTACGGGCCTGTGGTGCCGCACGGGTTGGCATCGTGCCCTGGGGCGGCGGGACCGGGCTGGTGGGTGGTCAGGTGACAACCGAGGGGCCCTTGCCGCTGATCCTGTCGCTGGAGCGGATGAACCGGTTGCGCGGGGTTTACCCGGATGAAAACGTGGTGCTGGTCGAGGCGGGGATGATCCTGGCCGATGTGCATACGGCGGCCGAGGCGGTGGGGCGGGTGTTCCCGTTGACGCTGGCCAGCCAGGGATCGTGCCGGATCGGGGGGAACCTTGCAACCAATGCGGGCGGGGTGAATGTGCTGCGCTATGGCAATGCGCGCGACCTGTGTCTGGGGTTGGAGGCGGTTTTGCCGGATGGGTCAATCTGGCATGGGCTGAAGCGCTTGCGCAAGGACAACACCGGCTATGACCTGCGCGGTCTGCTGATCGGGGCCGAGGGCACCTTGGGGGTCATCACTGCCGCCGCCCTGCGCCTGTTCCCCAAGCCGGCCGCCGAAGGTTTGGTGCTGGTGGTGGTGCCCGACCCGGCGGCGGCACTGCGGTTGCTGGCCCTCGCCGGGGCGCGGTTGGGGGGCAGTATGTCGGCTTTTGAATTGATCTCCGGGGTGGGGCTGGAGTTTTTGGCCGAAACCATGCCCGGCACCCGCCAGCCTTTTGCCGCAATTCCCGACTGGATGGTGCTCATTGATACGGGGGGCAGCGACGATTCGGACCCGCAAGCGGCGCTCGCCGGAGTGTTCGAGGCGGCGCAGGCGCAGGGTCTGGTCAGTGACGGGATCATCGCGCAATCCCAAGCGCAGCGGGCAGCCCTATGGGAGCTGCGCGAGACGATTCCGCTGGCAAACCGCGCGATCGGGGCCGTGTCGTCGCATGACATTTCCCTTCCGCTGGGTGAGATTGCCGGGTTCATCACGCGGGCAAAGGCCGCCCTTGCAACGCTGGGGCCGTGGCGGATCAACTGCTTTGGCCATCTGGGGGATGGCAACCTGCATTTCAACGTCTTCCCGCCGCAGGGGCGTAATGCATCTGATTTCAAATCGTTGCGGGGAGATGTTAAGAAACTTGTTCACGACATGGTGGATGGCTTGGGGGGATCGGTCAGCGCAGAACATGGCATCGGTCGATTGAAGGTGGATGATCTGGAAACCTACGGCGACCCAGCCAAGCTGGCAGCGATGCGGGCGATCAAGGCCGCGCTGGACCCCATCGGCATCATGAACCCGGGTGCCGTGTTGCGGTTGCCCGACGCCTGAAAACCGCACGCCCTGCCGGAAAACCGACAGGGCGCTGGGTGGGGTAGGTTTGGTCACGTGTTGCAAGCAGCGACCGTCCGGCTGGGTGAACCGGATGTCATAAGGCTTATGCTGATTCTGATTACCAATTGGTAAACGGCCCGAGGAATTAATGCCGGTTGCCCGATTTCCCCAGCAAAACCCAACGCCCCGGCCCCTGTGCGGCCAGAATGAACAACCCGCCCGCAATCGACCAGTTCTTGACCATGATCGTCACCTGCCAGGGGTCGGCGCGCAACTGCCAATGGAAATAGCTGGTGCCCAGGCAATAGAGCGCCATCACCCCCGCCCAGGCTGCGACCCCCGGCCCGAAGATCAGCGCCAGACCAGCGACCAGATCGAACGCGGCAATGGGCCAGACCAAACCCTCGGGCAGGCCGACCGAGGCAAGCATCGCCTGCACGGGCAGCGGGGCAGTAACTTTTTGCACCGCACCCCCCACAAACAAAACTGCGATCAGGATACGCCCCGTCAGGTTCAGCAGGTCTCTCACTTCAACACTCCGCAGCGGTCACAGCCCGTCGAACGCGCACAGGGCATAGACCTCCATCCCCATCGCCTCAAGCCGCCTGCGCCCGCCCAGTTCGGGCAGATCCACCACAAACGCACAGCCCACGACCTGCGCCCCCAGACGTTCGATCAGCTTGATCCCAGCCTCAGCCGTGCCGCCGGTTGCCAGCAGGTCATCAACCAGCAGGATCTTTTCGCCCGGTTGCATGGCGTCGTCATGCACCTCGACCACGGCATCGCCATACTCCAGCTTGTAGGCCTGAGAAATGGTCTGACCGGGCAGCTTGCCCTTTTTGCGGATTGGCACGAACCCGGTCGACAACTGGTGCGCCACAGCCCCGCCCAGAATGAACCCCCGCGCCTCCAGCCCCGCAACCTTGTCGATCCGCAGACCGGCATAGGGCTGCAACAACTGGTCCACACACATCCGGAACCCGCGCGGGTCGGCAAAAAGGGTGGTCACATCGCGAAACAGGATACCCTCATGCGGGAAGTCGACGATGGTGCGGATATAGTCCTTGACGGTCTTTTGCATGGGCGTCCCTCGGATAAAATCAGATCTGGCTACCATGAGCCGGTTCACGGCCACAAGCGCGGGCGGGACATTCACAGCACCCGGCCGGCCACTGCATTGAGCCGGGCCACAAGGTCCGCGTCGCGCTTTTCGGGGGCGGTCATGATCGCATAAGTCAGCGCGCGGTCGCAGCCGCAGGGGCAGGAATCGGGACGGGTGACGCGCAGGTTGGCGACCACGCTGTGGGCGTTGCCGGCGTTTGCGGTCAGGGTCGCAATCACTTGCGCCACATCCACCGCATCATGCCCCGGGTGCCAGCAATCGTAGTCGGTGACCATGGCGAGGGAAGCGTAACAGATTTCGGCCTCCCGCGCGAGTTTCGCCTCGGGCAGGCCGGTCATTCCGATCACGTCGGCGCCCCACTGGCGGTAGAGGCTGGATTCGGCCAGGGTCGAGAACTGCGGCCCCTCGATGGCGATGTAGGTGGCTTTGGGGTGCACGGTCAGGCTGCCCGCAGCCTGAATGACCGATTGGCCCAGACGGGCGCAGGTGGGGTGGGCAAAGGCGACATGGGCGGCGCAGCCAGGGCCAAAGAAGCTGGCCTCGCGGGCATAGGTGCGGTCGATGAACTGGTCGACCAGCACGAAATCGCCTGGCTTCATCTCGTCGCGCAGGCTGCCCACGGCGGACACCGCCAGGATATCGGTCACGCCCAGCCGTTTCAGCGCATCGATGTTGGCGCGGTAGGGCACCGAACTGGGCGAGTGGACATGACCCCGGCCGTGGCGGGGCAAAAAGGCCATGGGGGTGCCGTTCAGCGTGCCATTCAGGATGGCATCGGAGGGTGGCCCCCACGGGGTTTCGACGGTGATCCATTCAGGGTCCTGAACCCCCTCGATCTGATAGATCCCCGACCCGCCGATGACGCCGATTTTGGGTTGCATGCCTGGTCTCCTTGAGCGGTTCTGGTTGAGTTTAGGGGAGGGGGGGGAGGCTGTCCAGATCTGGACACTTTTTGAAATCGTTCGGAATCAATGAGTTGATTTTCAAGAGTTCACGAACTGGAAAGGTTTGGGGGGCGGAGAGGAAGAATGAGTATTTGGACCAGAATGAATGGGGAGCGGCGATCAGGTTTGGGCGGGCGATGGATGGGGGCATCGCAGTTTGAGGCTGTCGAGCGGCGGGTGATGCGGTAGCTTGGCGGGATTGGTCTGGGGCCGGAAGGCAAAGGCGGGGCGGATGCGGGAATTGCTGACAGCGGTGCGGCTGGCGTTCGAAGGTCTGGCGGAGGCACGGCCCTTTTTGGCGGATTGGCCGGAGGAGGGGGCGGGCCGGGTGGTGCAGGCTGGACAACTGCCCGTTTGTAGATGGTTGGCGGCGATGTCCGACAGCGGGGTGATGGGTGCGGTCAAGGCGGCGTCGCCGCAGTTGCAGTGGCGGCAGACCTATGGTGCGGCGGATTTTGGCGAGGCGTTTCTGGCGGGCTATGGCTGGGCCGAGTTCGTGGGCCTGCGCGGGCCGGTGCCGAGTGAGCGGATTGCCTGTGGGGTGTTGTTGCTGGGGCCGGGGATCGTCTATCCCGCCCATGCCCATCAGGCCGAGGAGGTGTATCTGCCCATCCACGGCGTGGCCGAGTGGCAGCGCGGCGATGCGCCCTTTGCCCCGGTGCCGGTGGGGCAGGCGGTGGATCATCCGGCG
>CAMBWO010000200.1 GCA_945871285.1 Pseudorhodobacter antarcticus | reverse complement strand
CGGGATATTTGCGCCAATATGAAAGGGGCGCTGGTGGTCTTGAAGGGGGCGGGGGCGGGCACTAGGGTCTGGGTCGAAGAAGTGAGGGACGGCAGATGGCGGGCAAGCGCAGCATATTCGAAGAGGTCGGGGCACAGGGTCAGGTGCAGCCTGCGGGCGGCATGATTGACGGGGCGGGTCTGGGGTCGCGGGGGGCGATCCGGGCGTGGCTGGTTGTGATCTTCATGATGGTCGCGCTGATGGTCATGGTCGGCGGGTTGACGCGGTTGACCGATTCGGGCCTTTCGATCACCGAGTGGCGGCCGATCATGGGGGCGCTGCCGCCGATGACTGCCGCCGATTGGGCGGTGGAGTTCGATAAATACAAGGCGAGCCCGCAATACTTGTTGATGAACCACGGCATGGAGGTGTCGGAGTTCAAGGTGATTTTCTGGTGGGAATGGGGGCATCGCAATCTGGGGCGGGCGATTGGTCTGGTCTGGGCGGTTGGGTTCTTCTTTTTCGTGCTGACGCGCAAGGTGCCGAGTGGCTGGACCGGGCGGTTGTTCGGGTTGGGGCTGCTGGGCGGATTGCAGGGGGCGATTGGCTGGTGGATGGTGTCATCCGGGTTGCAGGGCGAGATGGTGTCGGTGGCGTCCTACCGTCTGGCGACGCATCTGGGGTTGGCCTTTGCCATTCTGGGGTTGTGTGCGTGGTATGTTTTTCTGTTGGGGCGGCGCGAGGTGGATTTGTTGCAGGCGCGGCGGAATGTGGAGCCGAAGCTGAAGGGCATGACGACGGGATTGATGCATTTGCTGTTCTTGCAGATTTTGCTCGGGGCACTGGTCGCCGGGATTGATGCGGGGCGGGCCTTTCCGACCTGGCCGGATATGAACGGGGCGTTCTTTCCGGCGGATGCGTTTTATGTGCCCGGCCCGAATGGGGAGTCGCGCCCGGCATGGGCGGCGTTTTTCGAGAATGCGGGGTTGGTGCAGTTCATTCACCGGATGGTGGGCTATGCGCTGTTTGCCTTTGCCGTGGTGGTGTGGCTGCGGGGGCGCAAGTCGGCCTATGCTTCGATGCGCGGGGCGGCCAATGCGGTGATGGTGATGGTGGTGGTGCAAATGGGCCTTGGCATTTGGACCGCGCTGACGGCGGCGACGCTGCATGTGGCGATTACCCATCAGGTTGGGGCGGTGTTGCTGTGGGTGTTGGTGATCCGGGCGCGGCATATGGCGGCCTATCCGGTGCAGGGGTCGATCAGGGAGGGGACGGTATGACGAACAATCGCGCGTTTGCGGAGTTGATGGCGTTTCAGCGCCAGACCGAGGCCTTGGCCGGGGTGGCGGGGCGGCTGGGGTGGGATCAGGAGACGATGATGCCGCCGGGTGCCGCCGAGCAGCGCGGCGAGGAGATGGCGGCGATGGAGGGGGTGATGCACGCGCGGCGCACCGATCCCAGGATTGCCGACTGGCTGGCAGCGGCGGACCCTGCGGATGCGGCGGGCCAGCGGGCTGTCGCGTTGATTGCGCGGTCCTATGCGCGGACGACCAAGGTGCCGTCGGACCTCGCGCAGGAGTTGGCGCGGGTGACATCGACGGCGCAGGGGATCTGGGCGCGGGCGCGGGCCGAGGAGAAGGTGGCGGATTTCCTGCCGACCTTGGGCCAAGTGATTGCCCTGCGGCGGCAGGAGGCGGAATGTCTGGCCCAAGGGGGCGATCTGTATGACGCGTTGATGGATGATTACGAGCCGGGGGCCACTGCCGAGGTCATGGGCGCGATGTTTGACCGGATGCGGCCAAGGCTGGTCGCGCTGCGCGGGGCGGTGTTGGAGAAGGCGCCACCCGCCGCCATTCAAGGCCATTTCGCCAAGGAGGCGCAGCTGGCGCTGTCGCGCGAGGTGGCGGGGGTTTACGGCTATGATTTCAGCCGGGGGCGGATTGATCTGGCGGTGCATCCGTTTTCCTCGGGCGGGGGCAATGACAGCCGGATCACGACGCGGGTGGTGGAGAGCGATCCGTTCAACTGCATTTACTCGACCATCCATGAGGTGGGGCATTCGTCCTATGAGCTGAACATTGATCAGGCCTATCTGATGACTCCGCTGGGGTCGGGCGTGTCGATGGGCGTGCATGAGAGCCAGAGCCGGATTTATGAGAACCAGATCGGCCGGGGGCCTGGGTTTACGGCGCATCTGTATGGGCTGATGGCGGCGCGGTTTGGCGATATGGGGGTTGGGTCGGCTGACGGGTTTTACCGGGCGATCAACCGGGTGCAGCCGGGGTTCATCAGGACCGAAGCCGATGAGGTGCATTACAACCTGCACATCATGATGCGGTTCGATCTGGAGCGGGCGCTGGTCAGGGGCGATCTGGCGGTGGGCGATCTGGAGGCGGCGTGGAATGACCGGTTTGCCGCCGATTTCGGGGTGCAGGTGGACCGTCCGGCGCATGGCATGTTGCAGGATGTGCATTGGTCGGTGGGGCTGTTTGGTTATTTCCCGACCTATACGCTGGGCAATGTCTATGCCGGCTGTCTGTTTCAGGCGCTGAACGCGGCGGTGCCGGGGGTGGAGGCGCAGTTGGCGGCGGGGGATTGTTCGGGCGCGGTCGGCTGGTTGCGCGAGAATGTGCAGCGGCATGGTGGCTTGCGGACACCTGAGGCGACGATTGCCCATGCCTGCGGTTTTGCGCCCAGTGAGGGGCCGCTGCTGGATTATCTGGAGGCGAAGTTCGGCGCGCTTTACGGGTTGTGAGGCCGGTCGGGGCTGGGGGTGCGGTCTGGCTGTTGGCGATTGGCCAGACGCTGACTTATGCCGGGGTGTATTACAACTTTCCCGCCCTGTTGCCCGATCTGGAGGCGGCGACGGGGTGGAGCAAGGGGCAGTTGGCGGCGGGGCCGACGCTGGCCTTTCTGGTGATGGCGGTGCTGACGCCGTTTACCGGGCGGCTGGTGGACCGGGGCTGGGGCGGCGAGATGCTGGTCTGGTTGCCGGTGGGGGCGGCGGCAGGGGTGGCGGCGCTGGCCTTTGTGGTGACGCCGGGGCAGTGGCTGGCGGTGTGGTTCCTGATCGGGATTGCGCAGGCCGGGATGCTGTATGAGAGCTGCTTTTCCTTTTTGACGCGGCGGTTGGGCGATGGGGCGCGGGCGGCGATTACCCGCGTGACCTTGGTGGCGGGGTTTTCGGGGACGCTGACCTTTCCGCTGGGGCATGTGTTTGGGCAGGCGTTTGGCGGGCAGGGGGCGTTGTTGGCCTTTGCCTTGGTCATCCTGCTGGGGGCGGTGCCGGTCAATTATGTGGGGGTCAGGGCGTTGCGGCGGGCCGAGCGGCAGGGCGCGGTGCGGCCCGCGCCGGAGCCGGGGGCGTTGAGGGTGGCGCTGGGGCGGGTCGAGTTCTGGGCGATTTCGCTGATGTTCGGGCTGATCTGGCTGAACCACGGCATTTTGCTGACCTATGTGCTGGTGCTGTTTCAGGACCGGGGGGCGTCGCTGGCGATGGCGACGCTGGCGGCGAGTTGCTTTGGCCCGGCGCAGGTGTTGGGGCGGCTGGTGCTGATGATGAACGAGGCGCGAACGACCAATGCGGTGGCGACGCTGGTGTCGCTGGGGTTGGTGGTTTTGGCGGGGGGTGTGTTGCTGCTGGCGGGGGTGACGCCGGGGTTGGTGTTTGTGGTGGCGGTGGTGCAGGGCGCGGGGGTGGGGTTGCTGTCGATCCTGCGGCCGGTGCTGGTGGCGGATATTCTGGGGCGGCGCGGGTTTGGTGCAGTGTCGGGGGCGGCGGCGGTGGCGCCGATATTGGCAAGTGCGGCGGCGCCCTCGGTTGGGGCGGCCTTGCTGGTGTGGGGCGGGCCGGGGTTGGTTTATGACTGCGTGCTGGGGATGGCGGTGGTGGGGCTGGCGGTGGGGGTTTGGCTGGCGACCGGGCGGCGGCGGTTGCAGGGGTAGGACCAAAATCCTTCGAAGAAATTTGGGTCTTGGGGCGGGCGTCAGGCCCAGTGCGGCGGGCGTTTGGCAAGGAAAGCGGTGATGCCTTCGTCGGTGTCGGGCAGCAGCAGGTTTTCGACCATCGTGGCGCTGGCGGCGGCATAGGCGGCGGCGAGTGCCTGGGCCGATTGGGCGGCGATGCTGCGTTTGCCAAGGTGCAGGGCGGCGGGAAGTTTGCTGGCGAGGGTTTGGGCAAGGTCCAGCGTCACGGCCTCCAGCGTGTCGGGCGGGGTCAGGCGGTTGACCAGCCCCAGCGCCTCGGCCCGTTGGGCGGGCAGGAAGGTGCCGGTGGCGGCGAGTTCGAAGGCCTGGGGTGGCGGGATCTTGCGCGACAGCGCGACGAAGGGTGTGGCGCAGAACAGGCCGATGTTGACACCGTTCACGCCAAAGCGGGCGGTGTCTGCGGCGACCACCATGTCGCAGGAGGCGGCGAGTTGGCAGCCGCCGGCGGTGGCGACGCCTTGAACCTGCGCGATCACGGGTTGGGGCAGGGCGGTGATGCGCTGCATCACCTGGGCGCAGAGGTCAAACAGCGCGGCAAAGGCGGCGCGGCCCTGATCGGGGGCGTTGCGCAAGCCCTGAATCTCGCGCAGGTCGTGTCCGGCGCAGAAGTTGCGGCCGGCGGCCCGCAGGATCACCACGCGCTGTGCCGAGCCTGCAAGATCGGTCAGGGCCGCGTCCAGTTCGGTCAGCATCGCCGTGGACAGGGCGTTGATCGTTTCGGGCTGGTTCAAGGTCAGGGTGGTGATTGGGCCCAGGTCATGGCGCAAAAGGATGTCGGGCATTCGCGGTGGTCTCCGGGTCTGGACATGACAAGGCCGCGCCGGGTGGGGCGCGGCCTGGGGGTGGAAGGGCGGGATCAGACCTTGTTCAGGCTGAACTTGCCTTCGATCCGCGCGCCGCTTTCGATGACAAGGGTGGTGTAGGTCACGTCTGCCGCCACCTCGGCCGAGGCGCGCAGCGCAAAGGAATGGGTGGCGACGGAGCCATCAAGCCGCCCTTTCACCTCGACCGTTTCGGCCGAGACGGTGCCGGTCATCCGGCCTTCGGCGCCGACGATGAGGCCACGGGCGGACAGGTTGCCCTCGATCTCGCCCAGAACCTCGATCGTGCCGGTCGAGGAGATTTCGCCGGTGATCCGCAGATCCTGCGCCAGAACGGATTTGGTGTTGACGCCGGTCCCGCGGTTCGGGGCGGGCTGCGGGGTGGCGGTGGTGGTCGGGTCGGGGGATTTGCTGAACATGAGGTGGTCCTGGAATGGGCGGGCCGGACGCGGACCATGGGTGCGGCCTGTCTCGGGATAGGCAGGATAAGGACCAAAAGGGGGCGTCCGGTCAAGGGTGGAGCGTGGTCTGGCGCGGCCCAGTTGCAATTTCGCGCCGCCTTTGTGTCGTGTTCGGGCTGGCAGCGGGGCGGCTGCGGTGATTGGATGGGGCAGGTAACGGTCAGAAGGACGGGAATTGATGAGCGACGTGGCGGGCGATGGGTTTTTCAAACCGGTGTCGGGGTTCGATCTGCCGCGATTCGCAGGCATCCCCACCTTCATGCGGCTGCCGCATGTGGGGTTTGACCATCCGCGCTTTGCCGAGGTGCAGATCGGGTTGATCGGGGCACCCTGGGATGGCGGGACGACCAACCGGCCTGGGCCACGCCATGGGCCACGGCAGCTGCGCGACCTGTCCACCATGATCAGGGCGCAGAACGGGGCGACCTGGGTGGCGCCGTTTGACTTGGCGCGCTGTGCCGATCTGGGGGATGTGGCGCCCAATCCGGCGGATTTGATGGACAGTCTGGCGCGGATGGAGGCGTTTTATACCCGTGTGCGGGCGGCGGGGATAGTGCCGCTGACCGGGGGGGGCGACCATCTGTGCACGCTGCCCATTCTGCGGGCTTTGGCCAAGGGGCGTCCCTTGGGGATGATCCAGTTCGACAGCCATACCGACCTGAACGACCTCTATTTCGGCACCAGCCGCTATAACCACGGCACGCCGTTCCGCCGGGCGGTGGAGGAGGGGCTGCTGGACCCCAAACGCTATGTCATCATCGGGATACGCGGGACGGCCTATGGGCGGGAGGATTGGGATTTTGCGGCCAGTGTCGGCATTCGCATCATCCCGATTGCCGAGTTCCATGCGCGCGGGGCCGAGGATGTGATGGTCGAGGCGCGGGAGATCGTGGGGCAGGGGGAGACCTATGTCACCTATGACATCGACTTTGTCGATCCGACCTTTGCGCCGGGGACGGGGACGCCCGAGGTGGGTGGGCCTACGTCCTGGCAGGCGTTGCAGGTGGCGCGGGGGTTGCGCGGGCTGAATGTGGTGGGGGCTGATCTGGTCGAGGTGTCGCCGCCGTTTGATGCCAGCGGTGGGACGGCCTGGTTGGGGGTTTCGCTGATGTTTGAAATGCTGTGCGTGATGGCGGAGCGGGTTTCGGCCTGAAAGACCCGGGGGCGGCTGCCCCCGGACCCCGGCGGATATTTGGGCCAATATGAAAGGGATTGCGATGGATATGATCATCACCGGGGCGAAGGTCCTGACGATGGATGGGGGCACGCCAAGGGCTGAGGCGGTGGGTGTCGCTGGGGGGCGGATCGTGGCCGTGGGGTCGGATGCCGAGGTGTTGGCGCTGCGCGGGCCGGAAACAGTGGTGATCGAGGCGGGCGGGCGGACGCTGTTGCCGGGCTTTGTGGAGAGCCATCTGCATCTGGTTCTGGGCGGCAATGAGTTGACGCAGTTGCAGCTGGGCGGGGTCGCGGGGTTCGAAGGGCTGAAGGCAGCGTTTCAGGACTATGCCGCCCGCAACCCGGACTTGCCCTTGGTCATGGCGCAGGGGGCGGCCTATGAGGTTTTGGACCATGCGGTGACGCGGCACGATCTGGACCGGATCATGGAGCGGCCGATGGCGATGATGTCGCCCGATCATCACACCGTCTGGGCCAATACCGCGGCGCTGGAGGCGGCGGGGTTGTTGCAGGGGGCGGTGATGCCTGCGGGCCACGAGGTTGTCATGGAGAACGGTCTGGCGATAGGCGAGTTGCGCGAGTTCGAGGCGTTTGGCCCGGTGCTGGCGCTGACCGGGGCGGGGCATTTGCAATTGGGGATTGCGATGGGGGGCGAGCCGGAGCCCT
This sequence comes from Pseudorhodobacter antarcticus, assembly GCA_945871285.1. Classification (GTDB taxonomy): domain Bacteria; phylum Pseudomonadota; class Alphaproteobacteria; order Rhodobacterales; family Rhodobacteraceae; genus Stagnihabitans. The sequence goes on along the minus strand of CAMBWO010000200.1, from coordinate 1,384 downwards.
GGCCTTCGCCCGAGCAGAGGGCGCGGGACAAGGAGATTGTGGCGGCGGGGCTGGCGCATTGCGCGGCGCAGGGCATCACCGCGATGGTGAACATGGATGGCAACCGGTACACCTGCGCGCTGCTGGCCGAGATGCGCGACGAGGGGCGGTTGACGGCGCGGGTGGTGGTGCCGTTCCATTTCAAACCGCAGATGGCGTTGGCCGAGTTGGACCGCGCCAGTGCGATGCAGGCCGAGTTTGCCGATGAGTGGGTCCGGTCGGGCTTCGTCAAGATGTTCATGGATGGGGTGGTGGACAGCCGGACGGCCTTCATGCTGAGCGACTATCCCGGCACGACCGAGCGGGGGGCGCCCTTGTTCGAGCCTGCGCGGTTCAAGGAGATCTGCGCCGAGATTGACCGCCGGGGTTTGCAGATTGCCGTGCATGCGATTGGCGATGGGGCGGTGCGGACCACGATCGACGGCTATGAGGCGGCGGGGCTGGCGAATGGCTTTCGCGATATGCGCCACCGGATCGAGCATATCGAGCTGATCGACCGGGCCGATGTGCCGCGGTTGGGGGCGCTGGGGATCACCGCGTCCTTGCAGCCGCCGCATCCGCCGGGGGCGATGGATTTCCCGATGTCGACGATGGAGAACGTCTTTGATCGTGCGCGGTGGCGCGACGCCTATCTGTGGAAGACGCTGAAGGACCATGGCGCGGCGGTGGCCTATGCCAGCGACTGGCCGGTGACGGATGTGTCGGTGATGCGGGGCATTCAGGCGCAGATGACGCGGGTGCCCTATGCGGGGGCGGCGGATGAGCGGCTGAGCCTGATGGAGACGCTGTATGCCTATACGGCGGGGGGCGCCTGGGCTGCGCATATGGAGGGGCTGTGTGGACGGCTGGTGCCGGGGCTGGCGGCGGACCTGGTGCTGTTGGGCGGGGACATCGAGGCGACCTTGGCGCAAGATATTGGCCAAACTCCCGTGGCGCTGACGATTTCAGCGGGCAGGGTGACCCATCGGGGCGGGGGATTCGCATGAAAGCAGGGGGGATTCGCCGATTTTGGCGGCGGGCCTGTGGACAAGCTGCGCAAGGATTGGGCAGCAACCGTCGAAAAGCCCTGTAAACGTTGAGCATGACAGAAAAATGTCAAACACGACGATTTTCCCTCTTGCGGGTCGGAACGGCTCGGCCTAGATAGCCCACATCGAAACGGTGCAGACGCGGAGACGCAGACGGACGGTTCGGCGGGGCGGTGCGAGACGCCACGGAATATCTGGATATGCGACGGCAGATGCGCCCGAAGTGGGGTGTGTTGCTGTTTTGTGTCCGCGCTCTTTGAAAAGTTTATGTATGAAGAGATATGTGGGCGGTTTGGACGCATCGGCGTCTGACACGT
>CAMBWO010000199.1 GCA_945871285.1 Pseudorhodobacter antarcticus | reverse complement strand
AATCAGGTGGTGGCCTCGTCCATATCGGGGGTGCTGGCGCAGCTGCGGCGCAAGGCGGTGGATTTCCGGATGGGAGGGGTGCTGACGGCGGGGGGCTTTGTGGGCTCGGTCGTGGGGGGGACGGTGTTTGACTGGATGTCACGGCTGGGGCAGGTCGATCTGTTCGTGCAGCTGTCCTATGTGCTGTTCCTGGGCCTGGTTGGCGCGATGATGTTTCAAGAAAGCGTGCGCTCGCTGATCCGGTCACGGCGGCCGGGGGTGCAGCCGGTGCGGCGGGCGCATGTGCATTCCTGGGTGCACCGGATGCCGTTGAAGATGAAGTTCCGGGCGTCGGGGTTGTATATCAGCGTGATCCCGCCGGTGGCGGTGGGGGCGCTGGTTGGCTTTTTGTCGGCGATCATGGGGGTGGGCGGCGGGTTCATCATGGTGCCGGCGATGATTTACCTGTTGGGGATGCCGACGCGGGTGGTGGTGGGGACATCGCTGTTTCAGATCATCTTTGTCACGGCGTTCACCACGCTGATGCATGCGCTGAACCATCATTCGGTGGATATGCTGTTGGCGCTGGTGCTGATTGTGGGGGGGGTCATCGGGGCGCAGGTGGGGGCGCGGGTCGGCATAAGGTTGAAGGCCGAGCAGTTGCGCATCCTGCTGGCGTTGCTGGTTCTGGCTGTGGCGGGCAAGATTGCGCTGGATTTGTTGCTGGAGCCGGCCGAGTTGTATTCCATCACCGTGGTGCCGACATGATGCGGGCGCTGATCTTGTGGCTGCTGCTGGCGCTGCCGGTGCGGGCCGAGGAGATCGTCTCGGGCCTGAGCCAGAGCGGGGTGTCGATTGACGCGAGGTTCGACGGCACCTCGATCCTGATTTACGGCGCGGCGATGCGCGAGGAAAAGCCGCCGGCCGGGCCCTTGTTGCAGGTGATCATCACGGTGGCGGGGCCGGATGTGCCCATCGTGGTGCGCCAGAAAGAGCGGGTGGCGGGGATCTGGGTCAATCAAGGCGCTATGGCGGTCGACGGGGCACCCAGTTTCTATGCCATCATGACGACGGGGCCGGTGGAGGACATCTTGTCGCTGGCGGAAGATCAGACCCATGACATCTCGATTCCGCGGGCGATCGGGGCAGTGCGGCTGGGGCCGGGGGCCGGGGCGGCGTCGGATTATCTGGCGGCGTTGCAGCGCATACGGGCCACGCAGGGGGTTTACCGGCTGGCGCCGGACACGGTGCTGCTGTTGCAGCAATCGCTGTTTCGGACCGAGGTCAGTCTGCCCGCCAACCTGATCGAAGGCGATTACAAGGTGCGCATTTTCCTGACGCGGGGCGGCGCGGTGGTGGATGTGCAAGAAAGCGTCATCACAGTGCGCAAGGCCGGGTTGGAGCGGATATTGTACCGCATGGCCCAGGACCAGCCGTTGCTGTATGGCGTGATCGCGCTGTTGCTGGCCGCCTTGGCCGGGTGGGCCGCGTCCGAGGTGTTCCGGCGGTTACGCCTGTAACCGGGCGGTGATCTGCGGATAAGCGCGGTACAGGGTGACACCGCGCGCCGCGTTCATCAGCATCAGGGCGGCCCACAGGCCATGGTTGCCGAAACTGGGCACCAGCACAAACAGGGCGGGGATGAACAGGGCGGCGACCTGCACCGCAGCACGCACCATGGCCCCGGTCATCAGAGCCCCAATGAAGATGCCATCATAAATCCAGCAGGCCGCGCCGATCAGCGGGGCGACGATGACCCAGGGCAGGAAGGCGCGGGCGGTTTCGCGCACCTCGGGGGCGGTGGTCATCAGGTCGATCAGGGGGCCGCCGGTCACGGCAAAGACCAGCGCCAGCAGCAGCGCACCGCCATAGCCCCATTGCATGCACAGGCGCGAGGCTTGTTGCAGGGCGCTGCGCGACCGTTGGCCGATGGCCTGCCCCACCAGCGATTCGGCGGCGAAGGCGATGCCATCAAGCGCATAGGCCATGATCGACAGGAATTGCAGCAGGATCTGGTTGGCGGCCAGGGTGTTGTCGCCAAAGCGCGCCCCGATGAACACAAAGGCGGTGAAGGACAGCTGCAAGATCACCGAACGCAGCATGATGTCGCGGCTGGCGGTGAACATGGCGCGCAGGGCGGCCGCGTTGCGCAGGCGGGCGAGGGCGGGTTTGAAGGTCGGGCCAAAGGCATCGCGGGCGAGCCAGAGGCCAAGGGCAAGGCCGGTGACTTCGGCAATCAGGGTGGCGGCGGCGACGCCGGGCACGCCCCAGCCCAGACCCAGCACGAACCAGACCGACAGAACGATGTTCAGCCCGTTTTGCCAGAGTTGCAGGATCAGGATGCCGCGGGTGCGTTCGACGCCGACCAGCCAGCCGGTCAGGGCATAGATGGCCAGGGTTGCCGGGGCGCCCCAGATGCGGATGGACAGATAGGCGCGGGTCAGATCCTCGACCTGCGGCGAGGCGGGGGCGATGCGGAAGGCGGCGGCGAAGAACAAGGGTTGCAGGGCGACCATCGCCAGACCCATGGCGGCGGCGATCATCAGGGCGCGCAGCAGCGTGGCCGAGCGTTCGGGCAGGTCGCCTGCGCCATGGGCCTGCGCGGCCAGGCCAGAGGTGCTCATCCGCAAGAACCCGAATACCCAGTAGAGGGTGGCGAGGATGACGGCACCAAGGCCGACGGCGCCGATGGGGGCGGCCTGCCCCAACTGGCCGACAACGGCGGTATCGACCGCGCCGAGCAGCGGGATCGTCGCATTCGACAGCACGATGGGCAGCGCGATGCGAAAGATGCGGCCGTGGGTCAGCGTCATTCGGCGACGGTTCCGGGTGGCGGGGGCATCAGGAAATGCGCCGTCGCCATGGCAAAGGGCCGGGCGCGGTTGTCTTGCCACGCCTCGACCTGAACGCTTGCATAGCGGCGGCCCGAGCGGTTGACGCGGGCGCGGGCATAGGCATCGCGCGGCAGGCCCGAGCGCAGGAAATCTACGGTGAAGTCGATGGTTTTGGGCATGGGGGGGAAGCTGTCCATATTGGCGCGGCCAGCCTCCATATCCTCCCACAGGGTTGTCCAGGCCAGTTCGATGATGCCCGTCACCTCGAGGAACGCCGCCGTTGCGCCGCCGTGCAGGGCCGGCAGCAGGGGGTTGCCGATCAGCTTGTCGTCAAAGGGCAGGATGGCGGTCAGCTCGTCGCCACGGCGGTCGAACTGGATGCCCAGGAACTGGACGAAGGGCACGCCGCCGGTCAGCCATTGCAGGGCCGCCTCGCGCCGGGATTTCACGACATGGACGGGCTCGGGGCGCGAGCGGGTCATGCGGCGGGCCGTTCAAGGGTAAAGGTTCCGGTGCCGGTGGCGACGGGGCGGGTTTCATCCTCGTCCGTGGCGGTGACGCGGATGAAGGCGATGGAGCGGGTGACGTGGTAACATTCGGCGCGGGCGATGATGCGCTGGCCGGGGGTGGCGGGGCGCATGTAGTCGATGCGCAGGTCCAGCGTGGCGGTCGCCATGGTGGCGGCAGGGTGGCTCATCACGGCGGCGCCCGAGGCGGTGTCCATCAGCGCCGAAATCGCCCCGCCATGCAGAACGCCGCTGGCCGGATCGCCGACAAGGCGGGGGTCATAGGCCATCATCACCTCGGCCCGGCCTTCGGTGACATCGGTCAGGGTCATGCCCAGGGCCTGCACATAGGGCAGATGCTGCATGAATTCGCGGGCAAGGCGCAGGGGATCGGGCATGGCGGCTCCTTCACCGGCCATATTCGCCGATGGGGGCCCAAGCGCAAGAGTTGCCTTGTGTTATTGCGCGGCACCCCGGATGACCTTAGGTTAGCCACAAGGGGGATGCTCGTGACAGGGGTTCGGCTCAGCTTCAAGGACATGTGTGCCAAGTTTGACGTGACGCCGCGGACCTTGCGGTATTACGAGTACATCGAACTGCTTGACCCCGAAAAGGACGGCCGCGCGCGGTATTATGGCCCGCGCGAGGTGGCACGGATGACGTTGATCCTGCGCGGACGGCGCTTTGGCTTTTCGCTGGAGGAGATCCGGCAATGGCTGCTGATCTATCAACAGCGCGGCACGAGGGCGCAGTTGGAGACCTGGGTGCAGATGGCCGACCGCCAGCTGGCCGCGCTGGAGCAGCAGCGCAGCGACCTGGACAGCACCATCGCCGACCTGCGCACCCTGCGCGACACCACCACCCAGGACATCAAACGGTCGACCTGACCGACTGACGTGACGTTACGTTGACGTAAACGTCAAGCGGCCTACCCATGGCCGCCGCGATGCCTCATTTATCATTAGCATCAAGGATCCAGTACGATGACCGACGAAGACACCATGACGATTCGCGCGATGTGCGAGGCCTTTGACGTAACGCCCAGGACGCTGAGGTTTTATGAATCGAAGGAACTGTTGTTTCCGATCCGCAAGGGCGTGCAGCGGCTGTTCACCCGGGCTGACCGGGCGCGGCTGAAGCTGATCCTGCGCGGCAAACGCTTTGGCCTGTCGCTGGAGGATATCCGGCAGATCCTGGCGATGTACAATCGCGGCGGGTCGAACGAGGCGCAACTGATCCGCGCCTATGAGGTGGCGCAGGCCCGGTTGCGGCAGATGGAATCGCAGCGCGCCGAACTGGACGTGGCGATTGCCGAATTGAAAGTTGAACTTGCGGCGGGGGCTGAGACGATTGCAGGGTTCCGCCGCGCCGCCGAATAGAAAGGACCAAGAATGACCTACCGCGCCCCCGTGCAGGACATGCAGTTCCTGCTGCATCAGGTGTTGCAGATCTCGACCTCCGATATCCCCGGCTATGCCGATCTGGACGAGGGGTTTACGGCGGCGGTGCTGGAGGAGGCGGGCAAGATTGCCACGGATGTTCTGGCCCCCCTGAACGCGGTGGGCGATGCCGAAGGCTGCACGCTGGAAAACGGCGTGGTGCGCACGCCAAAAGGGTTCAAGGCGGCGTTCAATGCGCTGCGGGATGGCGGCTGGACCGCGCTGGATTGCGCGCCCGAGTTTGGCGGGCAGGGGTTGCCCTATCTGATCCACTCGGCGGTGAACGAGGCGCTGGTGTCGGCCAACATGGCGCTGAACATGTATCAAGGCCTGACCCATGGTGCCTATTCCGCGATTGCGGTGCATGGCAGCGCCGAGCAAAAGGCGATGTATCTGCCCAAACTGGCATCCTGCGAATGGACCGGCACGATGAACCTGACCGAACCGCATTGCGGCACCGATCTGGGGCTGATGCGGACGCGGGCAGAACCGCAGGCGGATGGGTCGTACAAGGTGACCGGGACCAAGATCTTCATCTCGGCTGGTGATCACGACATGGCCGACAACATCATCCATCTGGTGCTGGCCAAAGCGCCGGGCGGGGGTGAGGGGACCAAGGGTATCAGCCTGTTCATCGTGCCGAAGTTGATTGGCGACGCGCGCAACGGCGTGTCGGTCGGCAAGGTGGAACACAAGATGGGCATCCACGGCTCGGCGACCTGCGTGATGAATTTCGACGGGGCGACGGGTTGGCTCTTGGGCGATCTGCACAAGGGCATGCGCGCCATGTTCACCATGATGAACGAGGCGCGGCTGGGTGTGGGTCTGCAAGGCTATGCGGTGGCCGAGGCGGCCTATCAGGCGGCGGCGGGTTATGCCCGTGACCGGTTGCAAGGCCGCGCCATCACCGGGGCGGCAAACCCGCAAGGTCCGGCCGACCCGCTGATCGTGCATCCCGACATCCGCCGCAGCCTGATGGACCAACGCAGCTTTGTTGAAGGGGCGCGGGCGCTGACCTATTGGGGCGCCTCGCTGATCGACCGGGCGCACCGGATGGGGGATGCGGCAAGTGATGGGCTGGTGTCGCTGCTGATCCCGGTGATCAAGGGGTTTCAGACCGACATGGGCTTTCAGATGGCGGTGCAGGCGCAACAGGTTTGGGGTGGCCATGGTTATATCGAGGATAACCCCGCCAGCCAGTTCGTCCGCGATGCCCGCATCGCGATGATCTATGAGGGCGCCAATGGCGTCCAGGCGCTGGATCTGGTGGGGCGCAAACTGACGCAGGACGGCGGCAAGCATGTGCTGGCGTTCTTTGACATGGTCAAGGCCGAGTGCACCGGCCATGACGCCGACCCGCGGATGGAGCCGTTCACCAAGGCGCTGAAGGCCGCCTCCAAACAGATGCAGGCGGCGGGCATGTTCTTCATGGCCAATGGCATGAAAAACCCCAATGCGGCGCTGGCCGGCTCGTCGGATTTCCTGCACCTGATGGGCCATGTCTGCATGGGGCTGATGTGGACCCGGATGGCCCGCGCCGCGCTGACGGCGCTGGATGCCGGGGGCGATGCGGGTTTCTTGCAGGCCAAACTGGCCACCGGGCGCTATTACATGGCCCGCCAGCTGCCTGCCTGCGGGCTGCATCTGGCGCGAATTGAAACCGGAGCCGAGACTGTTATGGCGCTGGAGCCTCAGGCGTTCTAACCTGCCCCTGCCGCAAGTCTGGAGACCCCGATGCCCAAACGCTTTCGCCTGACCCGACGCTTTCCCGTTGCGATGACCGAAGACGGTTATCGCCGCCTGAAACGCTTTGCCACTGAAGCGGGGCTGGATGAGGGCGAGGCGCTGTCGTTCCTGTTTGAAAACTTTACCTCGGTCATCAACCAAGACAACCTGACCCACCGTTTGCGCCTGTTCAATTCTGAACTGGAGGCGCGCAAGCAATGACGGCAGGACGCCTCCGGCGGGGGAGTATTTCAGCCAGAGTGAATGGCGGCTCCACCCCGCATGACACCCCAGGCTTGGCTATCCCTTCGATCACGCGGGGCTTCACTCCGGGCGGTCATCGGGACTCCTCCCTGTACCGCAGGGTCAGGGTGATGCTAAATGTTTAAGATAATCTTAACTGCCCTGCTCGGGCTTCATTTCGGCAAAAATACTCCACGGGGGGTCCGGGGGGTGTGAAACCCCCCGGTTCTGCCGCAACAAAAGGCGCGAACCTATGACGATGAAACTGTATTGCTTTGGCGAAAGCGGCAACGCCTACAAGGTGGCCTTGGCGCTGACCTTTTCAGGGGTGGAATGGGAGCCCGAGTTCGTCGATTTCTTTGGCGGCGCCACCCGCAAGCCCGAGTTCCGCGCAATCAACGTGATGGGCGAGGTGCCGGTGCTGGTGGATGGCGACACCACGCTGACGCAGTCGGGGGTGATGCTGGACTATATCAGCAGCAAATCGGGCAAGCTGGGCGGTAGGTCGGCGGCCGAGCGACGCGAGGTGTTGCGGTGGCTGTTCTGGGACAATCACAAGCTGTCCACCGCCATTGGCACAACCCGGTTCCAGATGAATTTCGTCCCCGAGGCCAAGCGGTCGGCTGAGGTGATTGCCTTTATGCAGGCCCGTCTGAAATCGGCCTACAAGGTGCTGGACGATCATCTGTCGCAGCGCAAATGGGTGGCGGGCGAGGCGATGACGATCGCGGATCTGTCGTGTTGCGGCTATCTGTTTTACCCCGAGCCCTTCGGCTTTGACCGCGCCGCCTGGCCGCATATCGACGCCTGGCTGACCCGGATTTCCACGGTTCCGGGTTGGAAAGCCCCCTATGATCTGATGCCGGGCAGCCCGGCGGACCGCGTTTGAGGAGATCACAATGACCGACGCTTTTATCTATGACGCCATCCGCAGCCCCCGCGGCAAGGGGCGCCCGGACGGGTCGCTGCACGAGGTGACGGCGGTGGCGCTGTCGGCGCAGATGCTGGACGCGCTGCGCGGGCGCAACGGGCTGACGGGCCATGCGGTCGAGGATGTGATCTGGGGCAATGTGACGCAGGTGGGTGAGCAGGGCGGGTGTCTGGCGCGGTCGGCGGTTCTGGCCTCGGGGCTGGACGAAAGCATTCCGGGTCTGTCGATCAACCGGTTTTGCGCCAGCGGGATGGAGGCGGTCAACCTGGCGGCCAATCAGGTGCGGGCGGGGGCTGGTCGCGCCTATATCGCGGGCGGGGTCGAGATGATGGGGCGGGTCCCGATGGGCTCGGACGGGGCGGCGATTGCCGTGGACCCTGGGTTGGCGATGAAGACCTATTTCGTCCCGCAGGGCATTTCTGCGGATATCATAGCCACCGAGTATGGCTTTAGCCGCGACGACGCCGATGCCTTGGCCGTGGAAAGCCAGAGGCGGGCGGCGGTGGCGTGGAAGGAGGGGCGGTTTGACCGGTCGGTCATCACGATCCGCGACATCAATGGCTTGCCGATCCTTGCCACGGATGAATACATGCGCCCCGCCACCGACATGCAGGCGCTGGGTGCGTTGAAACCAGCGTTCAAGGAGATGGGCGAGGGGATGCCGGGGTTCGACAAGGTGGCGATGCTGAAATACCCGCATCTGGAGCGGATCAATCCCATCCCCCACGCTGGCAACTCCAGTGGGATTGTCGATGGCGCGGCGGCGATCCTGATTGGCGATGCCGAGTTTGGCCGGGCGCATGGGCTGAAGCCCCGCGCCCGCATCC